>CAYZSG010000322.1:0-4286 GCA_964481045.1 uncultured Candidatus Odyssella sp. | reverse complement strand
CGCCTCGCCGACGAGAGCGTGTGCATCGGCCCGCCGCCGGCGCGCGACTCCTATCTCAACATGCCGGCGATCGTGTCGGCCGCGATCATCACCGGCGCCGACGCGATCCATCCCGGCTACGGCTTCCTCTCCGAGAACGCGAAGTTCGCCGAGATCGTCGAGGAGCACGGCCTCACCTTCATCGGCCCCTCGCCCGACCACATCCGCATGATGGGCGACAAGGTGGAGGCCAAGAAGGCGATGCGCGCGGTGAAGGTGCCGTGCGTGCCGGGCACCGAGGACGCCGTCACCGACATCGAGGCGGCGAAGGCGATCGCCGAGGAGATCGGCTATCCGGTGCTGATCAAGGCCTCGGGCGGCGGCGGCGGCAAAGGGATGAAGGTGGCGAACGCCTCGTCCGAGCTCGCCGACATGATGAACCTCGCCAAGCGCGAGGCGCTGGCCAATTTCGGCAACGACGCCGTTTACATGGAGAAGTATCTCTCCCATCCGCGCCACATCGAATTGCAGATCCTCGCCGATTCGCACGGCAACGTCGTGCATCTCGGCGAGCGCGACTGCTCCTTGCAGCGCCGGCACCAGAAGGTGCTCGAGGAGGCGCCCTCGCCCGCGCTCAACGCGAAAGAGCGCAAGCGCCTGGGCGATATCGGCTGCGCCGCGATCAAACAGCTCGGCTACCGGAACGCCGGAACGCTCGAATTCCTCTACCAGGACGGCGAGTTCTATTTCATCGAGATGAACACCCGCCTCCAGGTCGAGCACCCGATCACCGAGGCGATCTCCGACATCGACATCGTGCGCGAGATGATCCGCATCGCCTCCGGCGCGCCGCTTTCGTTCAAGCAGGACGACGTGAAGTTCATGGGGCACGCGATCGAGTGCCGCATCAACGCGGAGAACGCCGTGACGTTCAAGCCGTCGCCCGGCACCGTCACGGAATATCACGCGCCGGGCGGCCTGGGCGTGCGCGTCGATTCGGCGCTCTATGCCGGCTACCGCGTGCCGCCGCATTACGACAGCCTCGTCGCCAAGCTCATCGTCCACGCCAGCACGCGCAACGAATGCCTGATGCGCCTGCGCCGCGCGCTCGAGGAATTCGTGATCGGCGGCATCGAGACGACGATCCCGCTGCACGCGCGTCTCGTCTCCGAGCAGGATTTCATCAACGGCGACTACGACATCCGCTGGCTCGAGCGCTTCGCCGCGAAGAGCGCCTAGGCGCTGATGCCTGCGCTGCGTCGCACCCCACTCCTCGGGCCTGTCCCCCGGAGGGGTGTGACGTGTAGTCATCTGTGGTCATTCGTGGACATTCCGGCACATTCCGGCTCACAGGCGGGACATGCGCGCGGCATGGCCAGAGCGGTTTTTTTCTGCAAAGTCTCATCAATTCTCATCAGCGCCGCGCACATCGAGCCTCGCCGATTCCCATAGCCGCGCGGCACCGCAACCCGCGACGCCGTCCGCCGGCCCAATCCGGGCCATGACGGCGGATATGGAACTATTCAAGAACATTTCAAGCGCAACCGTGCGTCGCGGTGCGGGAGGGGCGTCAGATCCCGTTTTCCACGCCCCTCTGCCCAGGCAATTCCGCGCGCTGCATGACGACGGTCAGGCGCGCCGCCCGGCCAGATACCAGGGGCGCATCCGGCCCTTGCCGCGATCCTCGATCGGGCGATCACCGCCGTCGCGTGCGTTCGCGGCACGGCGCGATGGCCGGATTGCTCGTGATTTCGCTGGTGCCGATTCTCGCATGAGGCCCGCGCGGCGCTATTTCGCGGCCGCCGGGCTCGGCACGGCGATCGAAACGATCGTGCGGCCGCCCTCGCGCCGGAACTCCACGCGGCCGCCCAGCTCCTCGGTCAGGCTCCGGATCAGGATCATGCCGAGGCCCCGGCTCGCCGCCGGATCGAAGCCCGCCGGGAAGCCGAGGCCGCCGTCCGAGATTCTCAGCGTGAACGCGCCGTTTGCCTGGCCGCAATCCACCTCCACGCGCTCGTTGGCGCCGCCGTGCTTGATCGCGTTGAGCAGCAATTCGCTCAGGATCAGCCCCAGCTTGACGGCGGTATCGACCGGCAGCTCGAAATCGGCGCAGGTGACGATCACCGGCGTGCCTGCGCTGGCCGCCTCGATATCCTTGCAGAGATCGGCGACGAAGGGGCCGATCGGCAGCGTCGCGGCCGGATTGCTCTGGTGAAGCCGGCGGTGCACGCGCGCGATCGCGGAAACGCGGGCCTGCGCCGACGCGAGCGCGCTCTTCACTTCGGGGCTGCCGCTGGCCCTGCCCTGCAATTGCAGCGTGGCCGCGACGAGCTGAAGACTGTTGCCGATGCGATGGTTTCCCTCGCGCGCCAGCAGCCGCACCAGCTCGCGCTCGGCGAAGAGCTGCTGGCTGACGGATTGCAGCAGCCAGAGCAGCAGCACGATCAGCAGGCAGATCAGGACGAAGATCAGCAGCCGCAGCCAATCTTCCATCCCGATCGCGAAGCCGGGGGATGCGTCGAGAAAGAAGAACGTGGCCGTGGGTGCGGCGATGGCCGCGCAGGTGAGGCCCGCCCGCCATCCGCCGAGGAACGCCGCGACGATCGTGGCCGGGAAGAACAGAAGAAACGGCACCTGCAGGAAGAAATCGCGGAACGCCATCTGCACGCCGGCCGCCAGCGCCGCGGCAATCGCGCCGAGCGCGAAGCTGCCGGGGCCGGAGACCAGCAGCAGCCGCAGCACGAGGCGGGACATCATCGAGCGGTGCCGTTCGTTGAGCCGGATTGCCAGCTTATCGCGCCGTTCGCGGCTCCGCCAATCGCGCATTGGCCGGTTGCGGCGGCGTGGCCGCGCGGCGGCGCATTCCGCCGTTGCGCCGCGCGCGCCGCTCGGGCCTAATTGGCGCCGGAATTCGTGCGTAGCTCAAAGGGCATGAGTCAGCGCAGCCTCAACGTCGAGATCCTGCTCCGCGCCTACTCCGCGGGCGTGTTCCCGATGGCCGATTCGCGCCAGGGGCGGAAGCTCTACTGGGTCGATCCCGAGTGGCGCGGCATCATCCCGCTCGACAGCTTCCACGTTCCGCGCCGCCTGCGCCGCACCGTGCGCCAGGGGCCGTTCGACGTGCGCTGCGACACGGCCTTCCGCGCCGTGATCACCGCCTGCGCCGAGCCAGCGCCGGGCCGCGAGGATTCGTGGATCACGGCCGAGATCGTCAACGCCTATTCCGAGATGTTCCAGCGCGGGCTCGCCCATTCGGTCGAGTGCTGGCACGGCGGCGAGCTCGTGGGCGGGCTCTACGGCGTCTCGATCGGCGGCGCGTTCTTCGGCGAGAGCATGTTCAGCCGCGCGACCGACGCCAGCAAGGTGGCGCTCGTGCATCTCGTGGCGCGCCTGATCGCCGGCGGCTACCGCCTGCTCGACACGCAGTTCATCACCGACCACCTCTCGCAGTTCGGCGCGATCGAGGTGCCGCGGCGCACCTACCGGCGCATGCTGTCGAACGCGCTCGGCGTGAAGGCGGATTTTCCGGTGCGCTTCCCGCTCGAGCGGGTCTCCGCCTACTTACAGTCCTTGACCCACACGTCGTAAACCGGGTGCTCGAGCGCCGAGATGGCGGGGTTGGACATGAACATCCACCCGCTGAACACGCGCCGCTTCTGCTTCGTCGCCGGATCGGTGTTGTCGATCTCGAGGAACGCCGCGCGTTCGAGCTTCTGGTCCGGGCGGCTGCGCTGGCAGCGGCGCACGGTGATCGAGAGCGAGCCGAAGCTGACGGTCTGGCCGACATTGGCCTCGAGGATGGAGATGCGCGCCGTCACCTTGTCGAGGCCCTGCAGGATGGCGCCCTTCCCCTCCACGTCCAGCTTGGGCTCGGGCGCTGGTTCTTCCTTTTTCGCGGGCTCGGGCGGTTTCCGCTGCGCCGAGGCGGGCGCGGCCAGCAGGGCGGCGGCCGCGAAAGCGGCGAGGAATGCGGGGCGCGGGGCGGCGAGCGTCATGCGTCGATCCATGCGAGGCGTAGCGAGGGAGTTAGCCGGAGATCGCGTCAAAAATGGGACGGCTGCCAGCATAGTACGCAAGCCTATCAGATCCGCGATACGCGCACGTCGACCGTGAGGCCGATGAAATCGGCGGCCGCGCCGGTCCAGCTGCCGGCCAGCGGCACGGCCTGGGCGGGGTCGCGGGCGACGGCGACGCGGATCAGATCGCGATTGCCGACGATGGCGTTGGTGGGATCGAACTCCACCCAGCCGGCGCCCGGAAGATAGATCTGCACCCAGGCATGCGTGGCGCCGCCCCCGACCGCGGGC
>CAYZSG010000321.1:0-4289 GCA_964481045.1 uncultured Candidatus Odyssella sp. | reverse complement strand
CTGACGCGGACTATGCCGAAACCCGCCCCGGCCCGCAGTGAAGCCGTTCACCTGCCATTCATGAAGTGGATCACAGGGCCGAATCGGCCGAGCGCAGGCTGAACACGCGCGTGCGCCCGAGCACATGGGCGAGAAAGCCGCGCGGAAACAGCGCGCGCAGCGCGGGATCGCCGGCGTCGAGCCCGCCGGCATAGGCGCCGAACGCCGGCATCACGAGGCGGCGCCCGTCTTCGAGGAACGCGCGGCGGATCACGACCTTGCCGCGCGCGTGCACCGAGACTTTGGGATGGAAATGGCCGGATATCTCCGCCGCGGCGGCGGCGCCGTCGGCCTGGTGGCGCAGCACGACACCGCGGCGCTCATACGCTTCCACCACTGCGCCCGGCAGCGACCGTGGCAGCTCGGCGTCGTGGTTGCCGGCGATCCACACCCAGCGCCGCCGGTGCGCGAGCGCCGCAAGCAGCGCCGTATCGTCGACGTGCATGCGCGCCCAGGCGCCGAGATCGTGGAAGCTGTCGCCGAGGCAGACGACGACGGCAGGATCGAGCCGCTCGATCTCGGCCGTCATGCGCAGGAGCGTATCGCGCGTGTCGTAGGGCGGCAGCAGCGCGCCGTGCGCGGCGTAGCTCGATCCCTTCTCGAAATGCAGATCGGCGAAGGCCAGCAGGCGCTCCTCCGGCCACCACAGCGCACCGCTGGCGCGCGCGACGAACATGCGGCGGCCGAGCTTCAGCGTGGCACCCTCGCCGCTCATAGGCGGATCAGCGGCTGCGGCCCGAGCACGGGCTCGAACAGCAGGACGCCGCCGAAGAGCCAGGCGAACAGAGCGAGGCAGAACCAGAAGACGATGCGGAACGTGACGATCGCTGGGGCTTCGAGCGCGATCACGCCGGCATGCGGCGCCGCCGGATCGTAGGAGACGGTGACGGCCGCGCCCGCCGGAAAGCGCGCAAGCAGACGCTTGGCACGCCGCTCGAACGAGTAGTAGGCCGGGCCGGAGAGGCTGTAGCGCGCGGACCGGTGCTGCCGCCCCGCAGCCTCGTATTCGTATTCGATGACCGCGCCGAAGCTAACCGCGCGTCCGCCGCGCGGCAGCGCGATGCTGCGCGCGTCGATTCTGCCCGCGAGGACGCGGCCCGGCGCCGTCGGCCAAGCACGCGCGGCGGCGACGTTGCGCTTCAGACGGGCGATCCGCCACTGGATCAGGCCGAGCGCGCCGGCCGCCAGCAGCGCGCAGCCCCCGAGCACGAGCAACAGGATGGTGTTTCCGCTCATGCCGCGCTTCTATCCGCGCCCATCGAGTTCCGCCAGCCCCGCCTCCGCGACGAGATCGGCCTCGCGGCGCAGGATCTCGTCGAGTCCCTCGCCAAGCACGCCTTCGCGGCCGATCTCGAGCAGCACCGGCAGGGCGAGCGGCGAGATCCGGTCGAGCGGCACGTGGCGGATGCGCCCCTTGATGCGCACGAGAAACGCGGCGAGGCGCGCAAGATCGACGAGGCCGGTGGCGGCATCGGCGCGCGTGGCCTGCAGCAGGATATGGCCGGGCTCGTGGCGGCGCAGCACGTCGTAGATGAGGTCGGTGTTGAACGTCACCTGCCGCCCGGTCTTCACCTGCCCGGGATGTCGGCGATCGATGAGGCCGGCGATCACGGCGACGTTGCGGAAGCAGCGCTTCAGCATCGTCGATTCGGCCATCCACGCCTCGAGATCGTCGCCGAGCATGTCCTGGTCGAACAGCGCATCCATGTCCGCCGCCGGCTCGAGCGACCAGATCGCGATCACGTAATCCGTCGCGACGAAGCCGAGCGGATGCAGGCCGGCGCGCTCCATGCGTTTCGTCAGCAGCATGCCGAGCGTCTGATGCGCGTTGCGGCCCTCGAAGCAGTAGGCGACGAGGAAATGGCGCTGCTGATTCTTCTCGCCGCGCGGGAAGGTTTCGACGAGTAGGCCGTCGCCGCCCGGCAGCACCGAGCGCTGGCGCTGCGCATCGAGCCATTCGCGCACCGGGCGCGGATAGGCGCCCCAGCGCCGCGGGGCGGCCAGCGCGCCGCGCACGCGCGCGGCGAGATGCGTCGTGAGCGGCATGCGCCCGCCCTCGAAGGCCGGGATCTTCGGGACGCCTCCTTTTGCGCGCGAGGCGATCAGCTCCAGTTCCCGGATGCCCTCGAATTGCAGCAGCCGACCGGCGAACAGGAACGTGTCGCCCGGCACGAGGCCCATTGCGAAATATTCCTCGACCGAGCCGAGCTTGCGCCCGTTCGTCATGCGCACTTTCAAGGTCGGCGCGTCGACGATGACGCCCGCGTTCATGCGGTATTGGCGCGCGAGGGGTTCGTTCGCGATGTGCCAGTGCCCGTTTTCGTTTTGCGCGAGACGGCGATAGCGTTCGTACGCGCCGAGCGCATAGCCGCCAGTGGCGACGAAATCGAACACGCGATCGAAGGTTTCGCGCGGCAGCGCCGCATAAGGCCCGGCCCCCGCGACTTGCGCGAACAGCGCATCGCGATCCACCGGCGCGCCGCAGGCGGTGGAGACGATGTGCTGCGCGAGCACGTCGAGGCCGCCCGGGCGCAGCGGATCGCCGTCGAGCTCCTTCGCGTGCACGGCCTCGACGGCGGCCTGGCATTCGAGGAACTCGAAGCGGTTGCCCGGCACGAGCAGCGCCTTCGACGGCGTGTCGTAGCGATGGTTCGCGCGGCCGATGCGCTGGATCAGGCGGCTCGCCCCCTTGGGCGCGCCCATCTGGATCACGAGATCGACGTCGCCCCAATCGATGCCGAGATCGAGCGAGCTGGTGCAGACGATCGCGCGCAATCTGCCCGCGACCATCGCCGCCTCGACGCGCAGGCGCTGCGGCTTCTCGAGGCTGCCGTGATGCAGCGCGATCGCGAGATTGTCGTCGTTGAGGCGCCACAGGCCCTGGAACACCAATTCGGCCTGCGCGCGCGTGTTGACGAAAACGAGCGTCGTCTTGTGCGCGCGGATCGCGCGATAGACGTCGGTCAGCGCATGCAGCGCCATGTGCCCCGACCACGGGATGCGCGCCTCCGGATCGAGGATCGAGATTTCCGGTTCCGGCCCCGGCGCGCCGCGCACGAGCGCCACCGACTCCGCCGCGCCGCCGGGCGCGAGCCAGCGCCGGTGCCCGTCTTCGTCCGGCACGGTGGCCGAAAGCCCGGCCCGGCGGTGAAGCGGCGCCAACGCGGCGAGGCGCGACAGCGCGAGCGCGAGCAGATCGCCGCGCTTCGTCGGCGCGAGCGCATGCAGCTCGTCGACGACGATAGTGTCGAGCGTCGCGAACATCTGCGGCGCCTCGGCGAATGAGAGCAGCAGCGAGAGCGATTCGGGTGTCGTCAGCAGGATGTGCGGCGGCGCATGGCGCTGGCGCGCGCGGCGCGCCTGCGAGGTGTCGCCGGTGCGCGTCTCGCAGCGGATGCGCAGGCCCATCTCCGCGATCGGCGATTCGAGATTGCGCGCGATGTCGGCTGCCAGCGCCTTCAGCGGCGAGACATAGAGCGTGTGCAGGCCCTTCAACGGCCGCTCGGCAAGGCCGATCAGGCTCGGCAGGAAGCCCGCCAGCGTCTTGCCGCCGCCGGTGGGCGCCACGAGCAACGCGTGACGCCGCTGCCCTGCCGCGCGCAGCATCGCCAGCTGATGCTCATGCGGCTGCCACCCTCGCCGCCGAAACCAGGCGGCGAAGCGCGGCGGCAAGGTGAGGCTTTGGCGGGCTGACATGCGTTTGTATGGGGCCGGCGCGGCCCTGGTGGCGCGCGCACGGACAAAGCACCATATCCGGACGATGCAGCAACAGGTCAAGAACAAACGCGGGCCGCGCGACTGGCTCGCCGTGACCGAGGCGGGCCTCTACTGCCGGCCGGGCGGCTTCTACGTCGATCCGTCGCGGCCGGTGCAGAAGGCGCTGATCACGCACGGCCATGGCGATCACGCGCGGCCCGGCCACGCCGCCGTGCTCGCGACGCCGGCCACCGGCGCGATCATGCGCGCGCGCTTCGGCGCCGAAGCGGGCCCGATCGAGGCCGCGCTTTATGGCGAGGAGCGCCGCGTCGGCGAGGTGCGCGTGCGCTTCGTTCCGGCCGGGCACATCCTCGGCTCGGCGCAGATCGTGCTCGATCATGCCGGCCGGCGCGTCGTCGTCTCGGGCGACTACAAGCGGCGGCGCGATCCCACCTGCGCGCCGTTCGAGCCGGTGCCGTGCGACGTGTTCATCACCGAGGCGACCTTCGCCCTGCCGGTGTTCCGCCATCCGCCGGCCGAGGCCGAGATCGCGC
>CAYZSG010000320.1:0-4291 GCA_964481045.1 uncultured Candidatus Odyssella sp. | reverse complement strand
TCTCGTAGATGTGGCCGGTCAGGTTGATGTGGCTCTGCACCTCGTAGAACTTCTTGGCCTGGATCGTCGGCAGCGGGTTCTCCTGGCCGTCGACGGTCTTGTTCTGGAGCGCGAGATACACCTCGGCGAACGCGATCGGCGTGGCGTTCGCGCCGACGGCCTTGGCGTACATGAGATAGAGCGGCGCCTGCGGCACGCGCAGCTTCAGCCCCTTCATGTCGGCCGGCGTCATCAGCGCCTTGTTCGCCGTGGTATGGCGCGCGCCGTAGTAGGTGAGCGCCACGATCTTGTTCTTGGTCGCCTGGCCGTAGCCCTCGGCGAGCTCCTTGAAAAGATCGCTCTTCGCGTAATTCGCCCAGTGATCGTAGTCGCGGAACATGTACGGCGCATTCGAGATCGCGATCGGCTTGTAGGAGGCGCCGGCGAAGGCAACGCCGGTATAGATCATGTCGATCGTGGCGAGCGGCAGCGCCTGATTGATCTGCTGCTCGTTGCCCAGCGCCGAGGCCGGGAACACCTGGACCTCGAACTTGCCGTTGGTGCGCTTCTTGATCTCGCCGGCGGCCCAGACTATCTCGGTGTGATAGGGCTCGCTCGTCTCGTAGACGTGCGCGAATTTGAGCTTCTGCTGCGCGGCAGCGGGGACCGCCAAGGCAAGCGCGGTCGCGGCGAGTGACGCCAGTGTCACAAGTCTCATCAATTCCTCCCGATCTTCGGACGGCGTGTTACCGCCGCTGTTTATGATCCCGGCATCATACGCCGAAGACGCCGCACGCGGTCAAGCAACAGGAGCAGCGCGGCCGCGAGGCCGTCGCCGCTCCCGTATCGCGAAACCGGCGGCCTACTTGATCGCCTGGAGGCGGTCGTACTGCTCCTTGGTCCAGCCCGCGCCGGCGGCCGCGTCGTTGTGGAGCGGCTGCGCGGCCTTGATGAACGCAGCCGTGTTGGGCGTCACCACCGTTTTGCCCTGCTTCTTGAACCATTCGGGCAGTTCAAGCTCCGCCTTGCGGATCGTGGCGGAGGCACGGTCGGCGGCGGCGAGGAACTCGGTCTCGAAGATCTTCTTCTCGTCGTCGGAGAGCCGCTTCCAGAGCGGCGATCCGATCACGGTGACGAGCGCCTCGAAGATGTGGCCGGTCAGGTTGATGTGCGTCTGTACCTCGTAGAATTTCTTGGCCTGGATCGTCGGCAGCGGGTTCTCCTGCCCATCCACGGTCTTGTTCTGGAGTGCCAGATACACCTCGGCGAACGCGATCGGCGTGGCGTTGGCGCCGACCGATTTCGTGAACATCAGGAACAGCGGCGCCTGCGGCACGCGCAGCTTCATGCCGGCCATGTCGGCGGGCGAGTTGATCGGCTTGTTGGCCGTCGTGTGGCGCGCACCGTAGTACGTCAGCGCGACGACCTTGTGGCCGGTCGCCTTGCCGTAGCCCTCGGCCAGTTCCTTGAACAGCGGGCTCTTCGAATACTTCTGCCAATGATCGAAGTCGCGGAACATGTAGGGCGCATTGCCGATCGCGATCGGCTTGTACGACGCGCCGGCGAAGGCGGTGCCGGTGTAGATGATGTCGATCGTGCCGAGCGGCAGCGCCTGGTTGATCTGCTGCTCGTTGCCGAGCGCCGAGGCCGGAAACACCTGGAGTTCGAACTTGCCCTTGGTGGCCACCTTGATCGCCTCGGCGGCTTTCACGACCTCGGTGTGGTAGGGCTCGCCGACCTCGTAGACGTGAGCGAATTTGAGCTTCTGCTGGGCCGCCGCGGCGCCCGCGGCAACGATGAGCGCGGCGGCGATGGCCCCCGCATGTCGCAATCTCATGGAAGTTCCTCCCGAACAGGATTTAGGGTGGCGGGCCTTCGTGCTGAGGCTTTTCGGCAACCGCGCCGCGCGAACGAAGCAGGATCGCTTTCGCGAGGTTGTCAGACATCATATGACATGAATACTTGGCCCCGCAAGCCGGGCCAATGGGAGGAGACAGCGTGTCGCGTATCCGCAGCATCGAGATCAGACAGGTCGATCTGACGCCGCCCGTCGTTCGCACCGACGCGATCCAGAGCTTCGTGAAGCAGGAGACGCCGCTCGTGCGCATCCTGTCGGACGATGGCGCCGAGGGCACCGGCTATGCCTACACGATAGGCACCGGCGGATCGTCGGTCGTCGCCCTGCTCCGGGATCATTTCGCGCCGATCCTGATCGGACGTGATCCGGCGATGGTCGAGGAACTCTGGAACGCGATGCTGTTCCATTCGCACGCGACCACGGTGGGCGCCATCACCGCGCTGGCCATGGCCGCGATCGATACGGCGCTCTGGGATTTGCGCTGCCGGCGCGCCGGCCTGCCGCTGCACGTGATGGCCGGCGGCGCGCGCCCGCGCATTCCGGTCTACACGACCGAAGGCGGCTGGCTGCACATCGCGCCCGAGAAGCTCGTCGAGGAAACGCTGGCCGCGAAAGCGCAGGGATTCAAGGGCGCCAAGATCAAGGTCGGCAAGCCTTCCGGCGCCGAGGATGCGCGCCGCCTCGCCGCGGTGCGCGGCGCGGTGGGCGACGATTTCGCGCTGATGGTGGATGCGAACCAGCGCTTCTCGTCGGCCGAGGCGGTGCGCCGCGCCGCGCGCTGGGCGGCGCTCGACCTCGAATGGTTCGAGGAGCCGCTGCCGGCCGACGACATCGACGGGCACGCGAAGGTCGCCGCGGCCTCGGCCACGCCCATCGCCGTCGGCGAATCGCTCTACAGCCCCGGCCATTTCGCCGAATACCTGAAGCGCGGGGCCTGCGGCATCGTACAGGTGGACGTGGCGCGCATCGGCGGCATCACGCCGTGGCTCAAGGTCGCGCACATGGCCGAAGCCTGCAACGTGCCGGTCTGCCCGCACTTCCTGATGGAGCTGCACGCGGCGCTCTGCTGCGCAGTGCCGAACGCGCAATGGCTCGAATACATCCCGCAGCTCGATCCGATCACCAACTCGCGCCTCAGGATCGAGAACGGCTTCGCCTACCCGAACGGCGCACCCGGCATCGGTATCGAGTGGGATTGGAAGGCAGTCAAGAAGATGACGGTGACGGGGTCGCACGCCGTCGTCAAATAGGTCTGAAACAGACCGTCACCAAAGGTGACTTTGATTGAAAGCGGCGGCTGTGGCACAGTCTGCCGGCCCCCGAAGGGGAGGGGCGCCGCCGGGATTTCCATCCGTCATTTCAATGGTTTCGAAGCAAACGACCAAGATCGCTGCGATCATCCTCGCCGCCGGCAAGGGCACGCGCATGAAATCGACGCTGCCGAAGGTCATGCATCCGGTGGCCGGCCGGCCCATGGTGCAGCATGTGCTCCAAACGGTCGAAGCGATCGGTGCCGAGCGTGCGGTCGTCGTCGTCGGGCCCGACATGCCCGAGGTGGCCAAGGCCGTGCAGCCCTACGACACGGCGGTGCAGGCGAAGCAGCAAGGCACCGGCGACGCAGTGAAGTCCGCGAAGAAGACGCTCGGCGATTTCCGCGGCACCGTCTTCATCCTCTACGGCGATACGCCGCTGATCACGCCGGAAACGCTGCGCCACATGCTCGACGCGCGCGAGCGCGCGAAGCCCGCCACGTCGATCGTCGTGCTCGGCTTCCGGCCGGCCGTGCCCGGCGGCTACGGGCGGCTGGTCGTGGATCGCGCCGGCGCGCTCACCCGCATCGTCGAGGCCAAGGACGCCTCGCCCGCCGAGCTCAAAATTGATCTCTGCAATTCCGGCGTGATGGCCGTCGACGGCGCGATCCTCTGGGAGCTGCTCGACAAGGTCGACAACAAGAACGCGAAGGGCGAGTACTACCTCACCGACATCGTGGCGATCGCGCGCAAGAAGAAGCTGCGCTGCGGCTACATCGAAGCGCCCGAGGAGCAACTGCTCGGAGTCAACGACCGCATCGACCTCGCCAAGGCCGAAGCCGCGCTGCAGGACCGCCTGCGCCGAGTCGCGATGGAAGGCGGCGTGACGATGACCGACCCGTCCTCGGTATTTCTCGCCGCAGACACGCGCCTCGGCAAAGACGTCGTGATCGGCCCCAACGTCGTGTTCGGGCCCGGCGTCACGATCGGCGACAACGTCGAGATCCGCGGCTTCTGCCACATCGAGGGTGCCGAAGTGGGCGCGCAGGCGATCATCGGCCCCTTCGCGCGACTGCGCCCCGGCACGGTTCTGGAGCGCGCCGTGCACATCGGCAATTTCGTCGAGTGCAAGGCAGCCCTCATGGGCGAAGGCGCCAAGGCCAACCACCTCGCCTACGTCGGCGACGCGCGCGTCGGCGCGCGC
>CAYZSG010000319.1:0-4303 GCA_964481045.1 uncultured Candidatus Odyssella sp. | reverse complement strand
CGGTGAGTGCGGCCATCGTCGTCAAATGCGCGCCGGCGGAGTGGCCCACCACATGAAGCCGCGCGGGATCGCCGTTGAAGGATTTGGCCTCGCGCCACGTCCAGGCGATCGCCGCGCGCACCTGGCGCACGATCTCGTCCATCGTCGCGCGCGGCGCCAGCGTGTAGTTCACGTTCACGACCGCGGCGCCGGCGGCCACGAACGGCTCAGCGACGTAGTCGAAATCGTTCTTGTCGAGCCGCTGCCAGTAGCCGCCGTGGATGAACACGAGCACCGGCGCGCCGGACTTCGGCGCGCGGTAAAGGTTCACGCGCTCGCCATGCGACGGACCGTAGGGCACGTCGAGCTGCACGGCCGACTTCGCGCGGAACACGCCGCTGCGCCGCGCGCACTCGCCGAGATGCTCGACGGCGTCCTTCACAGCGGCGCGCAGGTTGTATTGCGCGTCGAGCCCGGCCCGGTCGTAGTCGAGGAACAGCTTGGTCATGGCACCATCAACCGTCCGCCGTTGATGTAGAGCGTCTGCCCGGTCATGAAGCGCGCGCCGGGCCCGAGCAGGAACAGCATCGGCCCGATCACGTCGTCCACCACGGCGATGCGCCCGAGCGGGATCGTCGAAAGCATGCGGCTCATGTCCATGTCCTTGACCATGAGCTTCTTCGTGAGCGCACGTTTCGGATCGTCGCCGCCGCGGCCGGTGCCGCCGCGCAGGAATTCCGTATCGACCGCCGCCGGCGCGATGCAGTTCACGCGGATCGCGGGCGCGTTCTCCTTCGCGAGGCCCTTCGTCAGCGCGATGATGCCCGCCTTGGCCGCCGAATAAGTTGCGGTGCCCTTCTCGACCAGAATCGCCAGGCCCGAGGCCACGAGCAGCACGGAACCGCCGCCGTTCGCGCGCAGCATCGGCAGCGCTTCCTTGAGCGCGAGATAGGCCGAGCGCAGATTGATGGCTATGCCCTCGTCAAACTCCTTGGGATCGAGCTCGTCGAGATTTGCCTGCCGGGTCATGTAGCCGGGCAGATGAATGAAGGCGTCGATCTTGCCGCCCCAGCGTTTCTTCACTTGCGCGAAGGCCTTCTTCGCCGCGCCGTCCTTGCGCGCGTCGTAGGGAATGGCGAGGACGCCTTTGGGCAGGTCGTGGCGCGCGAGCGGCCCCGGCAGGTCGATCACGGCGAGCTCGATGCCCAGGCCGTGCGCGATCTCGACGAAACGCCTCCCGATGCCGCCGCAGCCGCCCGTCAGCACGATCCGCGCGCCGCGCTTCGGCGCCAGGCGTGCAAAGTCGATCCCCGGCAAGTCGCTCATCTGTTCCCCCTCCTCCGTGCAGCCGCTGTGTCCGGCGCGGGCTTTTGACTACGCGAACCGGCCGGGCCGCGCCAGACCGGCGGCGCCCTAGCCCCCGCGCGATGGCCGCATGGGCTCGCGGTCGCTGCGCCGCGGGGATACGCCGGGTCCACGGGGCGTAAGGTAAAAGGATTCGTTTTGTTCGCGTCCCAGGGGGAGGACTTCGTGAAGCCATTTGCTCTTGCCGGCGCCGCCGCGGCGGCGCTGCTGCTCGCGGGCTGCAGCTACAGCACGGATGCAAGCTTTCTCGGCTATCGGACGACGACGTCGTTCAGCACGCCGGGCGCGGCGCCCGCACCCGGCTATTACAGCGCGGCGCCGGCGGCGCCCGCCTACACCGAAGCTCCGCCAGCCTATGCGCCGCCCGCCTATGCGCCGCCTCCGCCTGTCTATTACGCGCCGCCAGCATACTACGGGCCCACGATCAGCCTCGGCATCGGCCGCTGGTGGGGCCGCGGCCGGCACTATCGCCATCACCGCTAGTAGGGCCAGCGCCGGCGGGCCGCAGAATCGTCGGTCAATCCGGCGCCGAGCCCATCGGGCGAGACACAATCGACGCGCAGGCCGCGCGATGCTCCTGCGCGAAGGCGGCATAGGCCTTCGCGGTGAGGGTCAGCGTCGCGCGCTGTTCGGGCGTGAGATCGCGCAGCTTCTTTGCGGGGCTGCCGCCCCACAGCTCGCCGGACGGCACGCGCTTGTTCGGCGTCACGAGCGCGCCGGCGGCGACCATCGCGCCGGATTCTACCACCGCGCCGTCCATGACCGTCGCCTTGTTGCCGACGAAGCTGCCGCTTTCGAGCGTGCAGGCGTGGATCAGGCACATGTGCCCAACCGTGACGTCGTCGCCGATGATGGCGCCTGCGGTGCGGCTGTCGATGTGCACGACCGAGCCGTCCTGGATGTTCGTGCGCGCGCCGATGCGGATCACATTGTAGTCGCCGCGCAGGATGCAGCCGTACCAGATCGAGCTGCCCTGCCCAATCACGATGTCGCCGATCACCGTTGCGTTCGGCGCCACGAAGGCATCCGGGGCGATGAGCGGCGTCTTGCCCGAGAACGGGAAAATGAGAGCGGTCATTTGCTTTCCGATTTGGCGCGGCCCCGAATTACCACGGCGTAGCTACAAATCCAGGACTTAAGCGCGAGTGGAACCGTGATAGAATTCTCCCAAGGTCCGCGATCGGGGCGGCGGGCCGCTTTTCAAACCAGGGAGCCTGTCATGTCTCGCGTCTCCACATTGCTGGCGGCCGCGGCGCTTACGCTGCCGTTCGCCGCCCACGCCCATACGCCTCCGCAGGGCACCGAGCGCCTCGGCACCGTCGAGTTCAAGGTGTCGTGCACCGCGCAGCCCGACTTCAACCGCGCAGTCGCCCTCCTCCATTCCTTCTGGTTCCAGCCGGCCGATCAGGCCTTCCGCGCGATCGCGGCGAAGGAGCCGTCCTGCGGCATGGCGTGGTGGGGCGTGGCGATGGTGATGCTCGGAAATCCGCTCGCCGGCGCGCCGACCGCTTCGGGCCTGAAGGCCGGGCTCGACATCGTCGAGAAGGCGAAAGCGGCCGGCGCCAAGACCGAACGCGAGCGCGACTACATCGCGGCGATCGAGAAGTTCTATCGCGACGGCGACAAGATTCCGCACCGCCAGCGCGCCGTTGCCTACGAGCAGGCGATGGAGCGCCTCGCCGCCAAGTATCCCGGCGACAGCGAAGCCAAGATCTTCTACGCGCTGGCGCTCAACATCACGTTCGATCCGGGCGACAAGACCTACAAGAACCAGCTCAAGGCGGCCGGCATCCTCGACGCGGTGTTCAAGGCACAGCCCGAGCATCCCGGCGTCGCTCACTACCTGATCCACAGCTACGACTTTCCGCCGATCGCCGCGAAGGGCCTCGATGCTGCCCAGCGCTACGCGAAGATCGCGCCCGATTCGCCGCACGCGCTGCACATGCCGTCGCACATCTTCACGCGTGTCGGGCACTGGCAGGCGTCGATCGAATCGAACAGCGCCTCGGCCGATGCGGCGATGAAGGAATATGCGGGCAAGCCGTCGAGCGCCTCGCTCAGCAACGCCTATCATGCCTATGACTACATGGCGTATGGGCATCTGCAGCTCGGCCAGGACAAGGCCGCGCAGGCTCTGATCGCGAAGATCCTCGCGGTGAAGAAGATCGAGTTCACGCACACGATCGGCGCGATCGCGGCGCCCTATGCGATCGCGGCGATCCCGACGCGCTACCTGCTCGAGCGAGAGCAGTGGGCCGAGGCGGCGAAGCTCGAAGTGCCCGCGGTAGATTTGCCGTGGAAGGATTGGCCGCAGACGGCGGCGATCGTTTCCTTCGGTCGCGGCCTCGGCGCCGCGCGCAGCAAGGACATCGCGGCGGCGGAGAAGGCGCGCGCCGAGCTCGCGCAATACAAGGCGGCGCTCACCCAGATGAAACAGGGCTATTGGGCGAACCAAGTCGAGATCCAGGCCGAGGTCGTCGAAGCCTGGATCAAGTTCGCGTCCGGCAAGACCGACGAGGGCATCGCCCAGATGCGCGTCGCGGCCGAGTGGGAAGACAAGACCGAGAAGCATCCCGTTACGCCGGGGCCGATCATCCCCGCGCGCGAGCTGCTCGGCGACATGCTGATGCAGGCCGGCCAGCACAAGGAAGCGCTTGCCGCCTACGAGCACTCGATGAAGGTCGAGCCGAACCGCTTCCGCGGCCTCGCCGGCGCCGCCCGCGCCGCCGAGCTCGCGGGCGACAAGGAGACGGCAAAGAACTACTACCAGCGCCTGCTCAAGCTCGCCGAGAAAGGCGATGGCGACCGCCCGATCCTGCAGGCCGCGCGCGCTTACGTCGGCGCGAACTGAAGCGAGACGACGATACGAAGAGCGGGCGGCGCCTCACGGCGCCGCCCATTTTCGTTTACGGGAACAGCGGCTCCTGCTCGAGGCTCGTCGTCTCGGGCAGGCCGACCA
>CAYZSG010000318.1:0-4326 GCA_964481045.1 uncultured Candidatus Odyssella sp. | reverse complement strand
CGAGCGCACCTAGTCGATCTCCCGCACGAGGCGGAATCCTATGTCGTAGCTCACATCGTCGGCGCCGATCGACTCGCGCTGCGCCGAGCGGATCACGTCGTGGTAGTTGTTCCAGGAGCCGCCGCGCATGACCCGGCGGCTGCAATCGCCGCCCAGCCACGGCCGGCCGTCGGCCGGCGCGCCGCGGTAGTGCTTGTTCACGCAGTCCTCGACGATCTCCCAAACATTGCCCTGCATGTCGTGAAGGCCGAAACCATTGGCCGCGAAGGAGCCCACCGGCGCGGTCTGTTTTTCGTCCCACTGGCTGCCGCAACTCCCGCAATTCGCGCGGTTGCGGATGAGCGTATCGCCCCACGGATAGCGCGTCGCCGTCTTCGCGCGCGCGGCATATTCCCATTCGGATTCGCTCGGCAGGCGATAGGTCTTGCCGGTCGTGCGCGAGAGCCACGCGGCGTAGCGCTTCGCGGCGGCCGACGACACATTGATGACCGGCCGGCGGCCGCGCCCGAAGCCGTTGTCGTCGGCGCGCTCGCATGCCTTGGCTGCGACGCAGGCCTCCCATTCGGCGTGCGTCACCTCGTATTTGCCGATCGCGAAGGGCTTGGCGATCGACACGCGGTGCTGCGGATACTCGTCGTCGTTCGCGGTCTCGGCACCGGTCGCGGATCCCATGAGGAAATTCCCGGCGGGGACGGCGACCATCTCCGGGCATTGCGGGCAATCGCGGAACGCCCGGCCCGGCGCGGACGGCGCGGCGGCCGGGCGCTCGGCCGCGGGGCTCGGTACCGGCCCCGGCGCCAGGAAAAGATAGGCGCCGAAGGCGACGCCGGCGATCGCGGCCACGAGCACGGCCGCGAGCGCGACGCGCCGGCCGCCCCCGCGCCGCCGGACGGGCGTGCGCGCGGGCGGCTGGCCGCGGGCGGCGGGTGCCGCCGCGCGCGCCGGCGCAGCGGATGCGATCGCGGCGGCCGGTTTGGCCTGCGTTTGCGCACCGCGCAGCAGCGCGCGCAGCTCGGCGACGGTCTGCGGGCGCTTGTGTTCGTCGATCTCGAGCGAACGCCGCACCGCCTCGGCCAACGGCGGCGAGAACCGCCCGGGCGCCGCGCGATCCACCGGCACGAGCGGATCCTCGCCGCCGCGGCGCAGCGCGTTGTGGCGCGTGATCGCCTCGGGCGGCGACCGCCCGGTCATGCAGCGATAGAGCGTGGCGCCGAGCGCGTAGATGTCGGTGTACGGCCCCTGCGCGGCGTGGCGGTCGTATTGTTCGAGCGGCGCGTAGCCCGGCGTCACGATCTCGCTGAGGCTGCCCTGCCGCCTCTCGCCGATCGCCTCGCGCGCGGCGCCGAAATCGAGCAGCACCGGCGAGCCGTCGGCGCGCAGATAGATGTTCGCGGGCTTGAGATCCCGATGCACGAAGTTCTTGGCGTGGATGGCCTCGAGCCCGTCGAGCAGCGGCGGCAGCAGCTCGCGGATCTCTTCCTCGTCGAACGGGCCGCGCTCGAGCGCCGTGGCGAGGCTGCCGCCCTCCTCGAACGCCATCACCATGTAGGCGGTGCCGTTCGCCTCGATGTAACGCTCGACATGGACGACGTTCGGGTGGGAGAGCTCGCGGAGAGTCAGCGCCTCGCGGCGGAAGCTGGCGAGCGCGTGCCGGAACGTCTCGACGTTGTCGGGCCCGGTCGGATGCACCGAGGCCTCGCCCGGCTTCCGCACGGCAATGCCGCCCGGCAGGAACTCCTTGATCGCGAATTTCCGGTCCGGAAACAGGTCGTCGGTGGCGAGATAGGTGACGCCGAACGAGCCACGGCCGAGCACGGGGCCGATCACATAGCCCGCGAGCTTCGTTCCCCCCGGCAGCGCGTCCAGCGGCCGATCCATCGCGTTCCCCGGTGCAAGTTCGAATCGCCCACCGCAGTGGTAGCGGAAAGGATCGTCCGGCGAAAGAAAAAGGGCGGGCCCTTGCGGACCCGCCCTTGCCGGTTCGTAGCTGCGGAGAAGCCCTAGCGAGCGCCGCCGGCGGTCGCCTTCTCCATCTCGCGCGCTTCCTTCTCCTTGCGCTGGGCAATGAGCTTCTGGTCGCGCTCCATCGCGTCGTAGCGGAGACGCTTCATCACGCTGCCGGTGCCGGCCGGGATGAGGCGGCCGACGATGACGTTCTCCTTCAAGCCCGTCAGGTCGTCGCGCTTGCCGTTGACGGCGGCCTCGGTGAGGACGCGCGTCGTCTCCTGGAACGAAGCGGCGGAGATGAAGCTCTTCGTCTGCAGGCTGGCCTTGGTGATGCCCTGGAGAACGGGCCGCGCCTCGGCCGGCTTCAGGTTTTCGCGCACCGCGCGGGCGTTGACCTCGTCGAACTCGTCGCGGTCGATCTGCTCGCCGACGAGGAACGTCGTGTCGGCCCCGTCGATGATCTCCACCTTCTGCATCATCTGGCGGATGATGACTTCGATGTGCTTGTCGTTGATCTTCACGCCCTGGAGCCGGTAGACCTCCTGGATCTCCTTGATGAGATACTCGGCCAGCGCCTCCACGCCCTTGACGGCGAGGATGTCGTGCGGAACCGGGTTGCCGCTCATGAGAAGGTCGCCCTTCTCGATCACGTCGCCCTCCTGCACCGTGATGTGCTTGCCCTTCGGGATCAGATATTCCTTGGGCTCGCCATCCTCGGGCCGCACGACGATGCGGCGCTTGGCCTTGTAGTCCTTGCCGAACTCCACGCGACCCGCCGCCTCGGCGATGATCGCGTGATCCTTCGGACGCCGCGCCTCGAACAGCTCCGCCACCCGCGGCAGGCCGCCGGTGATGTCGCGCGTCTTCGAGGTTTCGCGCGGGATGCGCGCGAGCACGTCGCCGGCTTTCACCGTCGCGCCGTTCTCGACCGACAGGATCGCGTCGACCGAGAGGAAGTAGCGCGCCTCGGCCCCGTTCGGGAGCGTCAGCACCTTGCCGTTGGCGCCCTTGATCTGGATGCGCGGGCGGAGATCCGCGCCGCGCGCCTGCTGGCGCCAGTCGACGACGACCTTGCTCGAGATGCCGGTGGCCTCGTCGGTGACCTCGCGCATCGAGGTGCCCTCGATGAGATCGAGATACTCGATGGTGCCCTCGCGCTCGGTGAGGATCGGGATCGTGTAGGGATCCCATTCCGCGATGCGCTGGCCGCGCGTCACCTTCACGCCGTCGTCGACGTAGAGCTTGGCGCCGTGCGGAACGCGGTGGCGCGCGCGCTCGCGGCCGTTGTCGTCCTTCAAGACGAGCTCGAGGTTGCGGCTCATCGCGATCAGGCGGCCGTCGCTGTTCTTGACGACGTTCTTGTTCGCGATCGTGATCGTGGCGTCGAGCGGGGCCTCGACCGTGCTCTGCTCGGCGCCGCGCTGCGCGGCGCCGCCGATGTGGAAGGTCCGCATCGTGAGCTGCGTGCCCGGCTCGCCGATCGACTGCGCGGCGATCACGCCGATCGCCTCGCCGATGTTGACCGGCGTGCCGCGCGCGAGATCGCGCCCGTAGCACTTGCCGCAGACGCCGATCTTGGTCTGGCAGGTGAGCACCGAGCGGATGCGCACGAGGTCGATGCCGGCCTTCTCGATCGCCTCGGCCGCGGCCTCTTCGATCATCTCGCCGCCCTTGACCAGCACCTTCTTGCGGTTGGCCGGATCGACGATGTCTTCCACCGCGGTGCGGCCGAGGATGCGCTCGGCCAGCGACACCACCACTTCGCCGCCCTCGACGATCGTGCGGATGTGGATGCCTTCGGTCGTGCCGCAATCCTCTTCGTTGATGATGCAGTCCTGCGCCACGTCGACGAGGCGGCGGGTGAGGTAGCCCGAGTTCGCCGTCTTCAACGCGGTGTCGGCCAGGCCCTTGCGCGCGCCGTGAGTCGAGTTGAAGTACTCGAGCACGGTGAGGCCTTCCTTGAAGTTCGAGATGATCGGCGTCTCGATGATCTCGCCCGAAGGCTTGGCCATGAGGCCGCGCATGCCGGCGAGCTGCTTGATCTGCGCCGGCGAGCCGCGCGCGCCGGAGTGGGCCATCATGTAGACCGGGTTGAGCGGCTCGCCCGGCTTGATCGCCTGCATCTCCTTCATCATCGCTTCGGCGACGCGGTCGGTGCACGCCGTCCAGGCGTCCACCACCTTGTTGTACTTCTCGCCCTGCGTGATCAGGCCGTCCTGATACTGCTGCTCGTAGTCCTTGATCTTGGTCTGCGTCTCCGCGATCAGCTTTCCCTTCGCCGGCGGGATCTTGAGATCGTCCTTGCCGAACGAGATGCCGGCGCGGCAGGCGTAGCTGAAGCCCAGGCCCATCACGCGGTCGGCGAAGATCACCGTCTCC
>CAYZSG010000317.1:0-4376 GCA_964481045.1 uncultured Candidatus Odyssella sp. | reverse complement strand
GAGCGGTGCGCGGCGTAGTCTTCGTTCTTCTCGGACAGGATCGTGTCGATCGCCGCAACGAAGGCGGCGCGCGCGGCGTCGTCCGGAACGGCGCCGAAAAACTCGACGACGTAGAGATGGCCGCCGAGATCGCCCGGTCCTTCCGGGAAAACGGCGCCGACCGAATAGTCCACCACCTCGGCGCCGATCGCGGCGGCGGCGCGGCTCACCGCCTCCTCGATCTCTTCGCCGATCAGGTGCTCGCCGAACGCGGAGAGGCTGTAGGCGGTGCGTCCCGTGACGAGAAGGCGCGGCGGATCGCGCGAGACGAGGCGCACCGTGTCGCCGATGAGATAGGCCCAGACGCCGGCGCAGGTGCTGACCGCGATCGCGTAGTTCACGCCGGTCTCGGCGTCGCCGATCCAATGGCGCGTCGGGTTCGCGGCACCGAGTTCCTCCACCGGGATGAACTCGTAAAAGAGGCCGGTGTCGAGATTGAGACGCAGCCCCTCGCCCGGCCCCTTGTCCTGCACGGCCACGAAGCCCTCGCTGGCGGCATAGCCCTCGCGCGTCTCGGCGCGCGAGCCTTCGAGCAGCGCCTCGAATTGGCTCTTGTAGGGCCCGAAATGCACGCCGCCATGCACGACGAGCTCGAGATTGGGCCAGAAGCGCGCGAGCGGCAGGCGCTTCTCGCCGCGCAGCGCTGCCATGCGGTCGAACAGGATCAGCAGCCACGACGGCGTGCCGCCGATCGAACGGATGTCGAGATCGATCGAGGCGCGCGCGAGCAGATCGACCTTCTTCTCCCAATCGGCGACAAGCGCCAAATCGAGCGGCGGAAAGCTGCGCGACTTCACCCACCACGGCACGGTCTTGATCGCGATGCCCGAGAGATCGCCGGAGAGGACGCCCGGCGCGCGCGCGACGAGATCGGTGCTGCCGCCAAGGATGAAATTCGGCCCGCCGAACAGGCGCGTGCCCGGCCGGTTAACGACGTGGTGCACGAGCAGGTCGAGCGCCGCCTTCTTGTTGGAGCGCACCATCGCCTCCGTGACCGGGATGTATTTCGTCACGTCGCCGGTGGTGCCCGAGGTGACCGCGAAATAGGGCACGCGGCCCGGCCATGAGACGTCGTCGAGCACGGGGAACGCCGGCTGCCAGTAATCGCGCCACATCCCGTCGTATTTCCGGAGCGGCACGGCGCGGCGGAAATCCTCGGGCGCGCGGAACGCGTGGAAATCGTGATCGCGCCCGAAGCGCGTGTTCATCGCCGCCGCGAGCAGCCGCGCGAGCTGCGCGCGCTGCGCGGCCACGGGATCGAGCCGCGCCAGCCGCTTCGCCCGCCGGCGCGCGTAGAGCTTCAGGAACGGCGTGAGGTCGAGCATCCCAGGGACCGCGCATCCGCCGCCGCCCGTCTTGGCAGCGCCGCGGATCGACTGTAGCGTGCCGCGGACTTAGGGCGAAGCTTCGAAGGGGCAAGTCACATGGAATTCGCGGTACTGTTCAAGGGCGTGCCGAATTTTCTTCTCTACCTCGCCCTGGGCTCCGCCCTGCTCGTCGCGTTCTTCGTCGTCTATCTCTGGGTGACGCCGCACGACGAGTTGCGCCTCATCCGCGGCGGCAACAGCGCGGCGGCGATGAGCCTCGGCGGCGCGGTGGTGGGCTTCATCCTGCCGCTCGGCATGGTCATCGCGCATCACGGCACGGTGCTGTCGGTCGCGTTCTGGGGCGTCGTGGCGCTGATCGTGCAGGTGATCGCCTTCTTCATCGCCCGCGCGCTGATGCCCGGCCTACCGCAGTCGATTGAGGGCGGCAAGGTATCCGTCGGCGCGTTCTCCGGGCTCGTCTCGTTCACGATCGGCATCCTCAACGCGGCGTGCCAGATCGAGTAGCGCCGCTCAGGCGGCGTCGATCAGATGCAGATATGAGCCGAACACCGAGCCGCGCCTGAGGCCGGCCGGGCCGAGCGGCGTGCCGTCGGCGTCGGTCACCGTGAAGAGCCGCTCGGTATCCGCCTCGCGCCATATGCTCGAAAAGTGGAACTCCTGCCCGCGGTATCGCGCCCCGGCGGCGCCGAGCGGCGTGTCTGCGGCGAGCGCGAGCGTGCGGTAGCCGATGTGGAGCTGCTTCTGCGCGAAAGTCGTGGTCACGGGCAGCAGCCCAAGCATCGTGTGGCTCGCGCCCTTCGCGTCGATCAGCGCGTCGCCGAGTGCCATGTAGCCGCCGCACTCGCCGTAAATGGCCGCGCCGCGCACGGCGGCGGCATACATGCCCTGGCGGAAATTCTGCGCACCCGCGAGCCGCTCGGCGTGCAGCTCTGGATAGCCGCCGGGCAGGAACACGGCGTCGCAATCGGCGGGCGGGCCTTCGTCGGCCAGCGGCGAGAAGCGCAGAAGCTCGGCGCCGCCGGCGCGCCAGCCGGCGCGGATATGCTCGTAGGCGAAGGAGAACGCAGCGTCGTCGGCCACGGCGATGCGCCGTCCGAGCGGCGGCACGGGCAGCGACGTAACCGCCGGCCCAAGCCGCGCCGGGCCGGCGGCGGCGAGCAGCGCGTCGAGATCGACGCCATTGGCGACCGCGCCGCGGATGTTGGCCATCACGCGATCGAGCTTGTGCTCGCGTGCCTGGACGAGGCCGAGATGGCGTTCGGGCAGCCCCAGCGTCCGGTCCCGCTCGACCATGCCGAAGACGCGGATGCCCACGCAAGCGAGCGCGTCGGCGAGCAGCTTGCGGTGCGGCGCGCCGCCCACCTTCATCAGCACGACTCCGGCCACGGGCACGTCGGCGCGGAAGCGCGCGAAGCCCTGCGCGAGCGCCGCGATCGACTGCCCCTGCGCCGAGGCCTCGATCGCGAGGATCACGGGCCAGCCGGTCTCGGCGGCGATATCGGCCGTGCTGCCGCCGCCGCCGATGGCGCCGTCGAAGAGGCCCATCATGCCTTCGACGAGTACGAGATCGGCCTCCGCCGCCGCCTGCGCGATCAGCGACGCGCGCGTTCCCGCGCGCATGGCCCAATGATCGAGGTTGAACGAAGCCGCGGCGCCGGCCGCGAAATGGTAGCCCGGATCGATGTAGTCGGGCCCCACCTTGAGCGCCGCGACCTCGAGGCCGCGCAGGCGCAGCGCGGCGATGAGGCCGAGCGTCAGCGTGGTCTTGCCCTGCCCGGTCGCCGGCCCGGCGATGATGAGGCCCTTCGCCTCAGCCATGGCGCCGGCTCCGCCGCGATGTGCGCCGCTTGCGCAGCACGCGCTTGGCCTGCCCGCTCAAGCCGAGAATCCACGCCTCCTCCTGCTCCACCGCCGCGCGCTCGGCTGCGCTCATCTCGGGATCGCCGCGAAACCAGTCCGGCAATGTGCCGGCCGCGTCGGCCTGCGCGAAGGCCTCGACCATCGCCGCCACCTGCCCGGCATCCTTGGGCAAACGCGCGAGCCGCTTCGCCTTCACGAGCGACGGATAGGATTCGGCCAGGATCACGCGCTTGCCGGTGTCGTCCGCGAGACCGGTCTCGAACGGCCAGATCGCCGCGATCTTCTCGAGCGCCGGCGCGTGCCGGATCTGCCAGACGCGCGGAATGCCGAGCAGCGCCTGGCTGCCGACCGAGCCGTTGCCGGCGAGCTGCCAGACCGGATGCGCGCCGGGCACGCGGGCATCAGCGAGCCGCCGGCGCGGCAGGTCGCCCGGCCCGTGCGCGCGGCAGCCGCGGCGCAACAGGTGCGCTCGCTCCTCCTCGCGCACATTGCCCCAGAACGGAAACGCCTCGCCGCCGATGCGGCGGTTCCACTGCTCGGCGAGATCGAAGCGGTTGTTCGCGTTGTCGGCGCCGTCGGCGATCTTTTCCGCCAATTCGGTCCACAGCGAGCGCCACGCCGTGCCCTTGAGGCCGAGCCGCGCCGCCGTGCCGGCCGGATAGCCGAACGGGAAATCGAAGCCGGCGAGCACGCGGCCCTTCTTCGAGAGCGCGGCTAGGCGCGCTTCGAGCCACGATGCGGCCTCGGCGCGTGTGCGCAGGTTGACGAGATCGGTGCGCCGCGCGGATTTCCCCCGCGCGCGCTCGGCGCCGCGTTCCACCACCGCGATCCAGATGCTGTCGCGCCCGACGCGCGGCGCGCTCGCGGCGCTCCAATCGACCATGACGTATGCGCGGAAGGCAGGCATGGGCGGCAGTGTAGAAGAGTGCCTTGCGTTTGACACGCGCCGCGGCGCGCGGTGCTATGCGCGCCTGCGAGGGAGATCGGCATGACCGGACGCATCTGGGACAAGTTCCTGACCGAGCGCGACAAGGCGGTGTTCGCCTCCGCGGGCTATGCGAAGCCGCAGGGCTTCGGCCAGCGCCCGGCCATACTCATCATCGACGTGAACTACAATTTCTGCGGCGACCGGCCCGAGCCGATCCTGGA
>CAYZSG010000316.1:0-4410 GCA_964481045.1 uncultured Candidatus Odyssella sp. | reverse complement strand
GTCAGCTTCGAATTCTTCCCGCCGCGCGACGATGCCGGCTGGGCGCAGCTCTGGGCCACGATCGAGAAGCTGGCGCCGTTCCGCCCCGGCTTCGTTTCGGTCACGTATGGCGCCGGCGGCACGACGCGCGAGCGCACCGACCGCATCGTGCGCCGCATCCGCACCGAAACGCCGCTCGAGCCCGCGGCGCACATCACCTGCGTCGGCGCCGAACGCGCCGAGATCGACGCCCTCGCGAAAAGCTGGTGGGCGGCGGGCATCCGCCATCTCGTGGCGCTGCGCGGCGATCCTCCGGTCGGCGGCACGAAATTCGCTCCGCATCCCGGCGGCTACGCAGGCGGCGCCGCGCTCGTGGCGGGCCTCAAGAAGATCGCGGACTTCGACATCGCCGTGGCGGCGTATCCGGAGAAGCATCCGGATTCGCCGTCGGTCGCCGCCGATCTCGAGAACCTCAAGCGCAAGCTCGACGCCGGCGGCTCGACGGCGATCACGCAATTCTTTTTCGACGCCGAGGTGTTCCTGCGCTTCCGCGACCGCGTTCGCGCGGCGGGGATCGTGGCGCCGCTGGTGCCCGGCATCCTTCCGATCACGAATTTCGCGCGCGCGGTGGAGTTCGCCGGGCGCTGCGGCGCCTCGGTGCCTGCCTGGCTGGCCGATCTCTTCCAGGGGCTCGACGCCGATCCCGAGCAGCGCAATCTCGTCGCCGCCGCCACCGCCTGCGATCTCTGCGAGAAGCTGGCGGAAGAGGGCGTCGATCGTTTCCACTTCTACACGCTGAACCGCCCGCAATTGACGGCCGCGATCTGCCGGCGCCTCGGCCTGAAGCCGATGCAGGAGGCGGCATGAGCGCGCGCGATCACGAAGCGCGCGCCCATCTCCTCGCGCAGCTCGCGAAAGAGCGCATCCTGCTGCTCGACGGCGCGATGGGCACCGAGATTCAGAAGCGCAAATTCGACGAGGCGGCGTTCCGCGGCGAGCGCTTCCGCGATCACGGGCGTGATCTGCGCGGCAACAACGATCTCTTGAACCTCACGCAGCCCGCGGCGATCCGCGCGATCCACGATGCCTATCTGGCGGCCGGGGCGGATATCCTGAAGGCGAACACGTTCAACTCCAATTCAATCGCGCAGGCCGATTACGGCCTCGAGGCCGAGGCGCGCGAGATCGCGCGGGCCGGCGCCGCGCTCGCGCATGCCGCGGCGCACGACGCGGAAAGCCGCGACGGCCGCCCGCGCTTCGCCGCCGGCATGATCGGCCCCACGAACAAGACCGCGTCGATCTCGCCGAAAGTCACGGATCCCGGCTTTCGCGAGGTGAGCTTCGACGGGTTCGTCGAATGCTATGCCGAAGCCGTGCGCGGCCTGGTCGAAGGCGGCGCCGATCTGCTGATGATCGAGACGGTGTTCGACACGCTGAACGCCAAGGCCGCGATCTTCGCGGTCGAGCAGGTGTTCGACGAGGTCGGCTGCCGCCTGCCGATCATCGTCTCGGGAACGATCACCGATCTCTCGGGCCGCACGTTGTCGGGGCAGACGGTCGAGGCGTTCTTCACCTCGGTGCGCCACGCGAATCCGTTCGCGGTGGGCCTCAACTGCGCGCTCGGCGCCGCCGAGATGCGTCCGTTCCTGCTCGATCTCGCGCGCGTTGCCGATACGCGCGTCTCCGTGCATCCCAATGCCGGCCTGCCCAACGCCTTCGGCGGCTATGACGAGACGCCCGAGACGACGGCGCATCATCTGACCGAATGGGCCAAGGCCGGGCTCGTCAACATCGTCGGCGGCTGCTGCGGCACGACGCCGGAGCACGTCGCCACGGTGGCGACGTATGTCCGCGGCCTCGCGCCGCGCGCCGTGCCCGATCGGCCGAAGCGCCTGCGCCTCTCCGGCCTCGAAGCCTTCGAACTCGCGCGATGACGACGGCCGCGTCGCAATCCTTCGTCAATGTCGGCGAGCGGACGAACGTCACCGGCTCGGCGAAATTCCGCAAACTCGTGCTCGACGGCAATTTCGACGCCGCGCTCGACATCGCGCGCGAGCAGGTGGCGAGCGGCGCGCAGATCCTCGACGTGAATATGGACGAGGCGATGCTCGACGGCGCCGCGGCGATGACGCGGTTCCTCCACCTCATCGCCGCCGAGCCCGACATCGCGCGCGTGCCGATCATGATCGACAGCTCGAAATTCGCCGTGATCGAGGCGGGCCTCAAATGCGTGCAGGGCAAGGCGATCGTGAACTCGCTGTCGCTCAAGGAAGGCGAGGCACCGTTCCTGGAGCAGGCGAAGCGCGTGCACCGCTACGGCGCCGCCGTCGTCGTCATGGGCTTCGACGAGCAGGGCCAAGCCGAGACGATCGAACACAGGCTCGCCATCGCCAAGCGCGCGCACAATCTGCTGACCGAGAAGGCCGGCTTCGCCTCGGAAGACATCGTGTTCGACCCCAACGTCTTCGCGGTGGCCACCGGCATCGAGGCGCACAACGACTACGGCATCGCTTTCATCGAGGCCGTGCGCCGCATCAAGCAGGAGCTTCCGCTCTGCTCCTGCTCGGGCGGCATCTCGAACGTCTCGTTCTCGTTCCGCGGCAACAATCCCGTGCGCGAGGCGATGCACGCGGTGTTCCTCTATCACGCGATCCGCGCCGGGCTCGACATGGCCATCGTCAACGCCGGCGCGCTGCCCGTGTACGACGAGATCCCGCGCGAGCTGCGGGATGCGTGCGAAGACGTGATCCTGAACCGCCGGCCCGACGCCACCGAGCGGCTCGTGGCGCTCGCCGAAAGTTTCAAGGGCGGCGCGGCCGCGAAGAAAGACGTCGACGAGTCCTGGCGCCAGCTTCCGGTCGGGGAGCGGATCGTGCACGCGCTCGTGCACGGCATCGCCGATTTCGCCGAGGCCGACGCCGAGGAGGCGCGCGCCGCGTCGGCCAAGCCGCTCGACGTGATCGAAGGCCCGCTGATGGACGGCATGAATCGCGTCGGCGATCTTTTCGGCGCCGGCAAGATGTTTCTGCCGCAGGTCGTCAAATCGGCGCGCGTGATGAAGCGCGCGGTCGCCTATCTCGAGCCGTTCATGGAGGAGGCCGACGGCGCGCAACGCCAGGCGCAGGGCAAGATCGTGATGGCGACCGTCAAGGGCGACGTGCACGACATCGGCAAGAACATCGTCGGCGTCGTGCTCCGCTGCAACAATTACGAGGTGATCGATCTCGGCGTGATGACGCCCTGCGCCAAGGTGCTCGATACGGCGCGGCGCGAAAAGGCCGACATCATCGGGCTTTCCGGCCTCATCACGCCCTCGCTCGACGAGATGTGCCACGTCGCCGCCGAGATGGCGCGCGAGGGCTACACATTGCCGCTGCTGATCGGCGGCGCAACGACGAGCCGCGTGCACACGGCGGTGAAGATCGCGCCAAATTACGACGGCCCGGTCGTGCACGTGCAGGATGCTTCGCGCGCAGTCGGCGTCGCGGCGGCGCTGCTCTCGCCGCAGCAGCGCCCCGAGTTCGTGAGGAAAACCGGCGCCGACTACGCGGCGTTGCGCGAGGCGCACGAGCGCAAGAACGAGGGCGCCGGCCGGCTCACTTTGGCCGAGGCGCGCGCGAACCGCCTCAAGATCGATTGGGCGCGCTTCGAGCCGGTGCGCCCGCGCCGGCGCGGCCCGATCGTGTTCGACGACTACGATCTCCGCGAGCTCGTCACGCGCATCGACTGGAAACCGTTCTTCCAGGCCTGGGAGTTGTCGGGCGCCTATCCCGCGATCCTCTCCGATCCCGTCGTCGGCGAGGCGGCGCGCGCATTGCACGAAGATGCGCTCGCGATGCTGGAGCGCATGATCGCCCAGAAATGGACGCAGCCGCGCGCCGCGATCTCGTTCTTCCCGGCCAATGCCGAAGGCGATGATATCGTCGTGTTCGCCGACGAAGCGCGCACGCAGCGCCTTGCCGTCGCCCACACCTTGCGCCAGCAGCGCAAGCCCAGCCCCGGCCGGCCCAATCTGGCGCTCGCCGACTATATCGCGCCGCTCGGTTCGGGCCGCAACGACTGGCTCGGCGCGTTCGTCGTCACCGCCGGCGCGGGCATCGAGGCGAAGGCGCTGGAGTTTGAGCGCGCAAACGACGATTATGGCAGCATCCTCGTGAAAGCCTTGGGCGACCGCCTCGCCGAGGCCTTCGCCGAGCGCATGCACGAGCGCGTGCGCAAGGAGTTCTGGGGCTACGTCTCCGACGAGGCGCTCGACAACGAGGCGCTGATCGAGGAGAAGTACCAGGGCATACGCCCCGCTCCCGGCTATCCCGCCTGTCCGGATCACACCGAGAAGGCGCTGCTGTGGAAGCTCATCGAACCGGAGCGCCATGCCGGCATACGGATTACCGAGAGCTTCGCCATGTACCCGGCAGCGTCGGTGAGCGGCTG
>CAYZSG010000315.1:0-4415 GCA_964481045.1 uncultured Candidatus Odyssella sp. | reverse complement strand
GATGCCCTCGAGCGCCGTCGCGAAGCGGTTGGAATAGCTTTCGCGCCGCATCTCGCCGTCGGTGATGATGTCGAGCCCGGCGCGCTCCTGGTCACGGATCGCGACGAGCGTGGCGTCGTCTTGCGCCTCCTCGAGGAAGCGCGGATCGACGCGCCACAGCTCCTTCGCGCGCACGCGCGGCGGGAAGCGGCCGCGCAGGTTGTCACGGTCCACGAGCCAGTCCGGCTGCGGATAGGAGCCCACGAGCGAAGTGGGCAATAGCGAATGAAGCGGCTGCGGCATGCGGCGTTCCCCCGAGTCAGTCGTGTTGTGGATTGTCCCTCACGCTACCACGCGAACGACGCGCTAAAGAAGCCTTGAAACGGGCGCGGTCTCATGCGCGCCGGCCCGCCGCATGGGCGCGCGCCCGCCGATCCGGCGATTGTGTCCGGCCGCGTCACGCCTGTATCTTGGCGGCAACCACGCTGGCGCAAAGCCGGCAAAGCAGGGAGGACGACGCTCATGCGCACGCTTCGCACGCTGGCGGCCGCAGCGCTCACGGGCGCGCTCGCCGCCGCGCCCGCCACCGCCCAGCAGCTCGGCATCGGCACGATGGGGCAGGGCACGGCGGGCTATTCGATGGCCGCCGCGATCGCCAAGGTGCTGAGCGACAAGGCCAAGATCAATGCGCGCGTACAGCCGGCCGGCGGCACCAGCCAATACGTTCCGCTGATCGACAGCGGCGAGCTCGATTTCGGCGTCGTGAACATCATCGAGGCGAAGGAGGCGCTGACCGGCACCGGGGCCTTCGAAGGCAAGAAGCAGGCGAACATCCGCATGGCCGCGGTGCTGTATCCGTTCCGCAACGGCATGTTCGTGCGCAACGATTCGCCGCTGAAGTCGACGAAAGACCTCAAGGGCGCGCGCGTCTCCTATGGCTACACCTCGCAGCTCACCTTGAAGGCGATCACCGACGCCTATCTCGCGAATGGCGGCCTCACGATCGCCGACGCGAAGCAGGTGCTGGTGCCGAACGTGCTGCGCGGCGCCGACGAGGTCGTCGCCGGCCGCAACGACGCCACGATCTTCGCGCTCGGCGCCGGCAAGGTGGCCGAGGTCAACGCGACCGTCTCTGGCGGCATCCGCTTCCTGCAGCTCGACGATTCGCCCGAGGCGGTCGCGCGCATGCAGAAGGTGCTGCCCGAAGCCTACATCATCACGGTAAAGCCCTCGGCGGCGCTGGCCGGCATCGTCGGCGACACCAAGACGATGGCCTACGACTACGTCCTCGTCGCCGGCAAGCATGTGAAGAACGAGACCGTGGCGCAGGTCGTGGACGTATTGGCCGCGAACAAACCGGCGCTGGTCGAGAATTTCGGCGGGTTCGCGGGCTTCGATGCGGCGAAAATGGCCAAGACGCTGCCGGTCGAATATCACCCGGGCGCGATCGAGGCCTACGCGAAGCGCGGGCAGTGGCCGCCGAAATAACGCGCGCGGCAAGGGCTCCGTGGTGAGCGCCGCGGCCGAGGCGCCAGTCCTGGCGCCGGCGCAGCGCTGGGTGGAAGCGGCGCTCGGCACCGCGCTGACGCTCGTCGCCGTCGCCTGGGCGCTCGATCTTCCGCAACGGCTCGGCTGGGCGCTGTTCACCGAGCAGTTCCTCGCCGGTATCCTGGCACTCGTGCTGCCGCTCGCATTTCTCGCGACAGCGCCGCGGCGCAGGCGCATCGGCGCGGCCGGCGGGTGGGACATCGCGCTGGCCGTGATCGCGGCGCTCGCCGCCGGCTATGTCGCGATCCGCTACCCGGAAATTCAGGCGCGGCTCGTCTACCGTCCGTGGGACGGCGTGGCGCTCGGCGCCGTGCTGATCCTGCTCGTGCTCGAGGCGGTGCGGCGCTGCTGCGGGCTGGCGCTGCTGCTGATCGTGCTCGCGTTCATCGTCTATGCGCTGCTCGGGCATATCCTGCCCGGCATCCTCGCCGCGCGGCCGGTGCAGTGGGACCGGCTCGCCGTCTATCTCGCGATGGACACCAACGCGCTGATCGGGACGCCGCTATTGGTCGCGGCCGAAGTGGTGATCCCGTTCATCCTGATGGGCCAGATCCTGAACCGCGGCGGCGGCGCCGAATTCTTCAACGACATCGCGCTGGCCGCGGCCGGGCGTTCGCGCGGCGGCGGCGGCAAGATCGCCGTCGTCTCCTCGCTGCTGTTCGGCTTCGTCTCGGGCAGCGCCGTCGCCAACGTCGTCTCGGGCGGCATCATCACGATCCCGCTGATGATGAAATCCGGCATGCGGGCGGACCGTGCCGCCGCCGTCGAGGCCGTCTCCTCGACCGGCGGGCAGCTCGTGCCGCCGGTGATGGGCGCCGCCGCGTTCCTGATGGCCGAGTTCCTCGCCGTGCCCTATCGCGACGTGGCACTCGCGGCGCTCGCGCCTTCGGTGCTCTTCTATCTGGCGCTCTACGTGTGGTGCGATTTCGCGGCCGGCCGCGACGGCCTGAAGCTCGTCGATGCCTCGCAGATCCCGCGCGCGCGCGAGGTGCTGAAATCGGGCTGGCACTACGCGCTGCCGTTCATCGCGCTGTTCGTGGCGCTGTTCTGGTGGAACTGGTCGGCGCAGCTCGCGGCGCTGTTCGGCTGCGCGATCCTTTACGTCACCTGCACGGTGTTCGGCTATCGCGGCCGGCGCATGAAATTGCGCGACATCGGCTGGACGATCGCCTCTACCGGCGGCTCGGTGCTGGAAGTGATCGTGATCTGCGCCGGCGCCGGGCTCGTCATCGGCGTGCTCAATCTCACCGGCCTCGCCTTCGGCCTCACGCTCTATCTCGGCCAGCTCGCGGCGGCGAATGTCCTCGTGCTGCTGCTGGTCACGGCCGCGATCAGCGTCGTGCTCGGCATGGGCATGCCCACGGTGGCCGTCTATGTGCTGCTGGCGGCCCTCATCGCGCCGGCGATGGTCAAGGCCGGCCTCGATCCGATGGCCGCGCACATGTTCCTGCTCTATTTCGGCATGCTGTCGATGATCACGCCGCCGGTGGCGCTGGCGAGCTTCGCCGCCGCCAGCATCGCCAAGGCCGATTTCTGGAGCACGGGCTGGCAGGGCATCAAGATCGGCTGGATCGCCTACGTCGTGCCGTTCGTGTTCGTGTTCCAGCCGAGCGTGCTGTTTCGCGGCAACGTCTGGACCGGGCTCTGGGAGATCGCGACCGCGTGCCTCGGCGTCGTGCTCGGCACGGCGGCCATCGTCGGCCACGCCAAGGGCCCGCTCGCCTGGCCGTCGCGTCTCGCGGCGGCCGCCGCGGCGCTGCTGCTGTTCCTGCCGGCGGAGTCGATCCCCGGCGCCAGCGGCTACGGAGTCTTCGTCGGCGATCTCGTGCTGCCGGCCGGGCTCCTGCTCAACCTGCTCGGCGTGGCGCTCGGCGCCGCCGTTCTCTTGCTCGACCGGCGGCACGCTCTGACGCGCGCCGCCGGCTGAGCACTATTCCGCGGGATCGAGCAGCGTCTCGTACCCGGCGTAAAACGGCCGTCCAGTGCCGAGGCTGGCGCGGCAGGTCTTGATGTTCGCCGCCGTCGAGCACGATTTCGTGCCGCCGATCTTGCAGCCCGAATCGCGGCACTTCTTGCGCTCGGCCTGCGAGTCGCTGCCGCTGTAGCGGCATTGCTGGCACGGGCTGCCCGAGGTGCAGATGTAGCAGCCGTCGGCCAGCGCCGGCGGGCCAAACGCGACGGCGCCCAACGCCAGCGCGGCAGCGAGTAGAATGCGCTTCATCCCTGTTCTCCCGATTCCCATCGTCGGCCGGCTCTGGACGGAACCGGCGCTCCGTTCTAACGAATCGGCGCGCCGGCCGCGACTTGTTCCTTGCGGGCCCGGGCTTTAGGTTAGCCGCGCAAACTCAATCCAAGGATCCCCAATGGCTGCTCCCGCAACGTTGGCCGCGAAGCGCCGGCCCGAATCGCGCATCGACACCGCGGTCGCGATCCTCAAGCAGAAATTCGGCGAGCGCCTCTCCACCGCCGAGGCGGTGCGCGCGCAGCACGGCAAGGGCGAGGACCATTTCCCGGTGCTGCCGCCCGACGCCGTGATCTTCGCCGAGACGACCGAAGACGTCGCCGAGGCCGTGCGCATCTGCGCCGCGCACAAGGTGCCGGTGATCCCGTTCGGCACCGGCACCTCGCTCGAGGGCCATATTGGCGCGATCGAGGGCGGCGTCTCGATCGATCTCTCGCGCATGAACAAGGTGATCGAGGTCAACGCCGAAGACCTCGATTGCCGCGTCCAGGCCGGCGTCACGCGCAAGCAGATCAACGAGTATCTGCGCGACACGGGGCTGTTCTTCCCGATCGATCCCGGCGCCGACGCCTCGCTGGGCGGCATGGCCGCCACGCGCGCCTCGGGCACCAACGCGGTGCGCTACGGCACGATGCGCGAGAACGTG
>CAYZSG010000314.1:0-4527 GCA_964481045.1 uncultured Candidatus Odyssella sp. | reverse complement strand
ATGTTCGAGCAGCAGACGCCGCACATCCTGCGCAAGCACGAATACCTGATCGACTCGGCCGGTCCGGGGCGCTGGCGCGGCGGCCTCGGCGTCGAGACGGTGTACGAGATCGGTTCGGAGGACACGCAGCTCGTCACGTTCGGCGACGGCGACCACGAGCAGGCCTTCGGCCTGTTCGGCGGCGGGCCGGGCGGCCTCAACGCGATCAAGTTGTCGATGCCGGATGGGCGCGCCGTCGTGCCGCTCAACAAGGATCTGATCCGCGGCCTTCCGAAAGGCACGATCTATTGGCAGGTCGCCGGCGGCGGCGGCGGCTATGGCGACCCGAAACTGCGCGACCGCGCGCTGCTGCGGCGCGAAGTGCGCGATGGCCTGATCTCGGCCGAAGCGGCGCGGCGCGTTTACGGCCTCGAAGGATAGGGGCGCGGGCCATGGATTTTGCGCTCTCCGGCGAACAGCAGGCGATCCTCGACACCTTCGCCCGCTTCACCGACCGCGAGCTGGCGCCGAACGCGGCCGCCATCGACGCCGCCCACGCGTTCCCGCGCGAGCAGTTCCGCGCGCTCGGCCGGCTCGGCTTCTTCGGCATGCGCTATCCCGAAGCGGCCGGAGGCTCGGGCATGGATCTGCTCACGCTGTGCATCGCGGTCGGCGAAATCGCGCGCGGCTCGGCCTCGCTCGCCGGCTGTGCCACGATGCAGTCGCTGATGGGCACGCATTTCCTCCATGCGCTCGCCGGCGACGAGATCAAGGAAAGGCTGTTCAAGCCGGCGATCGCCGGCGAGAAGGTCGGCGCGATCTGCATGACCGAGCCCGACGCCGGCAGCGATCTCGATGGCATCTCCACGGCTGCCGATGCCGCGCGGGGCGGCTACGTCATCAACGGCCAGAAGACGTGGGTGACGTCGGCGCCGGTCGCCGATTTCTTCACGGTCTTCGCCAAGGCCGGCAAGGAGAGGAAGCTCACGATCTTCCTCGTCGAGCGCGGCTTCGAAGGGCTCGTGATCGGGCGCGCGATCGATAAGATGGGCGTCTGGGCGCTGCCGACCGCCGAGGTGGCGTTCCGCGACTGCTTCGTTCCCGCCACGCACCGGCTCTGCGCCGAGGGCGAGGGCGAGCTTCATCTGAGGAAGCTCCTCGCGCAGATCCGCATCGTCACCGGCGCGATGGCGGTCGGCATTGCGCGCGCGGCGCTCGCCGATGCGCTGAAGTATGCGGCGGAGCGCAAGCAGTTCGGCAAACCGATCAACCGATTCCAGGCCATCCAGCTGAAGCTGGCCGAAATGGGCACGGCGCTCGAAGCGGCGGCGCGGTTCGTCCACTACGCAGCGTGGCTCTACGACAGCGGCAAGCCGCACCACACCGAGGCGGCGATGGCCAAGCTGTTCGCCACGGAAAGCGCGGCCACGATCTGCGACCAGGCGGCGCGCATCCTCGCCTCCTACGGCTACGCGATGGAATTCCCGGTGCAGCGCCACCTGCGCGACGTGCGCTTCACGCTGATCGGCGGCGGCACCAGCGAGATCCTGAAGCTCATCATCGCCAAGGGGCTCTGCGCCTGACGGCGCGGCGGAAAACACATGGCGCCTAAGAAGATCAGAATTCTGCTGGCGAAGCCGGGTCTCGACGGGCACGACGTCGGCGCGAAGGTCGTCGTCCGCGCGCTCGTCGATGCCGGGTTCGAGGTGATCTATACCGGACTGCGCCAGGAGCCCGAGCGCATCGCGGTGGCGGCGCTCGAGGAAGGCGTCGACGTGATCGCGCTCTCGATCCTGTCGGGCTCGCATCTTCCCATTTGCCAGCGGCTCAAGGAGCTGCTCGTCCGCCACGGGCTCCAGGATCGCCTCTGGATCGTCGGCGGCAACATCCCGGCCGAGGACCGGCCGAAACTCCGCGCGCTCGGCGTGGATGGCGTGTTCCCGACCGGCAGCAAGCTCGCCGACATCGTGTCCTTCATCAGGGAGCACGCCCATGAACGTGCAGCGTAAACCCGCGCCGCAGGCCGTGCGCAACGAGTCCGGCCTCGAGATCAAGCCAGTATACACGGCGGCGGACGTGGCGGCGAGCCGCGCGGCGGAGCCGGGCGACGGCATCGGCCTGCCCGGCGAGTATCCATTCACGCGAGGCATCCACCCGCTGATGTACCGCAAGCAGCCCTGGACGATGCGCCAGTACACGGGCTTCGGCAACGCGGAGGACACCAACCGGCGCTTCAAGTATCTGATCGCGACCGGCAATACGGGGCTCAACGTCGCCTTCGACCTGCCGACCCAATGCGGCCTCGACAGCGACGACAAGATGGCGCTCGGCGAAGTCGGCCGCGTCGGCATGGCGATCGACACGCTGAAGGACATGGAGATCGCGTTCGACGGGATCGACATCGAGAAGATCACCGTCTCGCTCACGATCAACGGCTCGGCGGCGATCCTCATCGCGATGTATCTGGCGATGGCCGAGAAGCGCGGCTTCGACCCGAAGAAGCTGCGCGGCACCGCGCAGAATGACATCCTGAAGGAGTTCGTCGGCCGCGGCACGTGGATCTTCCCGGTCGAGCCGTCGATCCGCCTGGTCGCCGATACGATCGAATACTGCGCGCGCGAAGCGCCGCTCTACAGCCCGGTCAGCGTCTGCGGCTATCACATCCGCGAATCGGGCGCCAACCCGGCCGAGGAAATGGCCTATGCGTTCGCGATCGCCAAGGCCTACATCGATCTTGTGCTGAAGCGCGGCCTCGCGATCGACGAGTTCGCCTACCGCCTGTCGTTCAACTTCAACATCTTCGGCCAGCTTTTCGAGCAGGTATGCAAGTTCCGCGCCGGCCGGCGGCACTGGGCGAAGATCGTGAAGGAGGATTACGGCGCCACGGATCCGCGCTCGATGTGGCTGCGCATGATCGCCGGCGGCGGCGGCTCCGGCCTCACGATCGAGCAACCCGAGAACAACATCGTGCGCGGCGCGTACTACGCGCTGATCAGCGCGCTCTCGGGCGCGCAGACTGTGGCGCTGTGCTGCTACGACGAGGCCTACACGATTCCGAGCGAATATGCGCAGCGCGTCTCGCTGCGCACGATGCAGATCCTCATCGAGGAGATGGGCCTCACCGAAACCGTCGATCCGCTCGCCGGCTCCTACTACGTCGAAACGATGACGAACGAAATGGAGCGCGAGATCGCGCGCATCATGGCCGACGTCGATCGCCGCGGCGGAATCGTGTCGATGATCGCCAATGGCGAGCTGCAGGCGCACGTCTCGCGCGAGGCCTATCTGCGCCAGCAGCGGCTCGAATCGGGCGAATTCCGCAAAGTCGGCGTCAACTGCCACCGCGTCGACGAGGAGGCGCCGAAGGTCGAAATGCACCCGTTCAAGCCCGAAGACGCCGAGCGCCAGGTGCGCCACCTCGACGGTGTGCGCGCGAGCCGCGATGCCGGCGCCGTCACCGCCGCGCTCGCGGCGGTGTCCGAGGCTGCGCGCAGCCAGAGCAACACGATGCCGGCCATCGTCGATGCCGTCAAAGCCTACGCCACCGTCGGCGAGATCACGCGCGCCCTGGAATCGGTCTTCGGCCGGTACCAGGAGCCGACGCGCTTCTGAGGCGAGGAGGCTCCCCATGCCGCTGGCCCAGGACTTGAAGCCGCTCGAGATCGAGGAGTATGTCGACGCCGTCTCGCTCGAAATGGCGGTGCGCGCGCTGGCCGATGGCGACGGCACGCCCGTGGCCGGCGGAACCGATCTCTGGATCCAAAAGGATGTCGGCAAGCGCGCGTTCGGACCGCGCCTCGTGAACATCCGGCGCGTTGCGGGGCTTGGCGGGATTGCGGAGAGCGGCGGGCGCATCCGCATCGGCGCCCTCGCGACGATGACCGAGATCCTGGAAAGCCCGCTACTCGGCCGCGTCGCGCCGGTTTTGCCGGCAACGGCCGACCGCTTCGCCAGCGTGCAGATCCGCAACGCGGCAACGGTCGGCGGCAACGTCGCGAATGCCTCGCCGGCGGCCGACATGGTGCTGCCGTTGCTCTGCCTCGACGCGGAGGTGGAGCTTGCGAGCTGGCAGGGGGAACGGGTCGTCACGCGCCGCCTGCCGCTGGCGGCGTTCTTCGTCGCACCGGGCCGGACACGGGCGGCGCCCGGCGAGATCATCACCGCGGTATATTTCGACCGGCCCGCAGCGGGATTTCACGCCGCGTTCCAGAAGTCGGGGCCGCGTCCCGCGCTCGAGATCGCGCGCGTCGCGCTGTGTATCGCGGGCCGGCGCGAGGGGCGGCGGCTATCCGCCGTGCGGCTCGCGGTCGGCGCCGTCGCACCCACGCCGATGCGTTGCCCGCGCACCGAAGCCGCGATCGAGGGCGCGGCGCTTGACGGCGTCGCGATCGCGCGCGCGCTCGAATGCCTCGGCCAGGAGATCGCGCCGATCGACGACGTGCGCGGGTCGGCCTGGTATCGCCGCCATCTCGCGGCGGCGTTTCTCGAAGAGGAGCTCGGCCGTGTCGCTCAAGGTTGAAATCGCCTTCACGCTCAACGCGCACGCCG
>CAYZSG010000313.1:0-4529 GCA_964481045.1 uncultured Candidatus Odyssella sp. | reverse complement strand
GCTTCTTCTCGGCCGCGATGCCGGTGAGATAAACGACGTCGCGCGCCAGCGTGCCGCCGGCGAGGGCGCGGCCGGCGCGCACATAGGCCTTGGCGCCCACGCGCGGATCGCAGCGCAGCGCGCGCTCCACGTCTCGGGCGTCGGCGCCGGTCTGCTCGCAGAGCCGCGCGATCTCGTTCGAATAAGTGATCGTCGTGGCGAGGAACGTGTTCATCGCGTGCTTCACCATCTCGGCGGAGCGCAGCGAGGTGAACAGGATCGTGTCGGTGAAGCGGCGGAAGATCGATTCCAGTCGCGCGCGCGGCCGCTCGCTCTCCGCGCCGATCACGACATAGCCGGGCTTCCGGAACACGCCGATCGCGCTGCCGAGGCGGAGATTCTCGGGGCTGCAGCAGAAATCGACCGCGCGCCCGTTCGCTTGCGCCGCGAACGACTCTGCCAGCGCGCCCATGCTGCCGACAGGCAATTGCGAAGAAGAGAGAACGATCGCACCGTCGCCCAAATGCGGGAACAGCGCGCGCACGGCGTTCATGACATGCGCCACGTCGGCGACGTCGTCATCGTCCACCGGCGTGTCGATCGCGATCCACACGAGCCCGGCGGCGCGCGCGGCCTCGGCGGGCTCGGCGACGAAGCGGAGCTTGCCGGAGGCCTTGCCGGCCGCGATCAGTTCTTCGAGGCCGGGCTCATAGAGCGGCAATTTGCCGGCGGCAACGTCGCGGGTCCGCTCGCGATCGGGATCGCTGGCGAACACATCGAATCCCGCCTCGGCAAGGCAGGCCGCGGTGACGAGGCCGAGATGCCAGAGACCGTACACGCAGATGGCCGTCATCGCGCTAGTGCCGCCGCTCGAGCACGAAGCGGTTGGCTTCCAGCCAGCGCAGCGTCTTGATCACGGCGTCCTCGATCGAAACCCTCGGGCGCCAGCCCAGCGCCCGCATGCGCGCGGTGTCAAGGAAAATGAACGGATTGTCGCCGATCCAGCCGCGCGCGCCGCCGCCGTAGCGAATCGCCGGTGCCAGGCCGAGCGCCTGCGTGATCCAGCCGATCGATTGCTTCACGTCGATATAGGAGTCTTGCCCGAGATTGAGGACGTGCACCTTGCCGCGCGCCTTCTCCATCGCGAGGAAGATCGCGTCGATGCAGTCCTGGACGTAGAGATACGACTTCCTCTGCGTGCCGTCGCCGAGCACGTCGAGCGCGGCCGGGTTCGCGAGCAGCTTCTTGTAGAAATCGAACACGTGGCCGTGCGTGTAGCGCTCGCCCAGGATCGAAACGAAGCGGAAGATCCAGCCCTCGAAGCCGAAGCCCTCGCAATAGGCGCTGATCATGCCCTCGCCGGCGAGCTTCGAGGCCGCGTAGAGCGAGGTCTGCACCGGAAACGCGGCGTCTTCCGGCGTGGGGATCGTCGCGTGCTCGCCATAGACCGAGCCGGTCGAGGGAAACGCGATGCGCTTCACGCCGTTCGCGCGCATCGCCTCCAGCACGTTGAACGTCGCGATCGTGTTCTGCTGGAGATCCTTCTCGGGGTGCTCGGTGCCGAAGCGCACGTCGGCATTGGCGGCCATGTGGAACACCGTGTCGCACCCCGCCATCGCGGCGGTCATGCCGGCGCGGTCGAGCGTGTCGCCCTGCACGAAGCGGAAGCGGTCGCTCTTCCGCGCGCCGTCGAGGAACTCGGCAAGGCCGGTCGAGAGATTGTCCCAGCCCACGACGGCGTCGCCGCGCGCGAGCAGGCGGTCGACGAGCGTGCTGCCGATGAAGCCGGCGGCGCCGGTCACGAAGGCTTTGGCCAAGCCGGTCCTCGCTGTGCGGCGCCGTCGCTCAGGCGGCCGTCGTCTGCGGCAGCGCGATCGTGTAGGCGGCCGCCTGCGCGTCGCGATAGAACATTTCCACGGTCTCGCGGCTGAATTCGCCCAGATCCTTGCCGACACCCTTGAGCTTCGCGAGCATGTCCGGCGTCATCGTGATGATGTCGGCGCCGGCCTCCTGCGCGTGGAACACGTTCAGCAATTCGCGCGGGCTGGCCCAGAGCAATTCGGCCTTGGGCAGTGCGCGCAGTGCCGCCTTGCACGCGCGCATGATCGGGATCGGGTCGCGGCCGGTGTCGGCGATGCGGCCCGCGAACACCGAGACGATCGCGGGAACGGCGGGATCGAGCGCGGCGGCGATGCCCTGCACCTGTTCCAGCGTGAACACGGCGGTCACGTTCAGCGATACGCCGCGGCGCGAAAGTTCGCGGACGAGCGCCTCCGACGAAGCGCCCTTCGTGTTCGTCACCGGAATCTTCACGTTGACGTTGGGGCCCCAGCGCCCGATCTCGATCGCCTGGTCGCGCATGCCGTCGAAATCGTCGGCGAACACCTCGAAGCTCACCGGCTTGTCGGGCACGACGCCGAGCACCGCGTGCGCGAAGGTGCGGTAGTCGGAGACGCCCGCCTTGCGCATCAGCGTGGGGTTGGTGGTGAAGCCCTTGATCAGCGGGGATTCGTAGAGCTTCGCGATCGCCTCGAGGTCGGCGCCGTCGGCGAAGACCTTGATCGTGAGTTCGGGCGGCTTGCTCATGCTACGCGATCCCCTCGTCTAGCGTCCGGCGCGGGCACTCAAGATCCAGCGCACCGCCCCGCCGAGTCCGTCCGCGACGTGGTCCGGCGGCGACTTCAGCGCCTCGCGGTATCCCATCTCGACGAGGACGGTGCGGCAGCCGGCGGCCCGGCCGGCCTCGACGTCGCGCCAACGGTCGCCCACCATGAAACTGCGGGTCAAGTCGATTCCATGCTCGCGCGCGGCCGAGAGTAGCAGGCCGGGCTGCGGCTTGCGACAGGCGCAACCGTGGCCGTCGTCGTGCGGGCACACATAGATCGCGTCCACCGGCACCTCGGCGCGCAGCTTCGCGTGCATCGCGTCGAGGGCCTCGCGCGCCAGCCGGCCGCGCGCCAGCTCCGGCTGATTCGTGGCGACGATGACCATGTATCCCGCATCCTTGAGCCGGCGCACGTCGGCCGCGGCGCCGTCGACGAGCCTGAACTCGGCGAGCGTCATCGGGCCGAACGGCATGCCGTCGCGAATCAAGACGTGGTTCAATACGCCGTCGCGATCGAGAAACACGGCGGGCTTCAGGCTCCGCGGCGCGCCGCCGGGGTCAGGCACGCGCGGTTTCCTTCGGCCGCGCGAGGCCTTCCCACTTGGTTTCCTGCACCATCAGCTCGGGGTGGCTCACAAGGCCGTGCCACACCACGGCCTGGAACGCCTCGGTGTGCGGCGTGATGCGCGCGGGCGAAACGGTGGGCACCACGATCACTTCGTCGCCCACCTTCTTGGTGTAGCCGCCGTCGCGGCCGACGATGCCGAAGATGCGCATCCCCACGCGCTTCGCCTCGTCGAGTGCGTGCACGAGGTTCGCGCTCACATTGCGCTCGGCGCTGCCGCCGCCCACCGAGAGCACGAGCACGGCGTCGGACTTGGCGGCGCGGCTGGTGCGCAGCCATGCCGCGAACACGGTTTCCCATCCTTCGTCGTTGGTGCGCGCGGTGAGCTCAGCGACGTTGTCGGTCGGCGCATAGGCCTCGATGCCGCAGAGCTTGCGGAAATCGTTGACCGCGTGGCTGGCATTGGCGGCGCTGCCGCCGACGCCGAGGATGAAGAGCCGGCCGCCGCGTTCGCGCAGCGCGCGCAACTCGCGCGCCAGCCGCTCCAGCGCCGCGGCGTCGAGCTGCCGGCAGATCGACGCCGCCTCGGCCAGGAACGTGCCGAAATGGGATTCGCTCACGCCGATCTCCTCCGCCCGGGCGCGATGCGCGCCCTCGTCCCCCTTAACAGCGGCCCCGCGCATTGACAAGCGCGCGCCGGCGTATCCGCTATTTCTTGCGCAAGCGCGCGGCCAATCCCTCGAGCACCGCGGCGGCGCGCGCGGCCAATCCGCTCGGCCGCGGATTGCCGGCCGGCGGCGGTGCACTCGCGGGTGGCGGCGCGCCGGGGTTGGTGTATCCCGGCGCCGGCGGCCAGGGCGGCTGGAACGGCGAGATGTGATGCGCCGGCTCGGTGCGCTCCGGGCGGCCGGTCAGGTGCGAGCGATACTGCGTCATGCGCGGGAAGGTGCGCATGTGCGTGCGCAGGCCGTGGCGCAGCGTGTCGTATTGGTGGCGGTGGGCGTCGACGAAGGTCGAATTGCCGTGCGAATGGTAGTGGTGGATCGCCGTCGTCTCGCCGGAAAAGGCGAAATGCGTGCGCTGCGCGAACTGCAGCTCGAAATACAGGTCTTCGCAGGTGTCGGTCTCGGGGTCGGCAAGCACCTCGTCGTCAATGATGTCCCGGTGCGCGAGCCAGGCGTTCGACATCATGTAGAAGAAGTGCTGCGCCATCTCCTCGGCGTTCCAGAAGCGGTAATGCTCGATCACGCGCAGCTCGCCGCGCTCCTGGAACAGGCCGTCGCGCCATTGCTGGCGCTCGGGATAAACCTTGCCGTCGCTGACGATGTAGCTCGAGGCGTAAGCGGCGAGGATGCGCCCGCGCCAGTCGCGCCCGTCGTG
>CAYZSG010000312.1:0-4566 GCA_964481045.1 uncultured Candidatus Odyssella sp. | reverse complement strand
GACCGGGAAGGTCTGCTCGCCCGGATGCTCGAACACGAAATCGACGTCGTTGCCCTTGCCGGTGAACTGCCAGATCGCGGCGCCGAACTTGCGGCACTCCTTCATGTAGTCGCCGTAGCCGCCGCGGTCGTTCACCTCGGGCAGGCGGCCCCAGCACTTGAAATCGTTGCGGTTGATGACGCCCTTGGCGCCCAGCGACATCACGAAGTCCTTCTTCGTGTCGTCGGAGATGATGCCGATCGCGTTGGCGCCCGAAACCGCGCAGAGCTGCACGGCCATCGAGCCGAGCCCGCCCGAGGCGCCCCACACGAGCACGTTGTGGCCCGGGCGCAGGATGTGCGGGCGATGGCCGAACAGCATGCGGTAGGCGGTGGCGAGCGTCAGCGTGTAGCAGGCGCTCTCTTCCCAGGTGAGGTGCTTCGGCCGCGGCATGAGCTGGCGGTCTTGCACGCGCGCAAACTGCGCGAAAGATCCGTCCGGCGTCTCGTAGCCCCAGATGCGCTGGCTCGGCGAGAACATCGGGTCGCCGCCGTTGCACTCCTCGTCGTCGCCGTCGTCCTGGTTGCAGTGGACGACGACTTCGTCGCCCACCTTGAAGCGCTTCACCTTGTCGCCGACGGCATAGACGATGCCCGAGGCGTCGGAGCCGGCCACGTGGAAATCGGCCTTGTGCACGTCGAACGGCGAGATCGGCTTGCCGAGCGCGGCCCAGACGCCGTTGTAATTGACGCCGGCCGCCATGACGAGGATCAGCACGTCGTGGCTGTCGAGCCGCGGCACGTCCACGACTTCCACCTGCATCGCCGTCTCGGGCTCGCCGTGGCGCTCGCGCCGGATCGCCCACGCATACATCTTCTTCGGCACATGACCCATCGGCGGAATTTCGCCGACTTCGTACAGGTCCTTGGGCGCGGTGGGCGGCGCCGGGCGATACTGATCCATGGCGACGACATTCTGGGTCATGGCGGGCTTCCCATGTTAGCGCCGAATGTAACGCGCGGCGCAGGCTGTTCGTTCGCCGGCCGCGTTTGCGTCCATCGCGACTGCTAACGATTCTTTTGCATTGCGGCAAGAAATATCTTTCCTGCGGACTCGCAAATGCGACATATTATTTCCGATGATGGGCTGTATCACTATATTTGTTGCCGAAAGTACCCGGAATGTTTCGAATTGGCGACAGTAGCCGCAGTCTCGTGGTGCGATGCAAAATCGGTGCGCGGCGGGGCGCATGCGCGGGGCCGGGCGATATTCCTTTTGCGCAGCGCCCCCAGCCGCTAATGAGGGCGCGCCAATTGCAGCATCGAGTTCAGGGGCAATGACCGAGAATACGAAGCCGCGACGCCCGCAGCGCCGCCAGACCCGCGCCGTCCACGGCGGAACCGCGCGCTCGCGCTTCGACGAAACCTGCGAGGCGATCTTCTTCACCTCGGGCTTCGTCTACGACACGGCCGAAGATGCCGAGGCCGCGTTCAACAATGCGCGCCCGCGCTATCAGTATTCGCGCTTCGGCAACCCCACGGTCGCGATGTTCGAAGCGCGCATGTGCGAGCTCGAGGGCGCCGCCGCGGCGCGCGCCACGGCCTCGGGCATGGCCGCGGTGTTCGCGTCGCTGATGTCGCAGCTCAAGGCCGGCGACAGGGTCGTGGCGTCGGACGCGCTGTTCGGCTCATGCCACTACATCATCGCCGAGATCCTGCCGCGCTTCGGCGTCGAATCGGTGCTCGTCGACGGGCGCGACCTCGACCAGTGGAAGAAGGCGCTCGCGAAGCCCACGGCGGCGGTGTTCCTGGAGTCGCCGTCGAATCCACAGCTCCGCATCGTCGATATCCCGGCGGTGTGCGAGATGGCGCACGCGGCCGGCGCGCGCGTCGTGGTCGACAACGTGTTCGCGACGCCGATGCTCCAGCAGCCGTTGCAGCTCGGGGCCGACGTCGTCGTCTATTCGGCCACGAAGCACATCGACGGGCAGGGGCGCACGCTCGGCGGCATCGTGCTCGGCAACGAGGATTACATCGTCAACCACCTGCAGCCGTTCCTGCGCCATACCGGCCCGGCGCTCTCGCCGATGAATGCTTGGCTGCTGCTGAAGGGATTGGAGACTCTCGAAGTTCGGCTCGAGCGCATGTGCAGTTCGGCGCTGCGGCTCGCGAAATTCCTCGGCACGCACGGCAAGATCGCGGCCGCGCATTATCCCGGCCTGCCGAGCCATCCGCAATACGAGCTGAACAAAAAGCAAATGAGCGCCGGCGGCTCGCTCGTCACCTTCTCGGTGCCGGGCGGGAAGGAAGGCGCGTTCCGCTTCCTGAACGCGCTCCGCCTGATCCTGATCTCGAACAATCTCGGCGACTCGAAGAGCCTCGTCACGCACCCGGCGACGACGACGCACCAGCGCCTCAAAGCCGCCGAGCGCGTCTCGCTCGGCATCGACGACGGCATGGTGCGCCTCTCGGTCGGCCTCGAAGACCCCGCCGATCTCGAAGACGATCTCGATCAGGCGCTGAAGGCGGTGTGAGGCGCGCAAGAAGGCGCCGAACGGCGCGCAACTTGCATATCTCTCGGGAGACGCTCAGCCGAGGATGGCGAAATAGGCGATGGCGAAGGCGATGACCACACCGGCGATGCCGAGGCCCAGCACCAGCGTCATTTCCCGGGGCGTCTTCGTCGCCTGCCGGCTTTCGTCGGGGCTCTCTTTGATGCGCTCGTCGTCCATGCGAAACCGTGCGCCGTTGCGCTCGTTGCCTCTTCCGATAAACGGACCGCGCACGCACCCGGTTCCCCTTCACTGGTCATTGTCGTCCCCGCGAAAGCGGGGACGTATGCCGACGCGATACGAGGGGTCGAGCAGCGTGACTGCGGCGACGCCGCTTGGGTCCCCGCTTTCGCGGGGACGACAGATCATTGCAGGCGCGAGTTGACATGCCCCGCGAAGTCCCCTGGCTGATCCGCACCTATAGCGGCCACTCCTCGGCCGCCGCCTCGAACGCGCTCTATCGCCAGAATCTGACGAAGGGCCAGACAGGGCTTTCGGTCGCGTTCGATCTGCCGACGCAGACCGGCTACGACAGCGATCAGCCGCTGGCGATGGGCGAGGTCGGCAAGGTCGGCGTGCCGATCGGGCATCTCGGTGACATGGAGGCCCTGTTCGCCGGCATCCCGCTCGCGAAGATGAATACGTCGATGACGATCAACGCGACGGCGCCGTGGCTGCTGGCGCTCTACATCGCCGCCGCCGAGAAGCAGGGGGCGAAGCGCGCCGATCTGTCGGGCACCACGCAGAACGACATCGTCAAGGAATACCTCTCGCGCGGCACCTATATCTTCCCGCCCGAGCCGAGCCTGAAGCTCACCACCGACACGATCGCGTTCACCTATCGCGAAGTGCCGAAGTGGAACCCGGTGAACGTCTGCTCCTATCACCTGCAGGAAGCCGGGGCGACGCCGGTGCAGGAGATCGCGTTCGCGCTTGCGACGGCGATCGCGATCCTCGACCGCGTGAAGGCATCGGGCCAGGTGCCGGCCGCCGACCTTCCCACCGTCGTCGGGCGCATCAGCTTCTTCGTCAACGCCGGCGTGAAGTTCATCACCGAGCTGTGCAAGCTGCGCGCGTTCACGCGGCTCTGGGACGAGATCTGCGCCGCGCGCTACGGCGTGACCGATGCAAAGCTGAGGCGCTTCCGCTACGGCGTGCAGGTGAATTCGCTCGGCCTGACCGAGCAGCAGCCGGAGAACAACGTCTACCGCATTCTCCTGGAGATGCTGGCGGTGGTGCTGTCCAAGGACGCCCGCGCCCGCGCCGTGCAGCTGCCCTGCTGGAACGAGGCGCTCGGACTGCCCAGGCCCTGGGACCAGCAATGGTCGATCCGGCTGCAGCAGATCGTCGCCGAGGAGACCGACCTGCTGGAGTTCGAGGACATCTTCAACGGCGCGCCGGCGATCGAGCGCAAGGTCGCCGAGCTGGTCGCCGCCGCGAAGGAGGAACTGGCGCGCATCGAGGCCATGGGCGGCGCCGTGCCCGCCGTCGAATCAGGATACTTGAAGGAGCAGCTGGTCGAATCCAACGCCCGCCGCGTCGCCGCCATCGAGTCCGGCGAGCAGGTCGTGGTCGGCGTCAACAAGCACCGGGACTCCGCGCCATCGCCGCTCACAGCCGGAAGCGACGGCGGCTTCCTTCTGGTCGATGAGAAAGCGGAGGCCGCGCAAGTCGAGAGCCTGCGGGCCTGGCGTGCCCAGCGCGACGAGGGCGAGGTCAAGTTCGCGCTCTCCGAGCTCGCGCGCGCCGCCAAGGAGAGCCGCAACATCATGGAGCTCTCGATCCGTTGCGCCCATGTCGGCGTCACCACCGGCGAGTGGGCGTCGACGCTGCGCGGCATCTACGGCGAGTATCGCGCACCCACCGGCATCGCCCGCGCCGGCAGCTCGGCAATCAACAGCAACAGCCTGGCCGAACTGCGCGCGCGCGTCGACGCGGTGTCGCAGAAGCTTGGCCGCCGCCTCACCATGCTCGTCGGCAAGCCCGGACTCGACGGCCATTCGAACGGCGCCGAGCAAGTCGCCGTGCGCGCCCGC
>CAYZSG010000311.1:0-4585 GCA_964481045.1 uncultured Candidatus Odyssella sp. | reverse complement strand
CCCGACATGGCCCGCATCTGGGAGCCGGCCAACCGCTTCCGCATCTGGTTCGAGATCGAGCTGCATGCGACCGAGGCGATGGAAAGGCTCGGCATCGTGCCCGCGGGCACGGCGGCGGCGGTGAAAGCGCGCGGCACGAAGCCCTACACGCCCGAGAGGATCGCCCGCATCGACGCGATCGAGGCCGAGGTGAAGCACGACGTGATCGCGTTCCTGACCGAGCTCACCGAGCAGGTCGGGCCCGAAGCGCGCTTCGTGCACCAGGGCATGACGTCGTCGGACGTGCTCGACACCTGCTTGGCCGTGCAGCTCACGCAGGCCAGCGACCTGCTGCTCGCGGATATCGACGCGGTGCTGGCCGCCTTGAAGCGCCGCGCGCTCGAGCACAAGGCGACGCCGACGATCGGCCGCAGCCACGGCATCCATGCCGAGCCGACCACCTTCGGCGTGAAGCTGGCCGGCTATTACGCCGAGTTCGCGCGCTGCCGGACGCGGCTCGAAACGGCGCGCCGGGAAATCGCCACCTGTGCGATTTCCGGCCCGGTCGGCACCTTCGCCAGTGTCGATCCGCGCATCGAGGCTCATGTCGCCGCGAAGCTCGGCCTGGCGCCCGAGACGGTCTCGACGCAGGTGATCGCACGCGACCGGCATGCGATGTATTTCGCGACGCTCGGCGTCATCGCCGGCGCCATCGAGCGCCTGTCGATCGAAATCCGCCACCTGCAGCGCTCCGAAGTGCGCGAGGCCGAGGAGTTCTTCTCGAAGGGCCAGAAGGGCAGTTCCTCGATGCCGCACAAGCGCAACCCGGTGCTGTCGGAAAACCTCACCGGCCTCGCGCGGCTCGTGCGCGGCGCCGTGATCCCGGCGCTCGAGAACGCGGCGCTGTGGCACGAGCGCGACATCTCGCATTCCTCGGTCGAGCGCGGCATCGGGCCGGATGCGACCGTGACGCTCGATTTCGCGCTCGTGCGGCTCGCCGGCCTCGTCGAGAAGCTCGTCGTCTATCCCGAGCGCATGCGCGCCAACCTCGACGCGCAGGGCGGGCTCTGGAATTCGCAGCGCGCGCTCCTCGCGCTGACCCAGAAGGGCATGAGCCGCGAGGAGGCCTACGCCGCCGTGCAGCGCAACGCGATGAAGGCGTGGGAAGGCCAGGGCAACTTCGCCGATTTCCTTGCCGCCGATCCGGCGATCGCGAAGCACCTCGGCGCGGCCGAAATCAAAGGCCTGTTCGGCCTCGAGCACCATCTGCGCCACGTCGACACGATCTTCCAGCGCGTCTTCGGCCAGTAATACCGACACACAAGAGACACCGGCTCGTCTTCCCGACCGGAGCGAGCCGTCTTCGGCTCGCGGATCGGAGGGATCGCAGCGCAGCGGCCACGTGCAGCTGCCGCGATCCCTCCGCTTCGCCGCCGCGCCAAGGGGCGCGTCCGCTTCGGTCGGAACTACGATGAAAGTAGGGGCTGCCGGCCCGACGAGTCGTTTCGGAGCACGAGAACGACGTTGCGCATACTAGTATGGTAGTATATGAATGCTACCATGCCTCGCCGCCCCGCCTCCGAAGCCGAACCGCTGCGCCAGGACGCCGATGCGCGCGTCGTGCCGATCCGCCGGCAGACGATCGCGGGCCAGATCCGCGCGCTGCTGCGGCGCGAGATCATCGCGGGGCACCTGCTGCCGCGCGCGGCGCTTTCGGAGCAGGATCTCGCCGACCGCTTCGGCGTGTCGCGCACGCCGGTGCGCGAGGCGATGATCAAGCTCGCCGAAGAAAGCCTCGTCGCGATCTATCCGCAGTACGGGACGTTCGTGGCGCCGATCGATCTCGCCGAGGTGTTCAACAGCCAGTTCGTGCGCGAGGCGCTCGAATGCGCCGCCATCGAGCGCGCGATCGAGCGGATCGACGCCGGCCAGTGCCGCGCGCTCGAAGGCATGATCGACCGCCAGCGCCGCTGCCATCGGGCGGGCGACGAAGACGGCTTCTTCGCCGCCGACGAGGGCATGCACGCGCTGCTCATGGAGATCGCCGGCCATGCGCAGGCCTGGCGCCACGTCGAGAATGCGAAAGCGCAGATGGACCGCGTGCGGCACCTGACGAACCGCCTTCCGCGCAAGCCCTCGATCGTCATCGCCGAGCATGCCGCGATCGTCGACTGTGTCGTCGGCCGCGACCGCGACGGCGCGCTCGAGGCGATGCGCGTGCACCTGCGCGGCCTGTTCCGTTCGGTGGACGTGCTGATGAAGCAGAACCCCGATTATTTCGCCGAGAAGCCCGCCGGCGCGCCGCCCGCCGCGAACGAATAGACACGATGCGCATCACCGAAATCCGCACGTTCCTGATGCAAGCCGGCGCGCCCTCGGACCGCGCCTGGGCTTCGGACGGCGCCGGCCACCAGACCGGCTCGCGCAACTGGCTGTTCGTCAAGGTGCTGACCGACGAGGGCTTCTACGGCGTCGGCGAATGCTCGGGCTGGCCGCGCGTGATCGAGGCCGCGGTGAAGGATTTCGCCGGCATCCTCGTGGGCGAAGACCCGGCCAACATCGAGAAGCTCTGGCAGAAGATGATGGTCGCGCAGATGGCGCACGGCATGACCGGCGTCGTCGGCGCCGGCGCCATGAGCGGCATCGACATGGCGCTCTGGGACATCAAGGGCAAGGCGCTCGGCACGCCGGTGTGGAACCTGCTCGGCGGCCAGGTGCGCGAGCGCATCCGCATCTATTCGCACGCCTCGGCGCCCGACGTGGCGCTCGACCTGAAGCGCCGCGGCGTCACCGCGGTGAAGACCGGCGGCGTGCGCGATCCGCTGCGGAAAGTCGCCGCGATACGCGAGGCGGTGGGCGACGAGATGGACGTCATGGTCGATCTCCACGGCCCGCCCTGGATGACGCCCAAGGACGCGATCGTGCTCGGCCGCGCGCTCGAGCCCTATCACCTGCTGTTCCTCGAGGATCCGGTGGCGCCCGAGAATCTCGATGGCCTCGCGCGCGTCAGCGACGCCGTGGCGATTCCGATCGCGGCCGGCGAGCGCATCGCGACGATCTTCGGCTGGCGCGAATTGATCGAGCGCGAGATCGTCGACGTGATCCAGCCCGACACGGGCCGCGCCGGCGGCCTCTCGCAGATGAAGAAGCTCGCGGGCATGGCCGAGGCGCATCACATCATGCTGGCGCCGCATTCGGGCACGCTCGGCCCGGTCGCCGAGTTCGCCGCGCTGCATGTGCTCGCCGCGATTCCGAACGCGCTGATGCTGGAATGCATCCTCGACGACTGGCCGGGCCGCGAGAAAGTGATCAGCGCGCCGCCGGTGCTCGAGCAGGGCCACATGCGCGTGCCGACCGCGCCCGGCCTCGGCGTCGACATCGTCGAGGAGTTCATCGCCCGCCATCCGAGCCGCCGCAACGTGAGCATTCCCGGCGGCGGCTGGGAAGACGGCACCGAGAACGAGCACGTCTACGTGCAGACGCGGCTGCGCCGCGCGGCCGCCTTCAAAGCCAAGAAAAACGGCGCCTAGCCGTTCCGTCCGTCAACGCCAACTCGAGGAGGAAACACATCATGCGTAAATGGGGAATTTATTGCGGGGCGATGGCGCTCGCCGCCGCGCTTCCGTCGGCCGACGCGCTCGCGAAATCGACGCTCCGGCTCGGCACCGTGCTGGCCGCCGGCGATCCGCTCGTCGTCGCCGCGCTGCAGATGAAGAAGGACGTCGAGGCCCGCACCAAGGGCGAGGTGACGATCCAGGTGTTCCCGAGCTCGCAGCTCGGCGACACGCAGAACATGATGGATCAGGCGCAGGCCGGCGCCAATGTCGGCACCTTCGTCGAGGGCTCGCGCGTGAGCCCGTTCGTGAAGGAGTTCAACGTGCTCGTGGCGCCCTACGCATTCAAGAGCGTGGACGAGCTCGCGAAGTTCGTGGAGACGCCGACCTTCGCCGCGTGGAACGAGCAGCTCCGGCAGAAGACCGGGCTCACGCTGCTCTCGTTCAACTGGTATCAGGGCGCGCGCCACATGCTGACGAAGAAGCCGGTGACGACGCCGGCCGATCTCAAGGGCGTGCGCATCCGCACGATCGGCGAGCCGCTGTGGATCAAGACGATCGCCGCGATGGGCGCGGTGCCGACTCCGCTCGCCTGGGCCGAGGTGTATCCCTCGATCCAGACCGGCGTCATCGACGGCGCCGAGGCGCAGCCTTCGGCGATCCGCGGCGCCAAGCTGTTCGAGGTGGTGAGCCACATCACGCTCACCGAGCACATCTACCTGATGAGCGGCCTCATCGTCTCCGACAAGTGGCTGCAATCGGTGCCGGAGGCCGACCGCAAGATCGTGATGGAAGAGGCCAAGCGCGCCGGCGCCATGGCGCTCAAGACCAACGTCGATCAGGCTGATTCGATCTTCAAGGAGATCAGCGCGAAGGGCGTGAAGGTGTCGAAGATCGATACGGCGCCGTTCCAGAAGGCCGTGCAGCCGGTCTATTCCGAGCTGGGCCTGACCGACATGGTCGCCCAGGCCAGGAAGGCGCTCGGGCAGTAAGCGAGCCGAGCCCCGCGCGGCGCGATCAACCAGGGGCCGTCGCGCCCGACGTGCGCGCCG
>CAYZSG010000310.1:0-4593 GCA_964481045.1 uncultured Candidatus Odyssella sp. | reverse complement strand
GCGACATCGCCGAGGCGATCGAGGTGCACGAGAGCACGGTCAGCCGCGCCACCGCGAACAAATACATCGCCACCCCGCGCGGAACGTTCGAGCTGAAATTCTTCTTTTCCACCGCGGTGGGCTCCGGCAGCGGCGGCGCGCATTCGGCCGAATCGATCCGCCACCGCATCAAGGCGATGATCGCGGGCGAGAACGACATCCTCTCCGACGACGCGATCGTCTCGGCGCTGCGCCGCGAGGGCTACGATCTCGCACGCCGCACGGTGGCGAAATACCGCGAGGCGATGCGCATCCCGTCATCGGTCGAGCGCCGCCGGATGAAGGCGCTAGGGCAGCGCTGAAGGCAACGCGCCTGCGCAAAATCCGTCCTTTCCTCGGGGCGTGCTGTTCCATAGGCTGCCGTCGGGGTCGCATCCTTGGCGGGAGCCGGCGCGGCGGGCATGGTGGCAGACGCGCATCGCGAGATCGATTTCCGGGCCTTGTTCGAAGCGGTGCCCGGGCTCTATCTCGTGCTGCGCCCCGATTTCACGATCGTCGCGGTCAGCGACGCCTATCTCGCGGCGACGATGACGCGCCGCGCCGAGATCGCCGGGCGCGGCATCTTCGAGGTGTTTCCCGACAATCCCGACGATCCGCAGGCGACCGGCGTCAGCAACCTGCGCGCCTCGCTCACGCGCGTGCTCGAGTCGCGCCGCGCCGACACGATGGCCGTGCAGAAGTACGACGTGCGGCGCCCCTCCGCCGAAGGCGGCGGCTTCGAGGAGCGATTCTGGAGCCCGGTCAATTCTCCGGTGCTCGATTCCGCCGGCAACGTCGCGCTGATCATCCACCGCGTCGAGGACGTGACCGATTTCGTGCGGCTCAAGAGCCAGGACAGCCGCAAGGAGCAGGAGACGCGCGAGCTGCGCGGCCACGCCGAGCGCATGGAGGCGGAGATCTTTCGCCGCGCGCAGGAGCTGCAGCAGAGCAACAAGGCGCTGCGCGAAAGCGAGGAGCGCCTCCAGCAGCTCAACGCGACGCTCGAGGAGCGCGTGCGCGAGCGCGGCCGCCAGCTCGAGGCGGAGGTGCGCGAGCGCGAGCGGGCGCAGGAGGCGCTGCGCGAGCGCCAGAAGGTGGAGGCGATCGGCCGCCTGACCGGCGGCATCGCGCACGATTTCAACAATCTCCTCACCGTCGTGCTCGGCAACGCCGATCTGCTGCGCGATCTCGCGGCCGACGGGGCCGGCGCGCCGATGGTGGCCGCAATCGAGCGGGCCTCCGAGCGCGGGGCGCGCCTCGTGCGCCAGCTCCTCGCCTTCTCGCGCCGCCAGGCGCTGCGGCCGGAAGCGATCGACGTCGCCCAGCACATCCGCAGCGTCGAGGATTTCCTCACCGGATCGCTCGGCGGCAACGTGAAGCTCGTTCTGTCTCTGCCCGAGGGCTTGTGGCCGGTCGAATGCGACATCGGCGAGCTCGAGCTCGCGCTGATCAATCTCTGCGTCAACGCGCGTGACGCGATGCCGGGCGGCGGCTTGCTGCGCATCGAGGGCCGCAACACGATGGTCGGGCGGGGCCAGCTCGCGGGGTCGGATCTCGCGGGCCCCGCCGTCGCCATCGCGGTGACCGATACCGGCACCGGCATCGAGCCGGGCGTCCTCGCGCGCGTCTTCGAGCCCTTGTTCACCACCAAGGAGATCGGCAAGGGCAGCGGCCTCGGCCTCACGCAGGTGCAGGCCTTCGTCGCGCAGTCGGGCGGCGTCGCCGCGATCGAAAGCGAGGTGGGCCGCGGCACCACGGTAACGCTCTATCTCCCGCGTACCGAGGCGGTGCCGCGCGAAGTGGAGGCGCCGCGCGCCGCCGTCGCCGCGCGTGCGACGGGCGAGGTCTTGCTGGTCGAGGACGACGAAAACGTCGCCACGGTGGCGGGGCAGCTTCTCCAGCTGCTCGGATATCGCGCGCAATGGGCGGCCGATGCGCAGACCGCGCTGGCGTTCCTGATCGGCGGGCGGCCGTTCGATCTCGTCTTCTCCGACATCGTGCTGCCCGGCGGCATGAGCGGCCTCGATCTCGCGCGCCGCGTGCGGCGGCATTTCCCGAAGCTGCCGATCCTGCTGGCGAGCGGCTTCAGCACGGCCGCGGCCGATGTCGCGCAGGAAGGCTTCGCGATCATCGCCAAGCCATACCGGGCGGATACGCTCGCCGCCGCCATCGAAGAGGCCCTGCGGCGCGCGCAGGCCGCGCGGCAGCGCAGCGCCTAAGCCGCTGCACTGCGGCGTTATGCACGCGTCAACCTGACGCAACTACCTAGAACGAAAGGGAATTGCCGCGCCACCCCGCCGCCTTGACTTGGGCTTTCCTCCCCTCATATGGTCCGCGCCCGTCCGAGCCGCCCGTCAGTGGTCTTAAAGGGCTCCCGTCGCATCGACGCGACCGACAGGATCGACAAGGCGAATGCACATCACCGTTACCGGCCGGCACCTCGATGTCGGGGCCTCGTTGAGGCGTCGCGTCGAGGAAGCGCTCGCGTCCGCGGTCGCGAAATACTTCGAACGTGCGATCGAGGCGCACGTCACGTTCGACAAGCGCGGCCAGTTCTTCCTGGCCGATATCGCGGTTCATGTCGGCCGCGGCATCGTCGCGCATTCGGGCGGCGAGGCCGATGATCCGTATCTGGCGTTCAACGGCGCTGTCGACCACCTGGCCAAGCGACTCAGGCGGCACAAGCGGCGCCTGCGCGATCACAACAACGCCGAGTCCCGCGCGGCGAAGTCCGAGCAGGGCCGGCATTACGTGCTCGCCGGCCCGGCCGACGAGGGCGAGGAGAAGCACGCGGACGGCGCGCCGGTGAACGGCGAGCCGCTCGTGGTGGCGGAGATGGAGGCCGATATCCCGACGCTCAGCGTCGGCGAGGCGGTGATGCGGCTCGATCTCGGCAGCGCGCCGGCGCTCATGTTCCGCAACGCCGGGAACGGCGGGCTCAACATGATCTATCGGCGCGCGGACGGAAACATCGGCTGGGTCGATCCCGGCACACGGCAGGAAAAGCAGGACTGAGCGCGCCGAACGGGGCCGCGCCGCCTGGAGCAAAACGGAGTTACGAGCGAAATGGAGATCGGCGATCTTCTCGGGCCGGATTCGGTTCTGGCCAAGCTGCGCGTTGGCAGCAAGAAACAGGCGCTGCAAGAGCTGGCCAAGCGCGCGGCCGCGGTCACGCATCTGCCCGAGCGGCAGATTTTCGACGTGATCCTCGAGCGCGAGCGGCTCGGCACCACCGGCGTCGGCGGCGGCATCGCGATCCCGCACGGCCGCCTGCCGAAGCTCGACCGCATCTACGGCGTCTTCGCGCGGCTCGAGCAGCCGATCGATTTCGAATCGATCGACGAGCAGCCGGTCGATCTCATCTTCATGCTGCTGGCGCCCGAGGCGGCCGGCGCCGATCACCTCAAGGCGCTCGCGCGCGTCTCGCGCATGCTGCGCGACCGCGCCACCACCGAGAAGCTGCGCGGCTCCGACAACGCCGAAGCGCTCTACGCCCTCCTCACCAACGGCAACGGCGCCAGCAAGGCGGCGTAGCGCAGGCGCTTGCCCCGCGTCCTTTCACGTGGCCGTGCGCTCGTTCAACGCGGCAGCGTGTACCGCGCGAGCATCCCGGGCACCGCCACACTCGCAGCGAGCTTCGGATCGGCCACGGGCGCACCGGGCGTGAGCGCCAGTGGGATAACGCCGGCCCACACCGGCGCGGCCATGTCGTCGCCGGAATCGAGTGGCGGGCCGCTGCGCACCTTCGCGGACGCTTCGGCGATCGGCATGGCGATCACCGCCGTGGCCTTGATCTCCTTCTCGTGCGGCGCGCGCAGCTCGGCCCAGCGGCCCGGATAGAGCCGCTCGATCAGGTATTCGAGCGCCGCGAGCTTTTCGGCGCGATCCTCAAGGAGGCGCCCGGTGCCGAATACCATCGCCGAGCGGTAGTTCATCGAGTGCGCGAAGGCCGAGCGCGCGACGACGAGGCCGTCCACGATCGTCACCGTCACGCAGGCCTTGACGCCGGTGGCCAGCGTTTCGAGCATGCGGCTGGCGGCCGAGCCGTGCCAGTAGAGCGTGTCGCCCTCGCGCCAGTGGATCGTCGGCGTCACGAGCGGCTGGTCGCCGAGCACATAGCCGACGTGGCAGACGAGGCCGGCGTCGAGGATCGCGTAGACGGTCTCGCGGTCGTAGCTGCCGCGCTCGGGGTGGCGCTTGATCTTGGAGATCGGAGTGGAGCTGAACGTGTCCATCGCGCGTCCTCTTGGAAACGCGCGATCTATCGCGCTAGACTGGATCAGCGGCTAGCGCCTGTTCGGAATAACTCATAAGTCCAGTTGCCGCGCCACGGAGCCGCCATGCCCGCGCGACCGCTCTCGCCGCTCTGGAACAGCCTGGCCCTCGACCGCCGCGCGGGCCCGCCGCTGCAGGATCAGCTCTTCGCCTATTTCCGCGAAGGCGTGCTGGCCGGCCGCCTGAAGGCCGGCACCTGCGTGCCGTCGTCTCGCGCGCTCGCGGCCGAGCACGGCATCGCGCGGCTCACGGCGGTGCAGGCCTATGAGCGGCTCGTGGCCGAGGGCTATCTCGTTCCCC
>CAYZSG010000309.1:0-4724 GCA_964481045.1 uncultured Candidatus Odyssella sp. | reverse complement strand
GATTGCTCGAGCCATCGTGATACCCAGCGCCGATCCGTCGCGCGGAGAGATGGGTCCCGGCTTTCGCGGGGACGACAAGGCAAGTTGCGCTACCGGAACGGGTTGAGCTTCTTCAGCGCGTCGCCGCCGCGGTCGAGGATGCCGGGCGAATCCTTTTGCGGGCCGCGGTTGGCCGGGGCCGCGGCGGGATCGCCGCCGCAGCCGGCGCCGCGCTGCGCCTGGCTCGAGCGGCCGAAGATCGAGCTCACGATTTCGCCCGGCAGATCGACGACGCCGAGCACGGATTTCACCACCTCCTCGGGCGTGCGCGAGAGATCGGGCGCCGCCGAGGGCTTCAGGATCGGCCCGTACACGCGTACCGGCACGATCGCCGCGACGCTGGCGAGGCTCTTGCCCTTGGTCGTCGGCGCGAAGGCGATGTCGAGCGTCTCGGAGCCGAGGCTCACCCAGCCGCTCCCGTAGGCGGTGGCGCGCGTCGTGTCGATCACGATGCGCCGCGTGGTGCCGGTGCCGCGCGCGAAATCGAATCGCGCCAGCGCGCAGACGAGCGCCAGCGCGTCGCGGCGATGGATCGAGAAGATGTCCTTCGAGAGGAAATCGAGCACGTCGGTGTTGATCGGCCCCGGCCCGAGTGCCACCACGACCGGGCCGTTCAGAGACGCCGCGATCTCGCGCATCGAGCGGCCGCGGCCATTGACGTTCACCGTGAACGTCATGTTCGAGCTGATCGTGGCGCGCTCGAACAGAAGCTGCGTCACCTCGCGCAGGCGCACGCCGCTGCCGGTGGCGCGCACCGAGACGGCGGGAACCGCGCTGGCCGCGTTGAGGCGCAGCTCGCCCGACACGCGCGCGCCGGCGAGGGTGAACCCGAACGAGCTGGCGACGAGATCGCCGCCCTTGAGCGCGATCTTGGCCGAGACGCCCGAGAAGCGCTGGCGGCGCAGGACCATCTGATCGACGCTGACCTCGCCGGAGACGTCGAAGGCGTTGAGGATGCCGAGCGGCAGCGGCGCGGCGGAGAACAGCCGCCCGTCGCCGCGGCGATCGCCGGTGCCTCGCCCCGCCGGCGGCGCGAACGCGTCGAGATCGAGCAGCTTCGCCGTGATGCGCCCCGTGGCGGACGGCACCTTGCCGGTGAGATCGGCCTTCACGTCGAGGTCGAGCTCGCTGCGCCCGAACGCCATCTTGAGCGCGAGCGGAAAGCCGGCGCCGGGGCGCGGCTGGAGCAGCTCGCCGATGCTTCCGACCGTGCCCGCCGTGTTGATCTTGGCGCCTTCGTAGGTTCCGGCGAGCGCGACGCTGACCGGCTTGTCGACCGCGGGAATCGCGAGCGCGACCTCGTCGAGATGCACGCTGCTTTCGAGCTTCGTCGGCGCGTGCAGGTAGGCGACCTTGACGTCTTTGAGGATCAGCCGGTCGACGGTGAGTCCGGCCACAGGCAGCGCCGTGCCGACCCTCACGCCGGGCACGTTCACCGGCGGCGGAATCGCGGTGAGGGCCGGCGGCGCTTCCGCCTTCTCGCGCCAGTTGCGCTCGCCCTTCTCGTTCACCTCGAACAGCACGTCGCCGCCTTCGAGCTCGAGGCGGATGATCGCGAGCTTGCGGTCGAGCAGCGGGCGCAGGCGCAGGATCAGATGCATGCGCTTGGCGGTCGCCAGCGCCGGGCGCGAATAGCCGGGCGGGTTCAGCAGCGACGCATCGTGCAGCGTGATCGCCGGCCGGAGCGTGAGGATGTTGGATTCGATCTTGCCGCCGAAATGCAGCTTCCTGCCGGTGGCCGCCTCGAACGCGCCCGCGATCTCCGGCTTGTAGTCGGCGGCGTCGAAGGTGAGGACGAACGTGGCGGCGGCGCCGAGCGCCAGCACCACCAGCGCGCCTATGCCGAGCGCGATCCGCTTGATCCAGCGTCCCATCGCGATCCCCCTGCGCGCGGCTGCGCCGCCCGCGCCCAGGCGGGCCGCACTTCGTGCGCCGCGTCCACGACCTCGTGCGCGCCGGCCGCCTTCAGCTCCTCGGCCGGATGATAGCCCCATCCGACGCCGATCGCCGCCGTTCCGGCATTGAGCGCCATCACTATATCGAATGTCGTGTCGCCGATCATAGCCGTCGCGGCGGCATCGGCGCCGGTTTCGGCCATGGCGCGGCGCAGCATTTCCGGGTTTGGCTTGCCGGGCGCATCATCGGCGGTCTGCAACGTGACGAAGCGGCCAAGCAGGCCGTGCTGCTCCAGGGTTATGCGCAATCCGCGCCGCCCCTTGCCGGTGGCGACGCCGAGCAGCACGCCTTCGGCCACCAGCGCATCGAGCAATTCGCGCACGCCCGGAAACAGCGGCTCCTCGATCGCGCGGTCGCGGCGCATGTCGGTGAAGGCTTCCTTGTAGAGCTCGGCCACGCGCTCGCACTCGGCCATTGCCAGCACCGGATGGAGCTTGGCCACGCTGGCTGCCAGCGGCAGGCCGACGACGCGGCGCACGGCCTCGGCCGTGGGCGCCGCAAGACCCGCCGCCGCGAACGCCGCCGTCATGCAGGCGATGATGCTGTGCTGGCTATCGACGAGCGTTCCGTCGCAATCGAACACGGCGAGGCGGAGGCGCGCGTCACTCATCGATCAGATCGTCCGACGCCGCATCGGCAACGAGCCCGAGCGCTTCGAGCGCCTGCTTGAAATGCGGCGGCGGCGGCGCTTTCACGTCGAGCGTGCCGCGCTCGGGGTGCGGGATGCGGATGCGGCGCGCGTGCAGGTGAAGCTGCTTCGCGATGCCCTCCATGCGCAGGAACGCGCCGGTGCCGCCATACTTCCCGTCGCCGAGGATTGGCGTGCCGAGCGCCGCCATGTGGACGCGGAGCTGGTGCGTGCGGCCGGTGAGCGGCTCGAGCGCCAGCCACGTGACGCGGTCGGCGGCGTTGTCGATCGTGCGGTAGCGCGACTTCGCGCGGCGCGCGCCCGCCTCGTCGAGATCGACGGCCTCGCCTGCATCGTCTTCGTAGTCGAGCGCCACGACGCGCTCGCCGGCCGCGCCGACGCGCTTGGCCAGCGGCAGATCGACGAGGCCGTGCGGGTGCTCGGGCTTGCCGGCGACGAGCGCCCAATAGAGCTTCCGCGCCGTCTTGCCGCGGAACGCCTCGGCCAGCGAGCGCGCCACGGTGGGGTTGCGCGCCAGTACCAGCACGCCGCTCGTATCGCGATCGAGCCGGTGGACGAGCAGCGGCCTTCCGCCGAACTTTTCGGCGGCGGCGGCGAGGATCGCGTCGAGATTGCGCTCGCTCTTGGTGCCGCCCTGCACCGGCAGGCCGGGAGGCTTGTTGAGCACGATGACGAACTTGTCCTCGTGCAGGATCCAGCCCCGGAGCGCCGCCTTGTCTTCGGGGCGCACGGCGGCGGAAACCGGCTTGTGCGCCGGCGCGCTGTCGAGCTTCAGCGGCGGTACACGCACCGATTGGCCCGCCTGCACGCGGTCGCTCGACTTCGCGCGCTTGCCGTCGATGCGCACCTGCCCGGTGCGCAGCAGCTTTTCGAGCCTTCCGTGGGTCAGCGCCGGGAAACGGCGCTTGAACCAGCGGTCGAGCCTCAAATCGGCCTCGCCGTCTTCGACCTGGAGGGTGGATACGCCCGTCATTCTCGCCACTGTTGTCAGGATAGAGCAAACTTAGTGATGCTTGCCCCGAGATAGAAGCCCAGCACGGCAAGTATAAGAGTCGCGCCGAAATAGAGCGCCGCGCGCGCGATCTGGCCCTCGCCCAGGAGCTGGGTGAAATCCAGCGTAAAGGCCGAGAACGTGGTCAGGCCGCCGAGGAAGCCCGTGGCCAGCAGCGCGCGCCATTCCGGGGAGAGTCCGGGGCGCAGCACGAAAAAGGCGGCGGCGACGCCCATGAGAAAGCACCCCACCGCGTTCACGAGGAACGTGCCCCACGGGAAGCTCAAGCCAATCCAGCGCGCCGCCGCATGGTTCACGCCGTGCCGCAGCACCGACCCCACGGCCCCGCCGATGGCCACGGCAATCACGGTATTCATCTGCCCTCTCCTTCCGAGCCAAGCCTCAATTCGGCGCGAAGCGGGCAAAGAAAAAGCCGCCCCATCGGCGGCTTTGGAACAGACTCCTACCGCCGATACTTCGCGGTAGGAGCCATCAGCCCTCGTCGGGCGGTTTCGGGGGACTCCATCCCCATCTGTGCGCGGATACGTTACGAGCGCCGGGACCGGCCGTCAACGAAATGCCGACACCGTAGGAGCGCACGGCCGTGCGCCACTACGAATGACGCGCGCTATCCGCTGCGTTCCTTCCTGAGCTTCGCCCAATAGTCGAGCCGCTTCCGGATCTCGCGCTCGAAGCCGCGTTCGGGCGGGCGGTAGAATTCGCGCCGGGCCATGCCGTCGGGGAAGTAGTTCTGGCCGGAGAAGGCCTCTTCGGCGTCGTGGTCGTATTCGTAGCCCTTGGCGTAGCCGAGGTCCTTCATGAGGCGCGTGGGCGCGTTGAGGATGTGCTTGGGCGGCATCAGCGAGCCGGTTTCGCGCGCCGCGCCCTGCGCCTGGCCGAACGCGACGTAGCCGGCATTGGATTTGGGCGCCGTCGCCAGATAGAGCACGACCTGCGCGATCGCCAATTCGCCCTCGGGCGAGCCGAGCCGCTCGAAGGCTTCCCAGCCGGCAATGGCCTGGGTGAGCGCCACGGGGTCGGCCATGCCGATGTCTTCCACCGCCATGCGCACCAGGCGGCGCGCGATGT
>CAYZSG010000308.1:0-4732 GCA_964481045.1 uncultured Candidatus Odyssella sp. | reverse complement strand
TCGAGGACCCGGCGCAGAAGATCGGCCGGCCGCGCCAGCTCTACACCGGCGCCACGCGGCGGCCCTACGTTTCGATCGACAAGCGCAAGTAGCGCCGCGCCGTGGCGCAGCAGCTGCGAAAGCCGCGACCCGAGGCCGCTCCGCCGCCGCGCCGCACCGCGATTCCGCCCCCGGCCAACGACAACCGCGCGGGCCGGCGCGCGGCGCTGGCCGGCACGGCCCTCCTCGCGGCCGCGATTCTGCTGTTCGCGCTGATCCGCGCCTTCGGCTGAGCCGCGGCGGAGCGCGTGCGATTCCGCCCGAACGGAATTGGCCCTACACCCGAAACACGTATTCCCGGCCCGGAACACGGTCGATGTCGGGCGGAAACGAGGAGTGCTTGTCGCGGTAGTAGACGGCGCGGTGATCGCCGTCGCTGGCGCGGTTGTAGGTGAGGTAGAGAACGCGGCGCGGCCGGTCGGTGAGATTGTCGGCCGAGGCGTGCGGCACGAAGCTGTCGAACAGGATGACGTCGCCCGGCGCGGTCTCGACCGGCTTGAGGTCGAGCCCCGCCGCCTCGGCGTCGGTGAGCGGCTTCCATTCCTCGCCGATCATGCCCTGCGGGCGCCAGCGGCCCGCGATCTCGAGGCAGCCGTTGGCGCGCGTGGCGGCATCGATGCTCACCAGCGCGGTGACGAAGAGCGGCGCGTAGCGCGTCCAGCCGGCCTGCTGGTCCTGATGCGGCTTGAAGCCCGAGCCCCCGGCCAGCTTGAAGTTGATCTTCTCCTTGAACAGCACCGCCGGCTCGCCGAGGACGGCTGACACCATCTCGATGAGGCGGCCCCGGCGGATGAAACGATCATAGCCGGCGTGGAACGGGCAGAAATTCTCGATGCGCTGCACAATGCGCGCCGCCGGATCGTGCTTGCTCGACTCGCGATAAACCCAATGTCGCCCCGATACTTCGGGTGCTCCGGCCAGCTCGTCGGTCCAGCGCGCGACCTCGGCCATGGCCGCCGCGTCGAACACGCCGCGGAGCACGAGATAACCCGTCCGGGTGAAGGCCGAGACATCACCGGCGCCGAGGGCGGGCCGTGCCCGCGTCTCGCCACCGGCGATCGCTCCCGACGCGCCCACGCCGTTTACCCGGCGCGGACGGCCGCCGCCGTCATATCGCTCAGGCGGGGAACGATGGTCGCCCGCGCCCGGGCCACGTCGAGCGGAAAGTCGATCTCGGCCCAGGGCAGGCCGGTGATGTCCTCGTAGCCGAAGACATCGGGCGCGCTCGCGATGATCAGATCACGCAGCGGCTCTTCGTATTCCTGGTCGTGGCGGCCGCTCGCCACATAGTCTTCGGCGCCGGACAAGAGGGCGGCGCCGATCTCCGGAGACAGGCGGAAGAAGCCGACGGATTCACCATGGAATTCATGGGCATGCTGCGGCTTCTTGTGGAAATCCACGATCCTGTTCTCGGCGATGCAGAGCTTCACCGGCTCCTCGCCCGGCTCGATGTTGCGGTCCATCAAGAGGCAGTTGGCGCGGTCCGACTGAATGAGCCGCTCCATCAGGCGCCAATCGTAGAGCACGTCGCCGTCCATCAGCAGCGTCGAGTGCCCGCCCGCAAACGCCGCCGCGGCCGACCACAGCGACACGACGCTGCCCTCGGCATAGCGCGGGTTCTCGATCACGTGGATGCGGCTGGCGCGGCCGAGCCGCCGGATTTCGTCGCGAACGAGCTGCGCGCGATAACCCACGACCACGGCAATATCGGCGACGCCGCAGTATTCGAGGATTTCAATGTGCCGCTGAAGCAGGGTCCGTCCGCCGAAACGGAGCAGAATCTTCGGCCGTTCGTCGCCGGCGCTTCCCAGCCGGCGGCCACGCCCAGCCGCCAAAATCACTGCTCTCATCTTGCCGAGTCTCCCATGTGCCCGGCGGCCCATCGTACGAAAGCGTACGTTAGGCGAATCGAGCCTTGTTTGCATTAGGATTTCGTCGCCGTCTCCAACAATGCATCAATCTCTAGACTGATACGCATGAACATTGCCTTGCCGCCCCGCCCGTCATGCCGGCGCATTCCGCGCAAGCCGGCTCTCCTGCGCCGCCACGACGAGCAGCATCGCGAAGAAGATCGGCGCGCCGATCGCTGCCAAAGTCAGGAACCACGCCGCCTTGCCGAACAGCGAGAGCGCCAGGACGAGATAGATGAAATCGCGCCGCGAGAGCGAATCGAGCATGCTCACGAGCCGGCTCTTGTGCTCCTTGGCGACCGAGACGTAGAGCGGTCCCTCACTCTGCTTGGGGCGCATCACGCGCCAGTAGACGAAACTCGCGGAGCCGAGCGCGCCGAGAACGGCGGCGGCGCCGAGGGCTAGCGGCCAATCCGCGCCGATCGCGCGGCTCCAGCCGGCCGCCATGCAGCCGAAGATCGCCGCATGCACGATGTTGTCGCCCCAGAAATCGAGAATGCCGCCCCAGCGCGATTCCTGGAAGCGCAGCCGCGCGAGCTCGCCGTCGCAGCCGTCGAGGATCGCATGCGCGAGAAAAAGCAGGGCTCCGATCGTCTGCCAGAGCGGCGCGGCCGAGAGGAAGAACGGCGCCGCAGCGATGCCGACCGCCGCCGAGATCAGGGTCATCTGATTGGGCGAGATCGGCGTGCGCGCGAGGCGGCGCGAAAGGATGCGGGACAGCGGCCGTTCGACATTGCGCTCCATGAAGCCGTCGGTGCTCTTCCCCAACGCGCGCGTCAGGCGCCGTTCGGCGACGGCGAGATCGGCCTCGCTGGCGATGCGTAGCGGCACGTTCACCGCCGGAGCAGCGGCGTGGGACTGCCCGGATAGGACCGCGGGCCACGGCACGTCGCGGCCGCAGACGACGATGCCGGCCCCGAGCGCGACGCTGCCGCCGCGCTCGACCGCGACGCCGGCCGCCTCCTCGAGCCAGCCGCGCTCGCCGACCACGAGACCGGGCGCGCAAACCGTGCGCGCGCCGTCCCGCGCCTCCGCGGGCGCGGCGTCGCCGACCTCGATGCCGGGGGTGCGGGCGAGCAGCGCGCGATAACGGTCCGTCTCCTCGGCGCGCGTCAGCACGAAAACGGAGCCGTAGCCGCTGCGGCGCGCGGCGCGCGCCGTGCGTTCGACGAGGCTCAGGCCGAGCATCCGCTGCGCGGGCTGGACACCATCACCGGTGCCGGCACGGGCGTCGATGACCAGCCGCGGCGCGGCCGCGACTTCCGGTTTTGTCAGCATGCCTCGGAAATTGACCTCGAATCCCCCGGACCATAGAAGAGTGACATCGGCGTTACAATCGCGATCGGCCTGGTCCGGTCGGGAAGGAACTGCGTCATAAGGCTCGCCCTGTCCCTCGCCGGTCTGCTCGGGCTCGCGCTGGCCACGTATCTCGTCGCCGATCACGGCGCGGCGGCGATCCTCGCGGCGATGCTGGCGATCGGCTGGGGCCTCGCCGGGGTGACGGCCTTCCACCTCGTGCCGATGATGCTGGCCAATCTCTCCTGGCGCGAATTGCTGCCGCGCGAGGGCCGGCCCGGCGCGCTGGCGCTGCTGTGGATCCGCTGGATCCGCGAGAGCATCAACACGCTGCTGCCGGTGGCGCAGCTCGGCGGCGACCTCGTCTGCGCGCGCCTCGTCTACCTCCGCGGCGTGCCCGCGGTGTCCGCGATCGGGAGCATGGTCGTCGATCTCACCGTGAGCGTGCTCACCCAACTTGCGTTCGTGGCGCTCGGCCTCGCGCTTTTGCTCATGCGCCCGCTCGATCCCGCCATCGTCGGCGTCGTCTGGGGCGTCGCCGCCGGCATGGGGATTCTCTTCGCGGCAATGGCGGCGTTCATGCTCGTGCAGCGCATCGGGATGTTCGACGTCGCGATCCGCATCGGCGGCGGCCTGCTCGGAAGCGGCGCGCTCGCGCGCCTCAACGCCCAGGCGGCCGGGATCGACGCGGCGATCCGCGCGCTCTATCGCGACAAGCGGGCGTTCTGGACCGCCATGGCCTGGCGCTTCGCCGACTGGATCGCCGGCGCAGGCGAGATCTGGCTGATCATGTATTTCCTCGGCAAGCCCGTGAGCGTCGGCGAGGCGCTGATCCTTGAAAGCCTTAGCACCGGCGTGCGCTCGGCCGCGTTCCTGGTGCCCGGCGCCATCGGCGTCCTCGAAGCGAGCTTCATCGTGTTCGGCGGCCTGTTCGGGATCTCCGCCGCCGATTCGCTGACGCTCTCTCTCGCGAAGCGCGTGCGCGAATTGCTGCTCGGCCTGCCCGGCCTTCTCGCCTGGCAGATCGCGGAGGGGCGCCGCGTCTGGCTGCGCCGGCGCGCGCCGCCCGCGTAGCCGCCGCGCTACTTCCGCTCGATCAGCTCGATCTTGTAGCCGTCGGGATCCTCGATGAACGCGATCACCGAGCCGCCATGCTTCATCGGACCGGGCGGACGCGGAACCTTCACGCCGGCGGCGGCGAGGCGCTCGCAGGTCTTGTAGATATCGCGCACGCCGAGCGCCATGTGGCCGAAGCCGGAGCCGATCGCGTAGGGCTCCTTCTGGTCCCAGTTGTGCGTGAGCTCGATGACCGACGTATCGTTCTCGTCGCCATAGCCCACGAACGCGAGCGTGAAGCGGCCGCTCTCGAAATCCTTCTTGCGGATCAGGGTCATGCCGAGCTGCCCGCAATAGAACGCGATCGACTTCTCGAGATCGAGCACGCGGATCATCGTGTGCAGCATGCGCATGCCGGCGGTATCGGCGGG
>CAYZSG010000307.1:0-4766 GCA_964481045.1 uncultured Candidatus Odyssella sp. | reverse complement strand
GCTGAAAGGCTTACCTCGGTGCCCTTGGTATTGATTAATCAAGGCTTTGGGCTGGGATATCTGGGCGCGACCTGCCGGATAGTCGATCTGCAACTCCTTCGCCTTTACTGTGCAGGCGGTGAGTTTGTTGCGGGCGCGGCTATGTTTGGTGCCGACGGGCCGCCTGCTTTGCAGTCCGAAATTCTATACACGACTCAGCAGGAGGCTGAAGCCAACCTGCTCTCTGCAATCTCCAACCCCTACGCAATTCGCCGTCTACGCCAGAGGTTCCTTTGGCGGAGCTTCGTAATGCCAACAGCGGATGGAAAAGGGTTACGCATCGCGAAAGGCTCTCTAACGCCGCCACAGATCGCGCCAATGAGTTAGTACGCGCTAGCGGCAATCTAAGCGCCTAACCAACTCCACCACTTTCCGATAATCGGGTTCAGAGTCGAACAAAGGTCCCTCGGCGTCGCTGAGGTCTCGGCAGAGCGTCTCGTCGCAATTTTCTCGGCCCGCGCGCCCGATTTCCTAGGGAATCAGGGTCTAGGGAATCAGCACACCGCTCATTGATTTCAATCCGTTCGGCGGCGTAATCAGGGTCAGAGTGCCATTGTCCGCCGAGGGAGAATCGCCGATGGCAAAGAAAAGTTCCGGATCGAGAAGTTCTTCGAAGATCTCACGAAGCGCAAGAAAGCCGCTCCCGAAAAGCCCGCGGCCCCTGATCCAGATCAGTCCCGACCATGACTTCCGCTCGCGCTCGAAGGCCTGCCAGCAGCTCTTCATGACGCGAGAGGATGCGGACGCATTCTCCTCCGCGCTGCGGGCGGCTTATCCCCGTCTCCACTTCGTCTCTTGGGAGCACTGGAGACCTTTCGTTGATTGGGATTGGTGGCACGCCGCATGGAAGCTGCACGAAGAGTGCAAGAAAGATGGATTGCCCACGGCGTTCGTGCGCCATCGCATGCGCGACCCGCGGGGAAATCAGGGTCAGAGTTAGATTTTCCCGAACCTTCTGGAACTGCTTCGCGCGCGTGCCGACGTGACGTGTTCGCCTAGCGCCTCCGGCGCCGTTCGCAGCGACGGGACGCGTTCTCATCGCTTGAATCCTCTTCCTTCGCGCGTCACCCTTCGCTTCTTTCGGGCGAGGACACGATGAGCGGCGGGTTCGGGTGGCGGGCGCGGATCGGGCAATTGTATCCGGCGGGCGGGCTCGCCGATTCGGAGCCGCAGACGATGGCGCCCGACGGCGTGCTGTTCGTCACCACGCGGCTCGGCTTCGGCCGCGTGGGGCTCGAGCACAGCCTCGGCCTCGTGCGCGATCTCGAGGGGCCGTCGCGCCTGCTCGCCGACGCCGCCGTGCAGCTCATCCTGTTCAACTGCACCTCGGCCAGCATGGCGGTGGGGCCCGCGGCGATCAAGACGCGCATCACCGGCGCCACCGGCATTCCCGCGACGACGACGATCGAGGGCGTGATGGCCGCGCTGGCCGCGACCGGCGCGCGGCGTTTGGGCCTGCTCACGCCCTATAGCGAGGATGTCGTCGAGGCCGAGACGGCGTTCCTCGGCGACAGCGGCTACGCGGTGACGATGACCGGCGGCCGCCCCTGCGCCACGCCGGTGGAGCAGGGCTCGCTTCCGCCCGAGACGTGGCTCGACTGGGCGGCGCCGTTCGCGAGCGCGCCGATCGACGCGCTTCTGATCTCGTGCGCCGGCATCCGCGTGGCGCCGGTGCTGGAGGCGATCGAAGAGCGCGTGGGCGTGCCGGTCGTCACCAGCAATCAGGCCGTGGTGTGGAACTGCCTGAGGCTGCTCGGCATCGTCGAGCGGCCGCAGGGATTCGGCACGCTGCTCGCCGGCCGCTACGGCTGAGGCTTCGCCGCGCGCACGAACGCGCGCGCCGCCTCGATGTCCTTCGCGTGCGCGCCTTCGCGATCCGTCTTCGTTTTAGCGTCGCGCACCTTCTCGGGGCCGAGGCCGCCGGCGAGGATTGTGGTGATGGCGACCGGCTCAACGATGCGACGGCTGATGCGCCAATCGTGCGCGCGGCCGAGGGCGCCGATCTATGCGTCAGCTGGCGCGTGGCTGTCGAGCGGCCGGAAATCCACAAAGCCGTTGCGCGCCCTCACGCCGGCATTTCGGCCTTCAGCAGCTTGCGCAGTTCTTCGAGCCGCGCCTGGTAGGCCGCGGCGTCGCCGAAATCGGCGAAGTCGCGATAGCGCGCATGGGCCGCGGCCATGTGGCGCGCGTGCTTGATCGGGCACCAATATTGCTCGGTGCGCGCGGCGATCTCGCGGGCATAGGCGATGAGGCCGTTCGCATAAGAGCAGAACGCGCAGTTCACCTTCTCGACGATGTTGAGGTAGCGGAGGGCGTGGCGATCGAAGATCAGGTAGTCGCGCCGGCGCACCTTGGCGATGCCGTAGGCCGGGAAACACACGGCCTGATAGACGGTGACGAAGAGATCGAGCAGCGCGAGCGGCACGATCAGCGAATAGATCACCGGCAGGGTGAGCAGCGTGCGCAGCCGCACGCCGATGAGGTAACGCCAGAGCGGAATCTTGTGGCGCCGCTGGAGGCGCTGCGCCTCTGCATCGAAGACGAGCTTTCCCTTGTCGGCCCGGTATTGCAGCGCGGCGCCGTGCCGCGCGATTTCGAGATCGACCGCGGCCTCGAGCGACCTGATCTTGCTGACCAGGGACGCGATCTCGGGATTCATGACGGGCTTTCCGGCCGGACGCGCGGCCTCGATCGGCGCCCCGCGCCGGCCCCGGCCGGGATACGGCGAATCGCGCGCGATCACATGAAAAAGCCTATCGGACCACGGCGGCGGACCGGTTGATCCAGGTCAAGCGAAGGCGTGGCGCTCAGCCGCCCGGCGCCTTCGCCGCCGCCACGAACGCCCGCACCGTCTCGATATCCTTCGCGTGCGTGCCCACGCGGTCCGTCTTCGTCTTGGAATCGACGCCGGCGGGGCCCACCGCGCGGATCGCGTCGCGCACGTTCTCGGGGCCGAGGCCGCCGGCGAGGATCGCGCGGATGGCGACCGTTTCCACGATGCGGCGGCTGATGCGCCAATCGTGCGTGCGGCCGAGCGCGCCGATCTGCGCGTCGCCGGGCGCGTGGCTGTCGAGCAAGAGGAAATCCGCGATGCCTTCGTGCGCCTTGGCGAAAGCGATGCTGGACTCGTCCACCACCGGGATCGAGCGCATCAGCTTCACGCCCGGGTAGCCGCGCTTGACGTCCGCGCTCATCGCGGGGCCGAAGCGCTCGGCGGCGGCGCCCAGGTGGATGATGTCGGGGCCGGCCTGCTCGATCACATGCGCGATCTCGCCGAGATCGGGCGAGAGCGAGAGCGCCACGCGCCGGACGCGCGCCGGGAGTGCTGCGAAGATCGTGCGCGCCTCGGCCACGCTGCGCTCGCGCGGGTACGCGCCGCGGCCGACGAGAACGCCCACATGATCGACGCCCGCCGCCGCCATCGCGCGCGCCTCTTCTGGGCTGCCGATCTCGTAGATCTGCACGAGCATGGAGAAGAGCTATAGGCCGGCGCGGGCGGCGGCAAGGAAAGGCCACAGGAGCCGGGCAGCCGGGGAGAAATCGGAATGCGCGCGCGGCGCGCGTATCATGATCTCCCCGGCTCCCCGGCTCCCCGGCTCCTGTTCCCTGCCTTCATCGTGATACGATGCGGGCTTTCGCGGAAAGGACGGCACGATGAAGATCGACGGGCGCTGCCATTGCGGCCACATCACTTACGCGGCGGAGATCGACCCGGAGCAGGTGCAGATCTGCCATTGCACGGATTGCCAGACGATGACCGGCAGCGCGTTCCGAACCGTGGCGATGTCGCGCGAGGGCAGCTTCAAGCTGCTCTCGGGCACGCTCAAAGAGTATGTGAAAACGGCGGAGAGCGGGCGGCAGCGCGTGCAGTCGTTCTGTCCGGACTGCGGCACGCCGATCTATTCGACGCGCCCGGGCGAGGGGCCGAAGGTGCATGCGCTGCGCCTCGGCTCGATCGTGCAGCGCGATTCGCTCACGCCGAGGCTGCAGATCTGGCGGCGCTCGGCGCGGCCCTGGCTGGGCGCGCTCGGCACGATCCCCGCCGCCGAGAAGGGCGTGCCGGTCTGAAACGCCGCCTGCGCGAAATGGGCGGACGGCGGCACCCTTGCCTTTGCCGCCGCCCGCGGGCGCCGCGCGCCTTCCGCCGGCAATGGCCGGGCAGCGCGCGCGGCGTTCCGTCCTCCCGTCAGAGCTTCTGCTTGGCCAGCGCCTCGGCGCAGGCCTGCGCGACCGCACGGTTGGGCTCCTTGGCGCCGGGCATCGTGGCCCAGCCGCCCTTCTCCACGAAGGTGCCCTTTTCCCAATAGTATTCGATCTTCGCGAGCTGCTCGAAGTTCTTGGCCGCGTCGGCGCTTTCCTTGAATTTCTCGATGCACACCGGCGTGAGCGCGGCGGTGACGGCCTCGTCGGCCCGCGCCTTCGCGGTCTTCTCGGCCGTGCTGCCCGAAACCCAGCCGAACCAGGTGAAGCCCACGATCGCGAGGAGTACGGCGCCGCCCGCGGCGCCCAAGAGCGCCGGCGTGGTTTGAGCGGGGAGTTTCATGACGTTTCCTTTCGCGTGAAGCCGGGGCTTTCTCGTCGAGCCCGATGCTTCCGGTATAGCCGCGTTCGGCACCGCTGAAACTTCGCAGGAAACGGTAGAGGTATTCGCCCAGCCGCCGCGCGTAGGTGATTCCGCGCGAAAGGAAGCAAGAATAGGGAACAGGAGCCGGGGAGCCGGGGAGGAA
>CAYZSG010000306.1:0-4836 GCA_964481045.1 uncultured Candidatus Odyssella sp. | reverse complement strand
GAGAAGGCCTTCGCGGCCGGCGCCGACATCAAGGAGATGCGCGGCAAGAATTTCCAGGACGTGTATCTCGAGGACTTCATCACCAAGGAATGGGAAGAGGTCACGAAGATCCGGAAACCGATCATCGCGGCGGTGGCCGGCTATGCGCTCGGCGGCGGCTGCGAGGTGGCGATGATGTGCGATTTCATCATCGCGGCCGACACGGCGAAGTTCGGCCAGCCCGAGGTGAACCTCGGCATCATCCCCGGCGCCGGCGGCACGCAGCGGCTCACGCGCTTCGCCGGCAAGTCGAAGGCGATGGAGATGTGCCTCACCGGCCGCATGATGGACGCCACCGAGGCCGTGCAGTGCGGCCTCGTCTCGCGCGTGGTGCCGGCCGATAAATTGCTCGAAGAGGCGATGAAGACGGCCGAGGCGATCGCGAAGAAATCGCGGCCGGTCGTCTACATGATCAAGGAGAGCGTGAACCGCGCCTACGAGACGACGCTGCGCGAGGGCGTTCTGTTCGAGCGCCGCGTGTTCCACTCGGCCTTCTCGCTCGAAGACAAGAACGAAGGCATGGCCGCCTTCGTCGAGAAGCGCGAGCCGAAGTTCAAGAACAGATAAGGGAACAGGAGCCGGGGAGCCGGCGAGAAGGAAACAGGATGGCGCCGCAAGTGCGGCGCAAGAACCCGACTTCTCTTCGCGCGCCACTTGGCGCGCAGTGTCTTGCTTCTTGGTGTCTTGGCGGTGAATCGTTCCTACTTTCTACCTCCCCGGCTCCTGTTCACTGCGCCTTCGGCTGAACCGCCGCAGCGGGTGTGCTTGACGGGCTTGCGGGGCGGCCTCTATAAGCCCACGCTTCGATTTATCCCCAGCATCGGAAACGAGACATCATGGCTACGGCACCCGGCGGCGCGGCGAAGAAGAAGAAGTCCGCGCGCCATCCTTCGGCGGTCAAGCGGACGCGCCGCAATCTGCGCCGCACGGCGATCAACAAGTCGCGCGTGAGCCGGCTCAAGACCTCGCTGGTCAAGGTCGAGCAGGCGATCGCCGCGGGCGATCGCGCCAAGGCGGCGGAGGCCTTCAAGGCCGCCCAGCCCGAGCTCCACCGCGGCGTCGTCAAGGGCGCGCTGCACAAGAACGCCGCCGCGCGCAAGCTCTCGCGCCTGAACGCGCGCATCAAGGCGATGGCGCAGGCCTAAAAGGCCGCGCTCCAGAAATACGACGTCGCGTCGGAAACGGGCGGGCCGCAGGGCCCGCCCGTTTCGTTTGCGCGCGCAATTGCTGGCGTTTCCGCGCGGCTCGCCGCGCGCCGGCGCTACAATCGCGCAAGCAAGTGCAGCAGTTGTAGCGCGGCGCGGATTGCGCGCTTTGGTCATGCGCGCCGTCACAGCGCGGCACGGGGCCTTCGGTTAGGGTTCGCATCAGACAGGGCAACCCGATCGCAGGACCACACGTCAATGGCACGCAGAGCCAGCTTCGATCTCGACGCCGACACCTTCGAAACCGAATCCGCGCCCATCGCCCCCCGCGCCGTCGAAGCGCCCGCGGCACCCGCCGCCGACATCGCGCCGACCGGCACCGCATCCACCGGCGGCGTCTTCAACGCCGGCTCGGCCGGCTCGATCGCCGATCAGGTGATGGCGCCGGGCGGCGGCGTGTATGCGCAGGTCAGCGAGAACGACACGATCGTCGGCACCGAGAGCGCCGAAACCATCGACGCCGGCTTGGGCGACGACTTCGTTTCCGCCGCCGGCGGCGACGACACGGTGTATGGCGGCTCCGGCCACGACACGCTCCTGGGCGGCAACGGAAACGACACGATCGACGGCAGCGACGGCGCCGATTGGCTGCTCGGCGAAGCCGGGAACGACACGCTGTATGGCTCGGTCGGCAACGATCGCCTGAGCGGCGGCGACGGCGACGACGTGCTGAACGGCGGCCGCGGCGCCGACGTGATGACGGGCGGCGCCGGCTTCGACAGGTTCGTCGTCGGCACCCCGCACGAGGGCGGCTTTCACGCGCCGCCGGTGGACACGATCACCGATTTCACGACCTCGGGCCCGAACGCCGACATGATCGGCCTGCGCTCGGCGCTGCTCGGCACGCGCTTCTACCTCTACAACGATCCGGCCACGGCCACGATCGCCGACGCGTTCGAGCAGGGCTTCGTCGGCCTCGGCACGCACGGCACGCCCGGCCAGCCCGGCTACGGCACCACGATCTGGATCGACGAGAACGGCAGCCAGGCCGGCGGCGAGGTGTATGCGGTCGCCGAGATCAACGGCGTATCGGCGAGCCAGCTCGGCTGGCAGCACGGCCACTTCTTCTTCCTCTGATCCCCGAGCTTTGACCGCGGAGTTCCTGTCGCCGCGGCCGGAGAGCGGCGCGGCCGAGCGCAATCCCGCGCAAGGCCGCGCCGCGCCTGAAGTTCCCCTTGTCCCCCCATCGCGAGAACCACCATGGCCCGACGCAACTACGATATCGACGACACCTTCGACATCCCCGTCGACGACACGCCGCCCCCGGCGCCGCCCGAGCCCCCCGCGCCCGAGCCCGGCATTCCGCCCGCCGGCGGCGTGACCGGCGGCGGCATCTTCACCACCGGTGGCGGCGTGCTGAGCACCGGCGGCGGCTCGGTCGGCGGCCCGGCCGGCGGCGTCGTGGTCACGACCACCGGCACCAACGCCCAGGTGAACGAGAACGACGTGCTCATCGGCGGCAACGGCGCGGACACGTTCCACGCCGGCATCGGCAACGACACAGTCTTCGGCAATGGCGGCATGGATTCGCTCCACGGCGAGGCCGGCATCGACACGATCTTCGGCGGTGCGCAAAACGACTGGATCGACGGCGGCGCGCACGACGACACGTTGCACGGCGACGACGGTGACGACCACGTCTTCGGCGGCTCGGGCAACGACCGCATGTTCGGCGGCGCCGGAAACGACAAGCTCGACGGCGGCGCCGGCGAGGACGTCATGAGCGGAGGCGCCGGGATGGACTTCTACATGGTCGGCAAGGTCGAATTCGGACCGAACGGCGAGGTTGTGATCGCCAAGGACATCATCACCGACTTCAGCACCACCAGTGGGTCGGACGACGTCCTGTTCCTGCGCGAGCCGCTGGAGCAGCTTTCCGATTTCTACGCCCGCTTCTACAACAACACGATCCCCGGCACGTCGGTGGACGCCGCCAAGGCGGTCGAGCATGGTTACGTGCAGTTCGTCACGCACGGCAATCCGCTGTTCGGCGAATATGGAACCACCGTCTACATCGACAGCAATGGCGATCAGGCCGGCGGCCAGCGCTGGGCCGTCGCCGAGCTCGAGGGCGTGGGCCTCTACAATCTCCACTTCGGTCTGCCGCTCCACGGCGGAAACCTGTTCGTCTGATCTCCCACCGGGCGCCGCGCGCGCCGCCCAATCCGGCGGCGCGCGCGTTGGCTCGGGCGGCGAAAATGCGCCCGCGAATTGGCGTTGACGTTGTTCATGTAATGTTCTAGTGCTGGGCGCTTCAAGATCCGCGCGGCAACGGCGTCGCGCGGCGCTGTTTGGACATGTGAATCCGGTCATTGCCGCGCTCCGCCGCCCGGAATGACGAGGTTTGCCGCGCCGAACCGCCGAAAATGATGAAGAATGACGAGAGCTGATGAGGAATGCCCAGTCTTTCGCGAGCATCGTCATTTGTCGGCATTTCTCGTCCACGCCCGGCGGCGGCCGAGCCTGTGTCGTGCGCGTTGCGTCGGGCCCTCTTTGAAAACTGTCGAAACCCCGCGGACCGCCCGCTGCCCGGAAATGCCCGCCGAAGCCTACAAAAGCCTACATTTGCCTACGCTGGACGGGGGAGGGGGTCAGCCCGACCGCTTCACGGTCACGCCCGACAGCGCCTCGTACACCTTGATCACGGCGGCGGTGTCTTCGGCGATGTGGCCGTGCGCGGCGGCGGCGAGATAAAGCTGGTGCGCGGCCGACGCCATCGGCAGCGGGAAGCGGTTGGCCTTCGCCGCCTCGAGCGCGATGCCGAGGTCCTTGACGAAGATCTCGAGCGGCCCCTTGGGCGCGAAGTCGCGGTCGATCATGCGCGGTCCCACGAGCTCGAACATGCGGGATTGGCCGGCCGCGTTGTTGACGATCTCGTAGATCGTGCCGGGATCGAGCCCCATGCGCGCGCCGAACGCGGTGAGCTCCGCCGCCACGGCGAGGTTCGCGCCGGCCGCGATCTGGTGGACCATCTTCATCGTCGAGCCCATGCCGCATTCGGCGCCGAGGCGATAGACGCGCTTGGCCATTGGTGCCAGCAGTGGCTCGGCCTTGGCGAAGGCCTCGTGGCTGCCCGCGGCCATGAACGAGAGCTGGCCCTGCTCGGCCGCCGCCGCGCCGCCGCTCATCGGCGCGTCGAGCATCGGCCAGCCGCGCGCCTCGAGCCGCTCGGCGAAGCCCTTCATTTGCGCCGGCGTCATGGTCACGCTCATGATCACGACGGAACCTTTGGGCAGTGTCTCTGTCGCGCCGTTCGCGCCGAACAGCACCTGCTCGGCCTGTTCGGCGTTGAACACCATCACGATCAGCGCCTCCGCGCCGCGGCACGCCTCCGCCGCGTTCGCCGCCGCGCGTCCGCCGGCCTTGGCGAGCGCCGCGCACGCATCGGGCACGATGTCGTGGCCCGCCACCGCATGCCCCGCGCCGATCAGCCGATTGCTCATGCCCCGGCCCATCGCGCCGAGCCCGATGAAGGCGACTTTCATGACGTGCGATCTCTCCCTCGTAGGGGCGCGGTGCGCGCGCCCGCCCGCCACAGACCAGGCGCGTTTGGGCGCCGGTCCCGTGTGGGGCGGGAGGGGGCGCGCAGCGC
>CAYZSG010000305.1:0-4901 GCA_964481045.1 uncultured Candidatus Odyssella sp. | reverse complement strand
GCGCAGGCGGCGGATGGCGCCGTCGCCGCCGCGCCATTTGCCCTTGCCGCCCGAGCCGCGGCGGATGCGGAAATCCTCGAGCAGCACCGGAAAACGCCATTCGAGAACTTCCGGATCGGTGAGGCGTGAATTCGTCATGTGGATCTGCACGCACGAGGCGCCGTCATAGCCGGGCCCCGCGCCGGCGCCGCCCGCCACCGTCTCGTAGTACTGATACTGCGCGTTGCCGAAGGTGAGGTTGTTCATCGTGCTCTGGCCCGCGGCCTGGAGGCCGAGCGCGCCGTAGAGCGTCTCGGTGATGAGCTGCGAGGTCTCGACGTTGCCGGCCACGACCGCGGCCGGATGGCGCGGGTTCAGCATCGAGCCCGGCGGGATCACGAGCTCGAGCGGCTTCAGCACGCCCTCGTTCATCGGGATATCGTCATCGACAAGTGTGCGGAAAACGTAGAGCACGGCGGCGCGGCAGACCGCCGAGGGCGCGTTGAAATTCGTGGGCAATTGCGCGGCGGTGCCGGTGAAATCGAGCTTCGCCGCGCGGCGCGCGCGATCCACCGTGATCTTCACCTTGATGACCCCGCCATTGTCGAGCGGGCTTTCGAAGCTTCCGTCCTTGAGCGCGCCCAGCACGCGGCGCACCTGCTCCTCGGCGTTGTCCTGCACGTGCTTCATGTAGGCGTGGACGACGTCGAGGCCGAACTGGCCGACCATGCGGCGCAGTTCCTGCACGCCCTTCTCGCAGGACGCGATCTGCGCCTTCAGATCGGCGATGTTCTGATAGGGATTGCGCGCCGGATACTTGCCCGAAGCGAGGTGCGCGCGCAGCGCCTCCTCGCGGAACGTGCCGCGATCGACGAGCAGGAAATTGTCGAAGAGGACGCCCTCCTCCTCCACCGTCTTGGAATCGGGCGGCATCGAGCCGGGGGTGACGCCGCCGATATCGGCATGGTGGCCGCGCGCGCCGACGTAGAACAGGATTCTCGCCCGGGCATCGTCGAACACCGGCGTGATGACGGTGACGTCGGGCAGATGCGTGCCGCCATTGTAGGGCGCGTTCAGCACATAGACGTCGCCGGGGTTCATCTTGCCGCCGCGCTCGCGGATGACGACCTTCACGCTCTCGCTCATCGAGCCCAGATGCACCGGCATGTGCGGCGCGTTGGCGATGAGATCGCCCAATTCGTCGAAGATCGCGCAGGAGAAATCGAGCCGTTCCTTCATGTTGACGGAATAGCTCGTGTTCTCGAGCACCGAGCCCATCTGCTCGGCGATGCTCATGAACAGGTTGTTGAACACTTCGAGCATCACCGGATCGACCTGCGTCCCCACCGCCTTGCCGCGGTCGAGCGCCTCGACGCGGGTCAGCACGAGCGGGCCGGCCGCCGTCATTTCCGCACGCCAGCCGGGCTCGACGATCGTCGTGGCGTTCGCCTCGATGATGATCGCGGGCCCGTCGATGCGATCGCCGCCACGGAGCTTCGCGCGGTCGAACACCGGTGTTTCGCGCCCGGCGGCGCGGCCCTCCGAATCCTCGCAGTACATCGAAACTCGCTCGAGCGGCGCGGCCGATCCGGCGCGCGGAGACGCGGAGGGCGCGGCGATCTCGGCGGCGGCGCTTTCGGTGCGGCCCACCGCTTCCACCGAGGCCGCCTCGACGATGCGCGCCTTGTCGGGCACGACGAAGCCGTAGCGCTGCCTGTGCGCGGCATCGAAGCGCTCGGAGATTTCGGCCAGCGTGCCGAACTCGACGACGAGCGCCGTGTCGGTGCCCTCGATCTTCACATGCACGCGGCGAATGATGTCGATGCGCGCGGGATCGGTACCCTGCGCGAGCAGCTCTGCTTTCGCGTCCTCCGCGAGGGCACCGAGCGTGGCCCCAATGCCGGGCAGCGCCTCGGCGCCGAGTTTCGTCTCCACCGCCTTCTCGCGCAGCGCGCGCACGTCGGCGAGGCCCATGCCGTAGGCCGAGAGAACGCCGGCGAAGGGATGGATGAAGATGCGCGTCATGCCGAGCGAATCGGCGACGAGGCAGGCGTGCTGCCCGCCGGCGCCGCCGAAGCATTGCAGCGCGTATTCGGTGACGTCGTAGCCGCGCTGGATCGAGATTTCCTTGATCGCGTTCGCCATGTTCTCGACCGCGATCTTGACGAAGCCGGCGGCGACCTCCTGCGGTGTTCGCGCTTTGCCGGTCTTGGCGCGGATGTCGTCGGCCATCGCCGCGAATTTCTCCTGCACCACGGCGCCGTCGAGCGGCTGGTCACCGCCAGGGCCGAACACGCGCGGGAAGAAATCCGGCTGGATCTTGCCGAGCATCACGTTGGCGTCGGTGACGCAGAGCGGTCCGCCGCGCCGGTAGCAGGCCGGGCCGGGATTGGCGCCGGCCGAATCGGGGCCGACGCGATAGCGCGAGCCGTCGAAATGCAGGATCGAGCCGCCGCCGGCCGCGACCGTGTGGATCTGCATCATCGGCGCGCGCATGCGCACGCCGGCCACGAGCGTCTCGAACGCGCGCTCGAACGTGCCGGCATAGTGCGAGACGTCGGTGGACGTGCCGCCCATGTCGAAGCCGATGATCTTGCCGAAGCCGGCCATCTCGGCCGTGCGTACCGCGCCCACGATGCCGCCCGCCGGGCCGGAAAGGATCGAATCCTTGCCCTGGAAACGGCGCGCATCCGTGAGGCCGCCGTTCGACTGCATGAACATCAAGCGCGCGCCGCCGAGCTCGCTCGCCACTTGATCGACGTAGCGGCGCAGGATCGGCGAGAGATACGCGTCGACGACCGTGGTGTCGCCGCGGCCCACCAGCTTCATCAGCGGCGAGACTTCGTGCGAGACCGAGACCTGCGTGAAGCCGACGCGCCGCGCGAGCTCGGCCACCGCGCGCTCATGCGCCGGGAAGCGGTAGCCGTGCATGAACACGATCGCGGCGGCGCGGATGCCGGCGGCATGCACGGCGCGGAGATCGCGCTCGGCGGCGGCGAGATCGGGCGCCTTCAGCACGTCGCCCTTCGCCCCGATTCGCTCGTCGACTTCGACGACGCGCTCGTAGAGCAGCTCTGGCAGCACGATATTGCGCACGAACAGCTTCGGGCGGTTCTGATAGGCGATGCGCAGCGCGTCGGCGAAACCCTTCGTGATGACGAGCAGCGTGCGCTCGCCCTTCCGCTCGAGCAGCGCGTTCGTGGCGACGGTGGTGCCCATCTTCACCGCCTCGATGCGCTCGGCGGGGATCGGCCCGCCGGCCTGCACGCCGAGCAGTTCGCGGATGCCCTGCAGCGCCGCGTCGCGATAGCGCTCGGGGTTCTCGGAGAGCAGCTTGTGCGTCACCAGCGTGCCATCCGGGCGCTTGGCGACGATGTCGGTGAACGTGCCGCCGCGGTCGATCCAGAACTGCCAGCGGGGAGAAGATGTGGAAGGTGCCATGTCAGCTTTCGTACAGGATTTGCGGGTTCTCGACGAGGACGCGCCGCTGCATCGCCCCGTCCAATCCCCAGCGCGCGAGATCGTCGACGAGGTCGCCGTCGTCGGGCATGCGGCCCCACAGCGCGACGTGCGGCCAGTCGCTGCCCCAGACGAGGCGATCCGGCGCCGCCGCGACGAGCGCTTCGGCGAGCGGGCGCACATCGGCGTGCTCGGGCGCGGACATCACGCTGATGCGCGTCGGGCCCGTGATCTTCACCCAGGCGCGGCCGTCGCGGACGAGCGCCAGCATCTTTCGGAAGCCGGGCGATTGCGGGCCGAGGCGCGCGTCGAAATGGCCGAAATGGTCGAACACGAGCGGCACCGAGGCCGCGTCGAGCCAGTCCCAGTCCACTTCGGGCTTTGCGATATCGATCAGAAGCTGGATGTGCCAGCCGCGCGCCCTGACGCGCGCCTCGATCGCGCGGCCGACCGCGAAGCCGACGCCGCCGCCATAGAGCACGTTGACGCGCACGCCGCGCACGCCCGCATCCGCGAGATCATCGAGCGTGCGCTCGGGCGTGGCGGCGTCGATGACGGCGATGCCGCGATAGCGCCCGTGCGCCGCGCGCAGCGCCGCGAGCATGGCGCCGTTGTCGGTGCCGTAAACCGAGCCCTGCACGATGACGCCGCGCGCGAAGCCGAGCCGGTCGTGCAGGCGCTGGATCTCGGCGAGGCCCACCGGCGGCGGATCGTAGTTGCGCGCGGACGAAAGCAGCCCGCGATCGATGCCCCCATCGGCGCCGGTGAAGATGTGGAAGTGGCAGTCCCACGCGTCGGCGGGAACGGCGGTTTCAGGCGCCCTGGGCGGCCAGCGCGGCGTATCGGAGAGGCGCGGCGCGCTCACTGCGCCGGCCAGCCGATGGCGCCGAGCAGCGCGGCCACCTGCGCATCGACGAAAGACTCGTCGTCCATGCGGAACGTGACGCGCAGCTTCACGACGTCGCGCTTCAGCGGAAAGAGGTAAAGCCGCGTGCCGATGACGCCGCCCTGCCCACCATACTCGAAGCGCGCGAGGCGGCCTTCGATCTTGCCCGCCTTGGTCTCGATCGCGTGCGGCCCTTCGCGGTGCAGGATCGCCTGCGGATTGAAGCTGCGGACCGTGCGCATTTCCTGTTCGAAGATCGCGCGGAATTCGCCCTGCGGCCGATAGACATAGACCGTCGTGCTGATGGCGCCGGCGCGCTGCGCGCGATAGGCGACCGAGACGTCGGTGCCGTCGTCGTTGTTGATGTCGCGGCGGAACTGCACGAGCGCGCCCGCGCGCGGCGGCAGCCTGAGCCCCGACGGCTTGTGGCCGATGGCGCCCATCGGGCCTTCGCTTTCGTCCCACGCATCGACCTTGGCATTGCGGATCCGGGCGGCGATCGCGAAAGCATCGCGCGCGCCCTCGCGGTCGTTGTAGCGACGCAGGCGCACGACGCCGTGAAGCTGGCGGTTGCCGG
>CAYZSG010000304.1:0-4908 GCA_964481045.1 uncultured Candidatus Odyssella sp. | reverse complement strand
GGGATGAATTCGGGATCGCCCGGCACTTTCGCCCAGCGCCCCTCGCGCCAATCGGCCTTGGCGCGCTCGAGGCGCTCGGCCGAGCTCGAGACGAAGTTCCACCAGATGAGGCGCTCGCCGTCCATCGGCGCGCCGCCCAGGATCATCACGCGGCTCGGGGTGCGCGCGCGCAACGCGATCGTGCCGCCCGCGGCGAAGACGGCGAGCGTGCCCGCGCCAACGACGTCGCCGCCGGCGGCGACCTCGCCCTCGGCCACATAAGCGGCGCGCTCGGCGTGCTCGTCGGAAAGCGCGAATTCGGCGCCGCCTTCCATCGCGAGGTCGCCGTAGAAGGTCGGCGAAAACACCGCGACCGGCGCCTTCAATCCGCCGAGCGTTCCCGCGATCAGGCGAAACGCGACACCGTCGGCCTCGCGCGCGGGCAGGCTCGCCTTCGGATGGTGCCGGAACGAAGGCTCCGTCTCCTCGTGCGCGCGCGGCAGCGCCACCCAGGATTGGATGCCGTTCATCGCGACGCCGCGCCGGCGCAATTCGGCGCCGGTGCGCTCGGAATGGGCGATGCCGCGCCCGGCCACCATCCAGTTCACGTCGCCGGGGCGGATCGGCTGCACGACCCCGAGGCTGTCGCGGTGCTCGATCTCGCCCTCGAACAGATAGGTGACGGTGGCGAGGCCGATATGCGGATGCGGGCGCACATCCATGCCGCGGCCCGGCGGCATCGCAACCGGGCCCATGTGATCGAGGAAGATGAACGGCCCGACCATGCGCTGGCCGGCCGCCGGCAGGATGCGGCGCACCGGAATGCCGATGTCGCGCGCGCGGCCCTCGATGCGGCGGAGGATCGGGCTGGGCACGGCGCGCTCAGCGCACCGGCCGACCGAGCTGCGCCTTCCAGAACGCCTTCGTTTCGGTGAACAGCGGCGTCACCGTCGCCGGATTGGCGGGCGCCGGATTGGCCGAGGTCGGCACCCACTCCACCGCGCGCAGCAGCGCGCCCGACGCGTTTGTCACCATCCAGGTGCCGGTCCGCGCCTGGCCCTGCGAAAACAGGATCTCGCCATTGGGCACGAGATGCACGCTGCGCGAGCCGCCCATGAACGCGGTGGACACCGCCTTCAGCTGCACCGGCTGGCCGGTGGTGTTGAGTCCGAGCGCGCGCGCGACGCGGCCGTCGATCGTCGCGGTCTGCATGCTCTTCTGCGCCCAGGCGGAAAGAGGTGCCAGCTCCTGGGCCGTGGCCGGGCCAATGCCGCTGCCGGCGAAAACGACCAGTGCCACGGCCAAGCCGCGCGCGATCATCGACATGAGAGCTGCTCCACGATCTGGGGACGAAACGGGCCGCCGCCGCGGCGGGCGGAAGCGGCCGCGCATATTACCGCAACGGATCGTGGCACGGCGAGGGAAATGCCCGAAAGGGCGAGAGGCGTCAGGGGTGCCGGTGGCCGAACCCGTTGAAGAGCTCTCTGCCGCCGCCGCCGGCGCTGCACACGTACCCAAAGTTTCGCGCGAACGCGAAACCCGGCACAGGCGCGCGGCGGACCCTGACGCCTCTCTGTCGTCCCTGGTGAACCGCAGCACCCACCCGGGTCGACCGCGGCGACGCGGTGCAAGATTTCCGGCCCGGTGCGCCGCCCATCGGGGCGAGCGGCGCGCGAGCGCGAATGGCTGCGTGGGCACGAGCCTGCGCGCGAAGCGCGCCGGCTCCCGCAGCGTGGTTCGCCCGAGTTGGGCCGCGGCCGAAGCCGACGGGCCTCCCCTGGGATCCCTCACATGACCGGGCGAGCCCGGCCCGAAGCCCCGAAATCCGCAGCGGGATGAGCACGCCGCGAAACCTCGAAACCTCTCCCCATCGCCGGTGGCCACGCTGGCCCTCGCGCCGCCTTCGCGCAATCCGCGAGTAACGCCAACGCAACAGAAAGCTGTGGGGCGAACTTGGGATAAGTTTGTCAATAAGAAACGTTGTTCAGAGCTTCATCCACACATGTTGCACCGCGCCGAATCGGGCCCGCGCGCGGCCTTGCCGCGGCACGCGCCATCCCTCTCCTAAGTCCGTTTCGTGACAGGCTTGTTCGGCCGTTGCTTGTCCCCAGCGGTGGACAGAGCCGCGGCATGTTTGCAGCGCAGCGCAGGGCGGTTGACTCGGATGCCGCGGCGGGCACAAATTTGACGCAGCATCACCTGCCCAGAGAGAGCAGGCGAGAGACGCTCGACCGCCATCGGCAATCGCGACTTGCCGTCCCGGCCCGCGCTCGCGCCGGCCGCCACAGCAAGATCGAGGACATGGCAAGCCCGTCATCCGAGGCGCCGCGGCGCCCCCTTTCGCCTCATCTCGGCGTGTATCGCTGGCAGTGGACGATGGCGCTCTCCATCCTCCACCGCATCACCGGAATCGGCCTCGCGATCGGCACGCTGCTGCTGATCTATTGGCTTTGGGCGGCCGCCAGCGGGCCCAACGCCTATGCCGCCGCGCGCGCGTTCCTGACCGGCTGGTTCGGCGTGCTGCTGCTGATCGGCTGGTCGGCGGCGTTCTACTACCACCTCTTCAATGGCATCCGGCACCTGTTCTGGGATGCCGGCAAGGGCTTCGAGTTGCGCACCGGCTGGCTGTCGGGCATGGCCGTCGTCGCCGGCACGGTCGCGGCCACGGCCGTGACGTGGATCGTCGTGGCGACGACGAGGTAGGCACCATGGATCTCCGTTCTCCGCTCGGCCGCGCGCGCGGTCTCGGCTCGGCCAAGGATGGCACCGCGCATTGGTGGGCCCAGCGCCTCACCGCCGTGGCGCTGGTGCCGCTCGCCATCTGGTTCGTCATCAATCTGCTGCTGCTCGTCGACGAGGGCCGCGGCACGGTCGTCGAGTGGTTCCGCTCGCCGTTCTCGGCCACCCTGATGGTGGTGCTGATCGCCGCCACCTTCCATCACGCGCAACTGGGCTTGCAGGTGGTGATCGAGGACTATGTCCATCACGAAGGCCTGAAGCTCGTTTCGATCCTCGCCGTGAAGTTCGCGGCCGTGGTTCTGGCCGGCATCGGCATCTTCTCGGTGCTGCGGATCGCGTTCGCGTAGGCAATAGGAGACTTGGCAAAAATGGCCGGCACGAAGGCCTACGAGATCACCGATCACTACTACGACGTCGTCGTCATAGGCGCCGGCGGCGCGGGCTTGCGCGCCACGTTCGGCATGGCCGAGAAGGGCCTCAAGACCGCGTGCATCACCAAGGTGTTCCCGACGCGCTCGCACACCGTGGCGGCGCAGGGCGGCATCTCGGCGGCGCTCGGCAACATGGGCGAGGACGACTGGCGCTGGCACATGTACGACACGGTCAAGGGCTCCGATTGGCTGGGAGACCAGGACGCGATCGAATACATGTGCAAGGAGGCCGCGGCCGCGATCATCGAGCTCGAGCATTACGGCGTGCCGTTCAGCCGCACGCCCGAGGGCAAGATCTATCAGCGCGCGTTCGGCGGCATGACGACGAATTTCGGCCGCGGCATCGCGCAGCGCACCTGCGCCGCGGCCGACCGCACCGGCCACGCGATCCTGCACACGCTCTATCAGCAGAGCCTGCGCTTCAACGCCGAGTTCTTCGTCGAGTATTTCGCGCTCGACCTGCTCGTCGAGGATGGCCGCGTGCTCGGCGTCGTCGCGTGGAATCTCGACGACGGCAAGATCCACCGCTTCCGCGCGCACCAGACGGTGCTGGCCACCGGCGGCTACGGCCGCGTGTATTTCTCCTGCACCGGCGCGCATACGCAGACCGGCGACGGCAACGCGATGGCGCTGCGCGCGGGGCTTCCCTGCGAAGACATGGAGTTCGTGCAGTTCCACCCGACCGGCATCTACGGCGCCGGCTGCCTGATCACGGAAGGCTCGCGCGGCGAGGGCGGCTATCTCACCAATTCCGCCGGCGAGCGCTTCATGGAGCGCTACGCGCCCTCGGCCAAGGACCTCGCGAGCCGCGACGTGGTGAGCCGCGCGATGACGATCGAGATCCGCGAGGGCCGCGGCTGCGGGCCCAACAAGGATTTCATCCACCTTCATCTCGAGCACCTGCCGGCCAAGACGCTGCACGAGCGCCTGCCCGGCATCTCGGAGACCGCGCGCATCTTCGCCGGCGTCGACGTCACGAAAGAGCCGATCCCGGTGCTGCCGACCTGCCACTACAACATGGGCGGCGTGCCGACGAACTACAAAGGCGAGGCGGTCACGCTCAAGGGCGGCAACCCCGATTCGGTCGTGCCCGGCCTGATGGCGATCGGCGAGAACGCCTGCGTCTCGGTGCACGGCGCCAACCGGCTCGGCTCGAATTCGCTGCTCGATCTCGTCGTGTTCGGCCGCGCGGCGGCGCTCCATTGCGCCGAGGTGCTGACGCCGGGCGAGAAGCACCAGCCGCTCAAGAACGGCGCCACCGATCTGGCGCTCGACCGCTTCGACCGTCTGCGCCACGCCAAAGGCGGCACGCCCACGGCGCAACTCCGCCTCGACATGCAGAAGATCATGCAGGCCGATTGCGCCGTGTTCCGCACCGGCGACGTGCTGAAATCCGGCGTCGACAAGCTCCGGAAGGTCTGGGCCGGCAAGCAGGACATCAAGGTGACCGACCGCTCCCTCATCTGGAATTCCGATCTCGCCGAGACGCTCGAATTCGACAATCTCATGTACCAGGCGATGGTCACGATCGTCTCGGCTGAGAACCGCCAGGAAAGCCGCGGCGCCCAGGCGCGCGAAGATTTCCCGAAGCGCGACGACAAGACCTGGATGAAGCACACGATCGCGTGGTGCGACGAGCAGGGCAACGTGAAGCTCGACTACCGCCCGGTCCACATGAACACGCTCACCAACGACGTGCAGAGCTTCCCGCCGAAGGAGCGGGTGTACTGATGGCCGAATTCACGCTTCCCAAGAACTC
>CAYZSG010000303.1:0-4923 GCA_964481045.1 uncultured Candidatus Odyssella sp. | reverse complement strand
ATGTTCAAGGAGCGCCCGCTGCTCGAGCGCTTCGCCGCCGCGCGCGCGGCCGGCTTTCCCGCGGTCGAAATCCAGTTTCCCTACGAGGCGGCCCTCGCCGAATTGGTGCGTGCGAAGGAATCCGCCGGCGTGCTGGTCGACCTCATCAATCTGCCCGCCGGCGATTTCTCCACCGGCGTGCGGGGAATCGCGGCGCTGCCCGACCCGCGCCATGCGGCCGAATTCCGTGCCGGCGTCGCGCGCGGCCGCGACTATGCAAAGGCACTCGGCGCGAAGAAGGTGAACGTGCTCGCCGGCATTCAGCCCGAGGGCGTCCCGCGGCGAGCGTGCCTCGCGCAGTTCGTCGAGAATCTGCGCTTTGCCGCCGACGCGCTGAATCCGGACGGCATCCGCGTGCTCGTGGAGCCGATCAACAATTTCGACATTCCCGGCTTTCTCGTGAGCCGCACGCACGAGGCGCTGGCGGTGGTGGAAGAAGCGGCGGCGGGTTCGTCGCGCGATCTCGGTGTGCAGGCCGATCTCTATCACATGGCGCGCATGGGCGAAGATGCGGAGGCCGCGCTGCGGAAGCTCGGCCGCTGGCTCGCGCACATCCAATTCTCCGACGTGCCCGGCCGCGTCGAACCCGGCAGCGGCACGCTCGACTGGACGGTGCAGTTCGCGGCCGTCGCGCGCTGCGGCTACACCGGCTTCGTCGCCGCGGAATACACACCCTCGCGCCGCACCGAGGAGACGCTCGGCTGGATGCGCAATTTCGCGTGATCCGCACCAAGGGCTGCGGCCATCGCCGCGGAACCCTTACCCCCACCACCTCGTTTCCACTGCGTGTGAAATATCGTCAGGAGGTATGTGGTGGCGGATCAGGTCAACACCGGCGGCGGCCATGGCGGACTCTACTTCGTCGTCGGCGCGCTCGTCGTCGTCGTCGGCATTGGTGCGTTCTTCCTGTTCGACGGCAGCGTGTCCGGGCCAGCGAAGAATTCCATCGACGTGAAGATCGAGGCGCCCAAAGCGCCCGCGAAGCCGCAATAGCGCCTGTTCCCAAACGCGAAGCGGCCCGTTCCCCCAACCGGAACGGGCCGCCTGCGTGTTCGTGGGTCGTCTCAGGGCTTAGTAGCAGTACCAGCGGTAGAAGTAGCGGTACTGGTAGCCGTTCGTGACGTAGAAGTAGCGGTAGTAGCAGCCCGCCTGGGCGATCGAGCTTTCCTTCGTGATCTGCGGGCCGATCTCGGCGCCCGGCTGCGCGGCCGTGGCGGTGCCGGCGAGGCCGATCGAGAGGGCGATCGCGGCGGTGAGCGTGGCGAGGGTCTTCATGGCGGCTGGTCCTGTCCGTTCGGGTTGATGTCTCGAGGCGCCGTGTTCGTCGCCTCATCTGACGCGGACTATGCCGAAACCCGCCCCGGCCCGCAGTGAAGCCGTTCACCTGCGGTTCATGAAGTGGATCACAGGCGCGGCGGCACCACGCACCGTCATCCTGAGCGAAGCGAAGGATCTCTACGCAGCGCGGCGTGCCGGAGCAGGTTGTGCGTCGGCGCCGAGACACCCTGTCGAGAGATGCTTCGCAGCCGCGCCAAGGGGCGCGGCGCTCAGCATGACGGGGATTCGCGCGCCGCGGGGTGTTCGGATGCGGCGCTAATTCCCCGCATCCGCGCCCCACACTTCGCGCAGGCGATCATCGCGGCCGCAGTTCTGGCGGTAGAATTTGTAGCGCACCGGATTCTTCACGTAGTAATCCTGGTGATAATCCTCGGCCGGATAGAATTTCGGCGCGAGCACGATCTCGGTGACCACCGGCTTCTTGAGCTTCGCTTCGACCTGCTTTTTCGATTCCTGCGCGAGGCGAAGCTGCGTTTCGTCGTGCACGAAGATGCCGGTGCGATAGGAATCGCCGCGATCGCAGAACTGGCCGCCCCCGTCGTGCGGATCGACATTGCGCCAGAACACCTCGAGCAGCTTCTCGTAGGTGATCTTCGCGGGGTCATAGACCACCTGCACCGCCTCGGCGTGGCCCGTGTCGCCGCCGACGACCTGGCGATAGGTGGGGTTGACCGTCTTGCCGCCGATGTAGCCCGAGGTCGTGGAGATCACGCCGGGCAACTTGTCGTAGGGCGGCTCCATGCACCAGAAGCAGCCGCCGGCGAAAGTGGCGACCGCGCGCTTCTCCGCGGGCGGGCCTTGCTGCGCCGAGGCCGCGAGCGGCGTGATTGCCAACGCCAAGACGAGCGCGATCTTCCGGATCATGGTGCCTCTCCTTTCGCCAAGCGAGGGGCAGGCATGCCCGAGAACGGGCCTCGCGCGCCAATGACAAGCGCGCGACCGCGCGCCTGCCGGTCCCAATAGCCGCCCATCCTTCTTGCTGCATTGCAGCAAATCCTTGGCGCGACTTGGGATGTTGCCGATGGAATGACTTTCTCAATTAATTGAAATAATGCGGTTTTGGGCTATAGCCCATCTTAATTCCCAACTATTTTGTGGGCACCTATATGGTTGACCGAGTGCCTTGCAATCGTTCGAATTCGTCCCGGTTCGGACGCCCGCCGCTGCGGCGAAGATGGGCGCCGGCCGGTCCCTAGGGAGGATTGCCGTGAACGCCGAGGAACTGCTTCGCGAGATTTCCGACTATTGCCGCGCCACGCGCATCGCCGAATCGACGTTCGGCCGCCGCGCCGTCAACGACGGCAAACTGGTGAGCCGCCTGCGCTTCGGCGGGCGCATTACGATCGAGACCGCCAACCGCATCCGCGATTTCATCTCCGCCCATCCGCCGGGGACGAACGGCTCGAGCGTGATCATCGAACGCAAAGCGGCGCCCGGCGGCGCGCCTGCGCTGGCCCCGGCGCCTTCGCACGGCTCCGGCAATCCGCCCGGCGGCAAGCCCGCGGGCGACCAGGACAAGAACTTCCGCTTCTTCGACAACCGGCAGAAATATCTGCTGTTCGTCAACACCTGCTCCGAGAAGTGGATGATCGCCGACCGCGTGAGCCTCGAGCTCGGCAACATCCACCCGCGCCCGCCGGCCGTGCGCCTGTTCGATGCCGGCGTGGGCGACGGCACGGTGCTGACCCGCGTGATGCGCGCGCTGCACGACCGCTATCCGGCGATGCCGTTCTACATCGTGGGCAAGGAGATCAGCCTCGAGGACGTGCGCCTCGCGCTCGAGAAGATGCCCGACCGCTTCTACGAGCACCCGGCCTCGGTGCTCGTGATGACGAACATGTATTACGCCGAGGCGCCGTGGCTGACCCCCAACTCGGTGGCGGCCGCGACGAGCCTCGTCTGGCACGAAGTATCGCTGACCGGCACGACCTCGCACGAGTTCGAGCGGCAGATCACGGCGCTCCAGCCGTTCCTCGCCGAAAACTGGAAGGCGCGCGTGAGCGCCAAGAGCGGCAATCCGATCTACGAGAAGCCGGTCGTGCTCGTGATCTACCGCGACGACCACAAATTCCTGCTCGACAATACGATCCCGCGCCGCGGGCACGGCCGCGCCGACTACGACCTCGTCATGGCCTCGCAGCCGTATCGCGCGCGCGCGCCGGTGGAGTTCAAGGCGCAGAAGGTGCTGGCGCCGCTGACGCGCGGCCTGGCGCCGGGCGGACGCCTGATCGGCATCCATTCGGCCGGCAAGGACCCCGCCCTCGAGATCATCCAGCGCGTGTGGCCGGGCGAGAACCCGTTCATCACCGACCGCCACGAACTGCTGAAGGCGACGAAGAACGAGCTGGGCGCGCTCGCGCGCGACTTCAACTTCAATGCCTACGCCGACGACCGCTCGATCTTCCGCTACGACATGCACACGCTGCCGAACGAGATCAGCTCCTCGATCGGCACGTCCACGCTGTTCGCGGCGTGGAACGCGGCGATCTACGTGGCGCAGATCGAGGACCAGCGCCTCGAGGGCGTCGTCGGAGACCGCGCCTATCTCGATGCCACGCGCGACGTGCTGCAAAAGCACGGCGCGCTCTGGTTCCACGACGAATCCTTCGTGATCTCGCGCAAGCGCGACTAGCGAAACGCCGAATCATTTCACCACGAAGACACGAAGGGCACGAAGAAACCGAGTTGCGCCGCAGCCGCGTTTCTTTGCCTTCGTGGCCTTCGTGTCTTCGTGGTTCTCTTTTCTCACTCACCAGGAATATCCCATGCAGCGCAACGGCAACTATCTCTTCACCAGCGAATCCGTTTCCGAAGGCCATCCCGACAAGGTGTGCGACCGCATCTCCGACACGATCGTGGACCGCTACCTGAAGGAAGACCCGATGGCCAAAGTGGCCTGCGAGACGCTGGCGACAACCAACCGCGTTGTGCTCGCGGGCGAGGTGCGCGGGCGCGTCAATCTCCGCGAGGGCGAGATCGCTTCGCTGGTTCGCAGCGCGATCAAGGATATCGGATACGAGCAGGACGGCTTCCATTGGGACCGCGCGAACGTGGAGGTTCATCTCCACGAGCAATCGCCCGACATCGCGATGGGCGTCGAGGCCACGGGCAACAAGGACGAGGGCGCCGGCGACCAGGGCATCATGTTCGGCTATGCCTGCCGCGAGACCGAGGGTCTCATGCCGGCGCCGATCTACTTTGCCCACAACATCTTGAAGTCCTTGTCGGAAGCCCGTCATTCCGGCGCCGAGCCTGGCCTCGGGCCGGATGCGAAGAGCCAGGTCACGCTGCTCTATGAAGAGGGGAAGCCGGTGCGGGCAACGTCGGTCGTCGTGTCGACCCAGCATAGCGCCGACCTCGACCAGGAAGCGGTCCGCGAAATTGTCCGGCCTCATGTGGTGAACACCCTGCCGAAAGGCTGGATGTGCCCGGAGCCCGAGTTCTATGTGAATCCCACCGGCCGCTTCGTCATCGGCGGCCCGCACGGCGATGCCGGCCTCACCGGCCGCAAGATCATCGTCGACACCTACGGCGGTGCGGCGCCCC
>CAYZSG010000302.1:0-4964 GCA_964481045.1 uncultured Candidatus Odyssella sp. | reverse complement strand
GGGCGCGGGGTATAAATAGAACCGCGCGCTCCGTGCGAATTCCTGAATCTCCCCGGCTCCCCGGCTCCTGTTCACTTTTCTTGGCCCGAGACAGACGAGCAAAGACGATGAACGTCCAGTCACCGAAGAAGCTGCTCCCGAAGGATTACGCGACCGACCAGGACGTGCGCTGGTGCCCGGGCTGCGGCGACTACGCCATTCTGCGCGGCGTGCAGAAGGCGCTCGCCGACATGGGCGCCGATCCGGCGAACACCGTGTTCGTCTCGGGCATCGGCTGCGCGGCGCGCTTCCCCTACTACGTCGCCACCTACGGCTTCCACACGATCCACGGCCGCGCGCCGGCGATCGCCACAGGCGTAAAGCTCGCCAACCCGAACCTCACCGTGTTCGTGGTGGGCGGCGACGGCGACGGGCTCTCGATCGGCGGCAATCACACGATGCACGCGATCCGCCGCAACGTGGACATCAACTACCTGCTGTTCAACAACGAGATCTACGGCCTCACCAAGGGCCAGTATTCGCCCACCTCGCGGCTCGGCACGCGCTCGCCGTCCACGCCCACCGGCTCGATCGACCCGCCGGTCTCGGCGCTGCAATTCGCGATGGGTGCCAATGCCCGCTTCATCGCGCGCACGATCGACCGCCGGCAGGACCACATGCCCGGCATCGTCGCGCGCGCGGCCGCGCACAAGGGCTGCTCGTTCGTGGAGATCATCCAGAACTGCATCGTCTACAACGACGGCGCGTTCGACAGCTTCGCCGAGAAGGACGTGAAGGACGAGCAGCAGCTCGAGCTCGTGCACGGCAAGCCGATGATCTTCGGCAAGGCCAAGAACAAGGGCATCCGCTTCAACCCCAAGACCATGTCGCTCGAGATCGTCACGATCGGCGAAAACGGAATCACGGCCGACGACATCATCGTCCACGACGAGACCAACCGCATGCTGGCCGTGATGCTGTGCCAGCTCGAGCCGCCGAACTTCCCGGTGCCGATCGGCGTGATCTACAACAACCCCGCCGCGCAGCCCTACGAGACCGCCGTGTGGGCGCAGATCGCGACGGCGAAGGAAAAGCTCAAGGGCAAGCCGGCCGACCTGAACGCGATGCTGCGGAAGGGTGCCACCTGGACGGTGGCTGGCTGACGCTTCGCCGAATGGACCGACGAAAACGGGCGCCCTCGCGGCGCCCGTTTTGCTTCGTGCGCGGGGCGCCGCATCCGCTCGCCATAACGCGGCGTTAAGCGGCGCCGTATTACGCAGGCGCGGCCCGGCATGGCATGATCGCCGCGGCCCTGGCGCGGAGACCGCGATGCGCAGCACGTCGAAAATGCTTCTCCTGTTCGGCCTCGTCTTCATCATAGTGGCGGGCGGGATCATGTTCGTCGTCTCTCACATGACGAGCACGATCACCGGCAGCGCGATGCGCACGACGGACCCGGCCTCGATGATGTCGGGCCTCGGCAACACGATCGTGTGGACCATCGTGCCGATCGTGGCGATCACCGTTGTCGGGCTCGTCGTGTTCTTCGTCTTCGTGCGGCGGATCATGGGCGCGGACCGTCGCATCCTCGCGGGCGGCGTCGCCGGCACCGCGCTGGTGCTGGGCGTGCGCGACACCGGCATCACGATCAACAACGTGAACGCCGTGATCGAGGCGCGGCTGCAGGTGACGATCCCGGGCCGGCCGCCCTACGAGACGACGACCGAGGTGACGCTGGGCCGCATGAGCTGGGGCGCGCTCCAGCCCGGCATGACCGTGGCCGTGAAGGTGGACCCGGCGAACCATGCGCGCGTCGCGATCGACTTGCGCGGCGGCGCGGCGGCAGGCGGGCTGGCCGGCATCGCGCAGGCGCTCGCCGCGCAGATGCAGGCCGGCGGCGGCGCGCACATGACCGTGGGCGCGCCCGGCATGGTCGCGACGCCGGGCGGCACCTTCGCCGTTCCCGGCGTGGCCGGCGCGATGCAGGCCAAGACCGTGCGCGAGGCGGCCGATGTGATCGCCGAGGGCGAGCGCGCCGAAGGCACGATCCAGTCCGTCTCCGACACCGGCGCCACGGCCGGACAGATGGTGCCCGGCATCGAGCCCGAGAAGGCCGGAGACCCGATGGTGTTCGTGGCCATGCAGGTGAAGCCGCGCAACGGCGCGCCGTTCGCGGCGCAGGGCATTTACCGCGTGCCGAAGCACAAGCTCGGCGCGCTCGCGATCGGGCGCCGCGTCGCCGTTTCCTACCTGCCGGGCCAGCCGCAAAGCGCCACGATCGACTGGTCGCGGGTGTAGCACGGCGGGCGCGCCCGCGCGCTTCGACGCGTCACCCGAACGCAATGCGCATCACGGACAGAGCGCCCTGGTTCTGTCGGCGTGGCGTAGATAGGCGATGAGATCGCGCCGCTCGGCCGCGTCCTTCACGCCGGCGTAGCCCATCGTCGTGCCGGGAACGACGGCCATTGGATCGGCGATGAATCGGTCGAGTGTTTCCTCCGTCCAGACGAGACCCGATTCGCGCATTGCGCGCGAGTAGGTGAAACCCGGCACGGCGCCCGCGCGCCGTCCGAGCAATCCGCAATGGCGCGGGCCGACGCGGTCGCGCGCGAGTGCGTGGCAGGCGAGGCAGCGGCTGTAGACCGCCTCGCCGCGCTTCCAATCGCCCGCGTTGGCCGCAGCGCGCGCCGAAGGCAGGGCGGCGAGCGCCGCGGCCAGCACCAAGGCCGCGGCGCTCCGATGCAGCGCGCTCAATCGACGAACGCCGCGGGGACTGGGTTCTCGCCCACCGCCTGACGCAGGATCGCCCAATGCATGGCTTCGTCGCCGAGGATGCTGGCGGCGGCCTTGGCGAGGTTGCGGTCGAGGAACAGCGGCACCGCGCCGAGATACGCGCTGACGGCGCCCTTCTCGAGTTGCGCCGCGAAGCGCAGCACGTCGGCCTCTTTCTTCAGGCCGGCCGCGGGGAAATCGTATTTGGGCTTGGCGTCGGCCGGCGAGCCGCCCATCGCGCGGACGGCCTTGGCCAGCGCATCGATGTGCGCCTTGTGATGGCCCTGGAACTGCACGGCGAGCGCCAGCGTGGGCTTCTTCAGGAGCCCGCTCTTGGCGCCGACGCCGTAGGCCGCGACCGCCTCGTGCTCGGCCGCGATCGCGGTGTTCAGGATGCGGACATCGTCCTCCTTCGTGGCCGCCGCGGCGCCGCGCGGCAACAGGGCGGCGCCGCCGCCCGCCAGCATCAGCACGGCGCCAGCCGAGAGCGTGGCGCGGCCGGCATCGGCGAGCAGCGCACGGCGCGCTGGCAGGGCAACAGAGGCGAAACGCAGGAACGACATGTCGGACTCCTTCAGTTGATGGAACGCGGCGGGAATTTCGGCAGTAGCGACACGACGCGCGCAACGAGCCGCTCGCAGCGCGCGCCCAAGAACGGGAAGACGCCGTCGAGCGCGGCGCTGAACTGGTCCTTCAAGCGCTGCTGCAGGATGTGGCGCGCGCGGTGATAGCGCGTGCGCACCGTCGCTTCGGCGATGCCGAGATCCGCGGCGATGGCCTCGACCGCCCGGCCCTCGATGGCGCGCAGCGTGAACACGACGCGGAATGGCTCTGGCAGCGCGTCGATCGCACGCTCGATGACGCCGGCGAGCTCGGCGCGCGCCGCGTGGGTTTCGGGATCGGCGCCGGCATCACCGGGGAGTTCTTCGGACGGCTCGGACACGGCCTCGTCGGCGCGCGTTTGGCGCCGCCGCCGGCGCTCGAGGCATTCGTTGATGACGATGCGCGTGAGCCAGGACGAGAGTGCGGCGCGCCCGGCGAACTGCTTGAGCGCCAGATAAGCCTTCAAGTAGCTCGATTGCAGCGCGTCCTCGGCCTCGGCATCGTCGCGCAGCATGCTGCGCGCGACGCGGTAGAGCGCCTGGTTGTTGGCGCGCATGATGGCCGCGAAGGCGGCATGGTCGCCCGCCGCCGCGCGCGCGGCCAGCCCGGCGTCCGGCTCGCCGGACACGTCGAGACGCTGCATTTCGTTCCTCCTGCGGATTCGGACGAAGCCGCTTCCAACCCATTAGATGGAGGTGGGACGCGCAGCGTTCCCAAGACGATGCGGCAAATGTGCTATGTCGCGCGGCGCCGCGGCACGATCCAGGCGAGGAGGCAGATGAGGCCGGCGGCCACGACCATGCTGGGGCCGGTGGGCGTGTCCCAGCGGAACGAGCCCCAGAGGCCGGCCGCGACCGAAATGGCGCCGGCGGCCGCGGCGCCGAGCGCCATCTGCTCGGGCGTGCGCGCGAAGCGGCGCGCGGCGGCGGCCGGGATCACGAGGAGCGCCACCACGAGCAGGATGCCCACCATGCGCCCGGCCACGGCGATGACGAGCGCCAGCAGCAGCATCAGCAGCAGGTTGACGGCATCGACGCGCACGCCGTCGATGCGCGCGAGCTCGTCGTGCAGCGTGGCGGCGAGCATCGGGCGCCAGAGCCAGACCAGCGCCGCCAGCGCCGCGCCGGCCGCGCCCCAGATCGCGTAAAGATCGACCGTGCGCACCGCGAGGATGTCGCCGAACAGGAACGCGAAGAGATCGATGCGCACCGTGCCGGCGAGCGAAACGGCGATTACGCCGGCGGCGAGCGTGAGCGAGGCGAGGATGCCGAGAATCGCGTCGCTGCCGAGCCGCTTGTCGCGCTGCGCGAAGCCGAGCAGCAGCGCCGCCAGCGCCACCGCCGCGATCATGCCGACGATGAGATCGACCTCGAGCAGCACGCCGAGCGCCACGCCGAACAGCGCCGTGTGCGCCAGCGTCTCCCCGAAATACGCCATGCGCCGCCACACGACGAAACACCCATACGGCCCCGCCACCACCGCGACGCCCAGCCCCGCCAGCAGCGCGCGAACGAGAAAGTCGTCCATCACGCGCCCGTCGGTGGAAGCAAAGGTGAAGTGAACAGGAGCCGGGGAGCCGGGGAGGAAACTCTTCGCGCGCCTTCGGCGCG
>CAYZSG010000301.1:0-4984 GCA_964481045.1 uncultured Candidatus Odyssella sp. | reverse complement strand
GTCGAGCGCGGCCAGCGCCGTGCGCGCGAGCGCGACGCCCACGCCGTCCACCGCGGCCTCGATCGCCATGCTCGCCTGGTTGAAGCGCGGGCCGCGGCGCACGTCGATATCGGAGACGCCCGCCGCCTCGAGCCATGCGCGCCAGTCTATGGGGCCGGGCGCGTGCAGCAGCGTGTGCGTCTTGAGGTCGTTCGGCCGCTTGAGCGCGGGCTTGCCGCCGGCAAGGCGCGGGCTGGCGACCGGGATGACGTGCTCGTCGGCGAGCTTCGCCACCGCGAGGCCGGGCCAAGTGCCGTCGCCGTGGCGCACGGCGAGATCGACGTCGCTCGCAGCAAAATCGATGTGCTCCGTCGAGGCCGCGATGCGGAGATCGATCGCCGGGTGCGCCGCCGCGAAGCGCCCGAGCCGCGGCACCAGCCATTTCTGCGCGAAGTTCGGCGAGACGCTGACCGTCAGCGTCGCCGCCTGTGCGGGGCCGAACAGCGTGTCGGTGCCGGCGGCGAGGCGATCGAACGCGTCGCGCACCACCGGCAGGTAGTCGCGGCCGAGATCGGTGAAGGCGAGACCGCGGGCGGTGCGCTGGAACAGCTTCGCGCCGAGCCGCGCCTCGAGCGCCTTGATCTGGTGGCTGAGCGCGCCGGGCGTCACGGAAAGCTCGTCCGCGGCCTTGGTCAGGCTCAGATGGCGCGCCGCCGCCTCGAAGGCGCGCAGCGCGTTGAGCGAGGGCAGGCGCCGGGCCAAGGACCACCCCTGAGGAAATCTCAAAGGTAGGAGATAAACCTTGGTTTGTGTCCGTCAATAGCGCTGCGTATCCAGCCATGGCCGCCCTTGCCCCCGGAGTCGTCCCATGAGCTGCACTCAAAGCGCTGCCGCCGGTTTCCACCCCTGCCGCCGCCGCGTCTCGAGCGTCCCCGAGGTCGGACTCGAGCGCCGGCTGCGCCGGTCGCTCTCGACGCTTCTCTGGCACGCCGTCCTGCGCTGGGCCGCGCGCGCCCGCCAGCGCCGCGACCTCGCGGAGCTCGACGCGCACCTGCTGAAGGACATCGGCGTGACGCCTAGCCAGGCCACGCGCGAGGCCGCGAAGCCGTTCTGGATCGAATGACCGGGATTTGACCGAGGTCAAGGCCGCGCGCGCCGCGCCGGCGTAACGAGGCCGCAGCTTTCGCGAGAAGGATGCGGAATGTCGGCCAGAACCCAGCGCGCGGCGGCGGATGCCACGCATCCCGCGATCGAGTGGGAAATTCGCGTTCCGCTCGCCACCAATCGCCGCATCCTCGGCAACATGGCGCTGGCCTGCGGGCTCGGCGCCGTCGTCGCATTCCTGTTCATCGCCGTCGTCATGGGCGCGCAGGGCGAATGGCGCTCGCTGAAACCGCTGGCGATCGGCTTCGCCGCGGCCGGCGCGGGCTTCTTCGTGCTCGGCGTGCTGATCATGCTCGTGTTCTTCGGCAACCGCATGGCGATGCGCTTCCGCGTCGATACCGAGGGCGTCGTCGCCTCTACGGTCGACCGGCGCGCGCGTATCGCGAACCGCCTCGCGATCGTCGCCGGCGCCTTGGCGCGCAAGCCGTCGGTGGCTGGGGCAGGGCTCATCGCGGTGAGCACCGAGACCATGGCGACCCGGTGGGCCGGGATTCGCCGCGCCGTGTACGAGCCCGGCGCGCGCCGCATCGGGCTGCGCAACCGCTGGCGCACCGTGATCGTGCTCTATTGCACGCCCGAGAACTACGGCGTGGTCGCGGCTTCCGTGCGCGCGCACCTCGCGGCCGTGCCCGAGACCAAGCGACCAGAGCGCGGCAGCCCGGTCCCGGCGCTGCTCGGCTGGACCGTGGCCGTGATCGTGGCCTCGATCCCGACCATGACGCTACCCTGGCCGCTCACGCTCGATCTGCTGGCGCCGATGATCCTGCTCGCGTTCGCGGTGGCGACCGTGTGGCTGATCCCGCTGTTCGGCTATGTCGTGATGGCCGTGGCGGCCTATCTCGTGTTCGAGGTCGCGAGCGCGGGCCTTGTCATGCGGCGCAATCAGTTCAGCGGGCAGATGTACTCCGGCTTCGACTCGCTCGACGGCGGCGAGTGGGTGGCGGTCGGCCTGTTCGCGGCGGGGCTCGCGTTCCTCGTCTGGTTCAGCCTGCGCGCGGTGCGTGGGCGCATCCGCTCGGCGCTGATGGGCGACGCGGAGGATGCAGATCGCGCCTGAGCGCGCCGCTTCGGATTTTGCGCTGGCGAAGGCGCCGCGCCTGACGCAAAAAGGGGACGCCGCGCCGTCCCGGCCGCGGCCCTGTCTCCGTTCCGCGATCCGCCCGCATGGCCAATCACCTGTTCGACTTCTTCCGCGCGCGCCTGCCCGATACCGCGCGCACATTCATCGAAACCGCCGACGGACGGAGGATTTCCTACGCCGAGCTGCTCGCGCGCTCGGCGCGCATGGCCAACGCGCTCGTGGCGCTCGGCGTGAAGCCGGGCGACCGCGTGGCCGTGCAGGCCGAGAAGAGCCCGGCCTTCCTCGATCTCTATCTCGGCTGCGTGCGTACCGGCGCCGCGTTCCTGCCGCTCAACACGGCCTATACGCCGGCCGAGATCGAATACTTCCTCGGCGACGCCGAGCCTTCGCTGTTCGTGTGCGATCCCGCGAAGCGCGCGGCGCTCGAGCCGGTCGCGCGCGGCAAGCGCGTGCCCGCGATCGAGACGCTCGGTGCGGACGAGAAGGGCACGCTCGCCGAGAAATGCGCCGCGGCCAGCGCGGAATTCGCGGACGTCGCGCGCGCATCCGGCGACATCGCCGCGATCCTCTACACCTCGGGCACCACCGGGCGCTCCAAGGGCGCGATGCTCACGCACGAGAATCTGCGCTCGAACGCCGAGACGCTGACGGATTACTGGCGCTTCACGCGCGACGACGTGCTGATCCACGCGCTCCCCGTCTATCACACGCACGGCCTGTTCGTGGCGACGAACGTGATCCTCACGGCCGGCGCGGCGATGATCTTCCTGCCGAAGCTCGATCCCGACCTGATCCTGAAGCTGTTCGCGCGCGCCACCTCGATGATGGGCGTGCCGACGTTCTACACGCGCCTACTGCAGCATCCCGGCCTCACGCGAGAGACGGCGAAAGGCATGCGCCTGTTTGTCTCCGGCTCGGCGCCGCTGCTGGCCGAGACGCATCGCGAATGGCAGGCGCGCACCGGCCACGCGATCCTCGAGCGCTACGGCATGACCGAAACCGGCATGAACACCTCCAACCCCTATGACGGCGACCGCATCGCCGGCACGGTCGGGTTTCCGCTGCCCGGCGTCGCGATCCGCGTCGCCGATCCCGAGAGTGGGAAAGTCCTTCCGCCCGAAACCATCGGCATGCTGGAAGTGAAAGGGCCGAACGTGTTCGTCGGCTATTGGCGCATGCCGGAGAAGACGAAGGCCGAGTTCCGCCCCGACGGCTTCTTCATCACCGGCGATCTCGGCAAGATCGATGCGCGCGGCTACGTCCACATCGTCGGGCGCGGGAAAGACCTCATCATCAGCGGCGGCTTCAACGTCTATCCGAAGGAAGTCGAGAGCGAGATCGACGCGCTGCCCGGCGTGATCGAAAGCGCCGTCATCGGCGTCCCGCACGCGGATTTCGGCGAAGGCGTCACCGCCGTCGTGGTGATGCAGCAGACGGCGAAGCTGACGGAAGCCGACGTGCTGACCGCGCTCGCGCAGCGCCTCGCGAAGTTCAAGCTGCCGAAACGCGTGATCTTCGTCCCCGACCTCCCGCGCAACACGATGGGCAAAGTGCAGAAGAACGCGCTGCGGGAGGAGTACGGGAAGCTTTACCGCTAATTCTCCGTCGGCCCAGGGCGAGGGGGAATCAATCGCTCGCCTTTACCTTCACGTACGAGCCGGGGGCGGGTTCGATCACTTTGAGCTTGCCGTCTCCGGGCTTCCGCGCGGGCACCTGTTCGCCCTCGAACTCGGAAATCCATTTCTTCCACTCGGGCCACCACGAGCCTTTGTGCTGCGTCGCGGCCTTTAACCAGTCTTCGGGCTTCTTGGGGTTCTTCGCCGCGTCGCTGGTCCAGAAGCCATATTTGTCGGAACCCGCGGGGTTCACGACGCCGGCGATGTGGCCCGAGCCCGAGAGAAGGAACTTCACCGGGCCCTTGTAGAGCTGTGTCGCCGCGTATGTCGCGCGCCAGGGCGCGATGTGATCCTCTTTCGTCGAGAGGATGCACACCGGGATCGTCACCTTGCGCAGGTCGATCGGCGTGTTGCGCAGTGTGATGCCGCCCGGCTTCACCAGCAGGTTCTCCTGATACATCTTGCGCAGGTAGAACATGTGCATGGCCATCGGCATGCGCGTCGCGTCCGAGTTCCAGTAGAGCAGGTCGAACGGAAACGGATCCTTGCCGAGCAGGTAGTTGTTGACGACGAACGACCAGATGAGATCGTTCGCGCGCAGCATGTTGAATGTCGTCGCCATGTCCGAGCCTTCGAGATAGCCCTTCTTCGACATGCGCGCTTCGAGCGTCTTGAGCTGCTCCTCGTCGATGAACACGGTGAGATCGCCGGCCTCGGTGAAATCGACGAGCGTCGTGAAGAACGTGACGCTCTTCACGCGCTTGTCGCCCGCCGCGGCCATGTAGGCGAGCGTGGCCGCGCTCAACGTGCCGCCGAGGCAATAGCCGATCAGGTTGATCTCGGATTCGCCGGTGGCCTTCTCAATCGCGGTGATCGCGTCGAGGATGCCTTCGTCCATGTAGTCTTCGAACGTCTTCTGCGCGAGCCGCTCGTCGGGGTTCACCCAGGAGACGACGAACACGGTCTGGCCCTGCGACACCGACCATTTAATAAACGAGTTCGAGGGGCGCAGGTCGAGGATGTAGAACTTGTTGATCCAGGGCGGCACGATCAGCAGCGGGCGCTTGGCCACCGTCGGCGTCGTCGGCTCGTATTGCAGGAGCTGGATGAGGTCGTTCTGATAGACGACCTTGCCCGGCGTCAC
>CAYZSG010000300.1:0-4997 GCA_964481045.1 uncultured Candidatus Odyssella sp. | reverse complement strand
GCGGCTTCGCCTTGGCGCCGGAAATGTGGCGCGCGGCGAGGTAGCCGAACGTCATGCCCGACGCGAGCGAATAGCCGGCCTGGTAGCCGACGCCGTATTCGACGTGCACCGAGGCGTTGCCGGCGGCGTAGAGCCCGGGAATGACCTTGCCGCGCTGGTTCTTCACCTCGGCATTGGGGGTGGTGAGCAGTCCGGCCGACGCGAAGGCGCTGGGGTGGAGTTCCACGCCGTAGAACGGTGCCTCGGAGATCTCGCCGAGGCGCGGATTGGCGTAGGCGCTCTTGCCGTCGCGGTCCTTCCACTTGCCCTCGGCCAGCGTCCACTGCACCGCGCCGCGGCAGAAATCCTCGTCCACGCCGCTGCGCGCGAAGCCGTTGAAGCGCTCCGTCGTCGCCGCGAGCCCGGCGCCGTCGATGCCGAGCTTCTCCGCGAGCGCCGCCGGCGTGTTTCCGCGCGCGACCCAGTCGGGGATCTCGGCGCCTTTGGGCCGGCCGGCGAAGGAGAAGGCCTTGCGGTACTGCTCGTCGAAGATCAGGTAGCAGGGCAGGTTGGCGTATTGGTGGGTCGCCGGCACGTATTCGCGCAGCTTCGGCGCGATGCCCTGGAAATAGGCCTCGTCGGCGAACCGCCTGCCGCTGCGATTGACGACCATGGTGTGCGGGCACAGCATTTCGCTGATGCCGACCAGGCGGAGGAACGGCTTCTCGCGCGGATTCTCTGCCGGAATGGTGAAACCAAGGAACAGCGCCATGTTGTTGTGGATCATCTTCACGGCGGCGCCGAGCTCGGTACCCATGACGAGGCCGTCGCCGGTGATCGTGGAGGGATACATGGATTGCCAGCCCGGCAGGCCCTCATAGGTGGCGGCCAGCTCCGGATTGGATTCGTAGGCGCCGGTGGCCAGCACTACGCCACGCTTGGCGCCGATGCGCTCGCCCTTCGCCGTCTCCACGCCCACCACGCGCCCGGCCTTGACGACGAGGCGCTGGACCTCGACGCCGGTGCGGATTTCGACGCCGCGGGCGAGAAGCTGCTTCACGAAATGCGTGACGAGCGCCACGCCGCGGCCGCGGATGCGCTGCCGGCGCCGGTCCTCGATCACCTCGGCGTTCCAGCCGTCGACATTGGTGATGCCGCCCCAGCCGATCACCTCCTCGACGGTGAGTTCGTGCGGCGTGTGCGGCGGCAGGAAGATCGAATCCTTCCACTCGCCGAGATCGTTGGCGGATATGAGATCGGGCTCGATCGAGCGGCCGATCGCAGTCGACCCGGGCGCCGAAGGATAATAGTGATCGACCAGGTTGTTGGTTATGCGAAAGCGCACGCCGCACTTGTCGAAGAACGCGATCGCCTCGGGCGCGCGGTCGACGAAGGCGAGCATGTTCTCCTCGACGATCTGATCGCCGCCGACGAAACGCATGTAGGAGAGCACCGCCTCGCGGCTGTCGGCATGGCCGGCCGCCTTGCCGATATGGTTCATGCCGACCCAGATTCCGCCATAGGCGACGGCGGAGCCCCCGCCGAGCTTCTTTCCCTTTTCGAGCAGGAGCGGCCTCAGGCCATGCTCGCGCGCGGCGAGCGCTGCGGAAAGCCCGGCGATGCCGGAACCGACAATGACTACGTCGTACGAGGCGCTGCTGGCCATACTTCCTCCTGGGCTGAATCGAGACGCCGTCGACCTGCCACGGCGGGCAGGTCCGTGCGGCTGCGGCGGCATATGCCGCACTCTGAAAGAAAAACTCCGTTCCTCCCTCGGCATCTGCCGGCCGATTGGTTCTTTTGGTTCTGCCGTGCGGCGCCTTTCGCGAAAACACACGACAGCCGGTAACTCAAAGCCTAAGGCAAAATTATCTTGTGTGCAATCTTTTGCCTTGGGCAAGGAACTGCGCGCAGCGGTAGCCGAAGGTCATCGCCGCGGTGAGCGAATAGCCGGCCTGGTAGCCCACGCCGTATTCGAGATGCGCCGCGGTGTTGCCGATGGCGAACAGGCCCGGGATCGGCCGGCCCGAAGGATCGAGGGCGCGGCCCTCGGCATCGGTGCGCACGCCGCCGCTCGGCACGAAGGCCGCGGGATAGAGGCGCACGCCATAGAAGGGCGGCTTTTCGAGCGTGCCCAGCGCGCGGTTGGGGCCGCCGCCGCGGATCATGTCGCGCCGGGCCTGGGTCCATTTCTTCTCGCCGCGGTGGAAATCGCGGTCCACGCCCTCGCGCGCGAAGTCGTTGAAGCGCTCCACTGCCTCGGCGAGGCCGCCTGCGTCGATCCCGAGCTTTCCGGCCAATCCCGACAGGCTCGCGTCCCGCGCGACCCACTCCGGCGGGATGGTGCCGATGTCGCGGCCGCAGAAGCCGAAGCCTTCGACATACTGGCTGTCGAACAGCATGAAGCAGGGCAGGTTGCGCGGCTCGCGGCGCCACACATCGTATTGCCGGATGGCCGCCGCCGTGTCCTGGAAATAGGATTCGTCTGAGAAGCGCTTCCCCTTGGCATTCACGATCATGGTGTGCGGGGCCTGGCACTCGAAAATCTGCACGAGCCGGAATTCGGGCTCGCCCGCGCCCGAACGCGGCGGCACCGGCATGCCGACCATGACGGCGAGATTCTCGCGAATCAGCGCCGTGGCAGCGCCGGCGCCGACGGCGAGGCGATAGCCGTCGCCGGAAACCGCGCTGGGAAACGGCGAATGCCATCCGGGCAGGCCCTCGAAGCTGCGTGCGAGTTCCGGATCGCCCTCCCAGCCGCCCGTGGACAGCACCACGCCCTTGCGCGCACGGATTGTCTGCCCGCCGGTAATCCGTGCGCCGACGACGGCGCCGTTCTCCACCACGAGCCCTTCGATCGCCGTGCCGAGGCGCGACGCCGCGTGCGAGCAGCGCCTTCAGGAGGTGTGCCACCAGGGCGGCGCCGCAGGTCCAGGTCTTCGTCTTCTCCCGCTCGGCGACCAGCGCGAAATCGCGGTTCTTGCGATTGACCAGGCCGCCCCAGGCGAGGAACTCCTTGACCGAGGCGCGGTGCGGCTCGATCTCCGAATCCCGGATCTTGTCCGCCCAAGGGCCGAGTTCGAGCAGCGAGATGGGAAGGGGCTCCAGCGAGCGGCCCGCCTCGGTCGAACCCGGCGCCATGGGAAAATAATGGTCAGGGAAGCCGTGGATGACGCGCAGCTTCAAGCCGCAGGATTCGAAGAAGCGCAGCGCCTCCGGCGCCGAATCGATATAGGCGGCCATCATCGCATCGTCCGCGGCATGGCCCGCGACGAAGCGCATATAGGCAATGCCGGCCTCGCGCGAATCGACGATGCCCTCGGCTGCGGCCACGTGATTGGCGGCAGCCCACAATCCGCCATGCGCCAGCGCGCTGCCGCCGCCGACGAGCACATCCTTCTCGCAGAGCGCGACGTCGAGGCCCGCTTCGCGCGCAGCGACGGCGGTGGACAGCCCTCCGGCGCCGGAACCGAAGATCGCGAGGTCGCAGTCCAATATCGTGTCTGCCATTGGTTGTCTGTCTCGCTGTGAGCGTCGTGACTGTACAACGGTAAGGCTCGGATCTAGATTTTGTCAAATTTGATTGTACAAAAGAAATCTCTCGACTATGTTGCCCATCAACAACCCCTCCCGTCGCAATGGTGGACTCTTGAGCGCCCGGCAGAAGACCATCCTCTCTCTCGACGCACAATTGTGCTTCGCCCTCTATACCGCGTCGCGCGCGATGACGACGGCCTACCGGCCGATGCTCGACGCGCTCGGGATAACCTATCCCCAGTATCTCGTGCTGCTGGTGCTGTGGGAGAGCGACGACCGGAACATCAAGGACATCGGCGACCGGCTGCATCTCGATTCCGGCACGCTCACGCCGATGATCAAGCGCATGGAGCGCGCGGGACTCGTGCGACGGGTGCGCGACCGCGACGACGAGCGCTGCGTGCGCGTGATGCTCGCCCCGGGCGGACAGGCGCTGAAGGCGCGCGCGGCCACGATCCCGCGCAAACTCGCCTGCAAGGTGGGGATCACCCACGAGGAAGCCATGGCGCTGCGCGAACAGGTGGCCCGGATCACCAACGCGCTGTGCCTTGAGCTCGACGCCGCTTGAGCGGCGAGACGATCTCGTTCAACCGAAAAGGGAGGAGACAGACATGGTCAATGTCGTTTACAAAACCACCGTCACCGCCACCGGCGGACGCCAGGGCCGGGTGAAATCGGCCGACGGCGCGCTCGATCTCGCACTCGTCATGCCCAAGGAACTGGGCGGACCGGGCGGCTCGAGCCTCAACCCCGAAACGCTGTTCGCGGCGGGATATGCCGCCTGTTTCGAATCGGCGCTGCGGTTTCTCGCCGCCGATGCCAAGAAGCCGCTCAGCAACGCCTCGGTGACCGCCACCGTGGGCGTGGGACCGCGCGAAGCGGGCGGCTTCGGCCTCACCGTGGAACTCGTCGTCAAGGCCGAGGGCCAGCCCAAGGCCGAGGTGGAGCAGCTCGCCAAGGCCGCGCACGAGAAAGTTTGCCCCTATTCGCATGCCACTCGTGGCAATGTGGATGTGAAGGTCCGCGTCGAGTAGCGCTGCGCCAGGGCCTTCGAGCCCTGCGTTCCGGCGGGTGCGGCGCCGGAACGGAAGAGGCGCGGCCCCTTGGGGGCCGCGCCGCATCGCCCGTGAGGGGTGCTGCCGATGTTCAACGTCACCGAGGCGCTGTTCCAGCGGCTCGCCTTTGCCGTCGCCGGCATCGGTGCGGTGCTCATCGTTCTGATGATGCTCCAGATCTTCGCCGACGTGATCTCGCGCTTCGTCTTTTCCTATCCACTGCCGGGCACGATCGAGATTGTCTCGCACTACTACATGGTCGGCTCGACCTTCCTTCCGATCGCGCTCGTGCACCTAGAGCGCGGGCATTTCTTCGCCGAATCGATCAAATCGCTGATGTCCCCGCGCGTCGTGCGCGCCCTCGACGGCACCAACGGCCTAGTCCTCGCCTTCATGGCCGGCCTGATCGCGTGGCGCACGCTCGGA
>CAYZSG010000299.1:0-5052 GCA_964481045.1 uncultured Candidatus Odyssella sp. | reverse complement strand
TCCATCTGGCCCTGGTTGATCTGCTGCGTGCCGTGATAGAGGCCGGTCGTGTCGCCGAGGCCCACCGTGTTCGAGGTGGCGAACAGGCGGAACGCCGGGTGCGGGCGGATCACGCGGCTCTGGTCGAGCAGGGTCAAGCGCCCGTGGCGCTCGAGCACGCGCTGGATCACGAACATCACGTCGGGGCGGCCCGCGTCGTATTCGTCGAACACCAGCGCGCAGGGGCGCTGGAGCGCCCAGGGCAGGATGCCCTCGCGGAATTCCGTCACCTGCTTGCCCTCGCGCAGCACGATCGCGTCTTTGCCGACGAGGTCGATGCGCGAAATGTGCGAGTCGAGGTTGATGCGCAGGCACGGCCAGTTGAGGCGCGCGGCCACCTGCTCGATATGCGTGGATTTGCCGGTGCCGTGATAGCCCTGGATCAGCGTGCGGCGGTCGTAGGCGAAGCCGGCCAGGATCGCGAGCGTCGTCTCGCGGTCGAAGCGATAGGCCGTGTCGAGCTCGGGAACGTGCTCTTCGGTCTGGCTATAGGCCGGCACTTCCCAATCGGTTTCGATGCCGAAGGTCTGCCGCACGGAAATCTTGATGTCGGGCAGGCCGTTGGCCGCGCCGGTCTTGGCAGTCGTCTGAGCCATAGTTTCGGATCCGATGCAAAAATCCCGCCGAGGCCAATACTTAGGTGCTCGGCGTCAGGAAGCCATGCGCTTCTTCAAAATCGCGTAGGCTTCGTTGATACGCTTGAGCTGCTCTTCCGCAGCTTGGTTACCACCACCGTTGGCGTCCGGGTGATAGCGCTTCACCAAGCGCTTGTAGTGCTGCTTTATGGTGGCGATGTCGGCAGGCCCCGTCAACCCGAGAGTGGCGAGGGCCTGATCCTCCAATGTCGCAGGCCTCGCCGGCATCTCCGGCCGCGCGGATCGCCTGTGTTCGGCGGCTTCGTCCTCGTCCAAGAACGCGAAGCGCGCGCCGAGCGGGTCGTGGATGCGCTGGCTGTTGCCCCAGATCTGGTTGCCGCGCACGCCGAGCGGCCACAGCGGGCGCTCGCCCAGCACGGCGGCGTGCATGTGCCGCTCGATCTCCTCGGCGCTCATGCCGGCGTGATAGTTCCAAGCCTTGTTGTAGGCCTGCACGTGATCGAGGCAGAAGTAGTAGTAGTCCTTGAGCTGCCGGCGCGATTTGGGCGCGCGGTATTCGCCGGCCTGCTTGCAGCCGGCATGGTCGCAGCGCCGCGTGTGACCCCGTTCCGGGGGGCCGCGATAGTTCTTCAGCGTGTCGAGCCGCACCTTGCGCATTGCAGCAATATGGGAGGCGCGCGCGAGCGCCGCAATCTTGACGAATGCCGCGGACTTGTGATGAGGCTGCGCGCCTCGTCGCGGCGGCTACGCCTCGCGCCGCGCCACCCGATCGCGCGCCACCGGCCGCGGGCGGCCGCTCAGCAGCCGGCGGACGTGTTCGATGCCGATCCGCAGCGCGGGGAAGGCGCGGAAATTCCCGAACCCTTCGCGCACGATGATGACCTCGATGTCCGTCGTCGCCGCGAAATCGAGGCTGCCGTCTTTCCCGGAACGGATGACGAGGCGCGGGCGCAGCGGGAGAACGGTATCGGAGCACATGGGGCTGTCACCGGTTGGTCGCTGCGGAGACGGGGTGCAGGCGCAGCTTTTGGGAACGGTGAAAGGCCTCCCGAGTTCCGCACCGGCCTCCGGCCGCTTTACCGCCACGCCCGGCACGCCTAAATCCGTGGCCAGACTTCTCCGCCGATAAGGACAACACGCATGAACGTCGCCGACACGATCCGCGCCAAGCTCACCGAGGCCTTCGCGCCGGCGGCGCTCGAGATCGTCGATGAGTCCCACCTGCACGCGGGCCATGCGGGGCATCGCCCCGGCATCTCCACGCATTTCCGCGTCGCGATCGTGGCCGGCGCATTCGCCGGCAAGGGCCGCGTCGAGCGCCAGCGCCTGATCTATGCCGCGCTCGGCGAGCTGATGGGCAAGCCGATCCACGCCCTCGCGCTCAGCGCCAAGGCGCCGGGCGAGTAGCGGCGGGTCAGCGCCGCAGGCCCAGGAGCCAGCCGGCCAGCGCGAACGGCAGCGCGAGCACGAAGCCGAGGATCCACAGGGCCAAGAACATCGCGTACATCCGCGGCGTGTTGAACGTGCTGAACGCTTCGAACACCATGGTGCCGAAGCGGTCGCGGCCCGCGATTCCCTCGACGAAGACGACGGCGGTGAGCGCGAGGACAGCGCCGATCGCCAGCGCGCCGAACGCGCCCTGCCATCGGGCAACGGCGTCGGCGCTCCGCTGCGCCACCGCGGCGGTCGCGGCGATCGCGAGAAACGCCAGCAGCGCGGCCGAGATCCTGGCGCCGGTGCGGCTGTCGACGCCTTCCCAGATCACGAACAGCAGAGGAAGGACCGATGCCGGCAGGGTCGCGACGACAAAAAGCGCCGGACCGGCAAGGGCGGCGAGCCGGCGTGAGCGGCCCGCGTAAATCCCGATCGCCAGGCCGGCGACGGCGGCGGCGGCAAAGCCGGCGAGCCAGTCGGTCAGCGTCGCGCCGACGGCGCGCCAGAACCGGGGATCGTCGGCAAGGCCGCCGAGCGCCGCGAACGCCGCGACCGGCGTGGGCGTGAGCGCCTTCGAGCCCGGCCGCGCCGCCTCGGCGGACCAGAGAATGATGACCACCGCGACGAGGCCGATGGCGGCGGCCAATCCGAGCAGGCCGAAAACCAGGCCCGGCGCGCCATTCGGCGGTTTCGATACGATGCTCATTGCGTTCCTCGAACGAGGCCCGCCGCATCGTATCGCGGCGAAAGCGCGCCGCGCTAGGCGGCGGGGGGCTTGGGACCGCTGAAGTATTCCGGCATGTAGCGCTGCACGAGCGGGCCGTCGCTGCTCCAGGCGTGGCAGGTGTCGATGACGATCGGCGGCCGCTTCGGCTTTTCGGCCGGCGGCGCCGCCTGGCCCGGATCGGCGGTGGCCTCGGCGGGCGCGGGCTTGGCAGCCTCGGCTTTCTGCCGCTTGCGCAGCGACCGCGCGCGTTCCGCCACCGTGGTCTGGAACGCAACGGTCGCGACCTGCTGCAGCATCTCGACGATGTGCGTGCAGCCCTGCCGTCCGCCGAGTCGCGACCGCACCTCGCGCGTGAATCCGTGGCCGATGCGCACGCCGACGAGCCGCTGGAAATTCGGCAGGATATCGGGGCAGATCTGGAACGGGCTGTGATCGGTGGAGGCGGCGACCTCCCGGATCTCCATGCGGTCGTCGATCGTGAGGCGGATCCACATTTCATGCACCGGCACGCCGGGCTCGACCTTGCCGCGCCATTCGTTCTCGAACGCGTAGGTCTTCACGTCGACGATACGGCCCTCGATGTCCCACAGACCGTCCTGACGCAGGAAGCCTTGGCAGGTGACGGTGCGCGTATGCAGGTGCTCGCGCGGCACGGGGGCGGGAAGCGGCATTGGTTGCAGAGCCTTTGATGTTGCACTGCACCTAGAGCCGCCGGGGGCGAGCGTCAAGGCGCGGCGATCACGCAAGGCTCGAAGCCGCAAAGCACGCTAGGCCCGGCGCCAAGCGATCGTCCGCCAGTGGAAGTAGGTAATGCCGTGCATCGAGGCGCGGCCGGGCAGATGCGCTGGGCTAGCGCTTCTCCGCGTCGGGGTCGCGCGTGGCGCTCCAGGATTTGCTCGTGCCCTGCACCATGTGTCGCACGTTCTCGAGCCCCTCCGGCTCCTCGAAGAACAGCGTGCGCTTCGCGGCCATCTCGGGCATGTCCTGCGTCACGTACATCACCGTGTCTTCGTCGCCGGTGGCCTCGTGCTTGTGATAGGCCCAGGCCGGGCACACGATCGTGTCGCCGCGCTTGTAGGAGTATTTCACGTCCTCGACGGTCGTGAAGCCGGTGCCCTGCAGGTAGTGATAGATCGCCACCGAATTGTGCCGGTGGTTCGGCACCACCTCGCCGGGATGGATCAGCTGGATGCCGATGAAGATGCCGGGCGAGGCGCCGGCGAGATCGCCGTGATCCTCGTTGATCAGCGAGCAGAATCGCCGTTCGGCGTGGCGGATCGGATCCTTGCCGAGCTCGGCCAGCACCTTCTGCCAGTCCTCGGCCGACCATTTGCAGCCGCGCACGTAGCTCTGGCGCACGCGCTTGAAATATTCGTCGGCGGTGATCACGCGCGAATTGCCGTAGCCTGCGTCACCGGCCTGCTGTGCCGCCTGATCCTTCGCGTCCTTGTTTCCGTCGGGCATGTCTTCCTCCTCCTGCCTGTGTTCGCGTGCGGGGGCCGTTCGGCTCTATGCACAATGTATGACGCATCATACTATGCGTAACGGCCACCACGGTCAAACGTGCGTTCGCCCGGCGGAAGCCGCGCGTTGGGATTTTCGCTCACCGGAGGAACAAGGCGTGCAGGGCAGGGGAAAGCGCGGCGGCCGCGAGCCGCTCGGTATCCAGTCGGTCGAGATCGCGGCGCACATCCTGCGCGCGCTCGCCGAGGGCGGCGGCGCGCTGCCGCTGCGCGATCTGGCGGCGGCCACCGGCATGCATCGCGGCAAGGTGCACCGCTATCTCATCAGCCTCGCGCGCGCCGGGCTCGTCGCGCGCGAGGCGGAGGCCGGCCATTACGGCATCGGGCCGCTCGCGATCAGCGCGGGCCTCGCGGGGCTCAACCGGCTCAATCCGGTGCGCCTCGCCTATGCGGCGCTGCCGGCGCTGCGCGACCGCATCGGCGAAACCGTGGTGCTCGCCGTGTGGGGCGAGCGCGGCGCCACCGTGATCGCGCTCGAGGACAGCGCAAGGCCCGTAACGCTGAATGTCCGTGTCGGCTCGATCCTGCCGTTGCGCACCAGCGCCATCGGCCGCGTGTTCGCCGCGCACCTGCCGGAGCCCGTGCTGCGCCCGGTGCTGGCGGCCGAGGCGAAGCGCGGCGCCGCCGCCGGACCGGCGGCGCCGGCGCTTGCGCGCATTCTCGCCGCCGTAAGGCGCGACGGCGTCGCGGCGGTGGAAGGAACGCTGATCCCGGGCCTCAATGCATTGGCGGC
>CAYZSG010000298.1:0-5110 GCA_964481045.1 uncultured Candidatus Odyssella sp. | reverse complement strand
GGCGGAACGTCATCGAGAGGAAGTCGCCCTTCTGCACGATGAAGATGTTGTTGTATTCGGTCTCGATCCGCTCGCGGATCATCAGCGGCGAGAGCGGATCGGGCTTGTCGTCCACGTAAACGTCGTCGCGCGCACCTTCCGCGCGGGCGGCGCCGGCGGCGAGCGCCAGCAGCGCGATCGCGCCGAGCAGGCCAAGTCCCAATCGTTTCGGCATTCCGGACGTCCTTCCCTGATCCTCGTGCGTTTCCATGCGCGCGCCGTCGTATCGCGGCCGCCTACGGCTTCTTCACCGTGATCTTGATCCCGAGCGCGCTCCGGAGCTGCGCCGGATTGGATGCGGCGAGCGCGCCGATCGCCAGCAGGTTGAGCGGCGAGGGCGGGCGCACCTCGACGGCGATCTCGCCGGGGTTCTCGATGAACGCGATCACCGCGTCGAAAGCCTCTTTCACCAGAGGGTCCGGCTGCTCGTCGCGCAGCGCGGTCAGCATGGCGCGGTATTGCGCGCGGATCGAAGCCTCGTCGGTCTGCTTCCGCTGCGCCTCGCGCTTGACGACGCGGGCGAGAATCGACTTGTCGCGATAGATGAGATCGGCCGTGAGCAGGTTGATGCGCGCGAGCAGCCCCATCGCGGCGGCGCCGCCGTTCCGGGGCGGCGGCGCCTGGCCCGGCGGGGCCGGCGGCGGCTCCATCGCCTTCTTGATCTCATCCGGGCTCACGCCGCCGAGCCGCAGCGAAAGCGTGAGCGCGCCCATCTCCGCCACGTCGAGCTCGATCTTGCCGAGATCGTAGATCTTGCTCGCGTCCTCGTAGCGGTAGGCGAGCTCGGCGCTCATCTTGAGCGTCGTGTAGCCGAGCTCCTTCATGTCGCGCGCGAAGGCGGGGTCCTTGGCCGTGTCGAGCGGCGCCTCGATGCCCTTGATCGCGAACTCGAAGACGCGGAGATCGGCCGGGTTGCGGTCGAGCAGGTTCACGCTCTCGAACGCGCGCAATTCCATCAGCGCGATGCGCACGGTGCCTTCGCCGGTGTCGGCGGCGATGTCGCGCACCGCGAAATTCTTCACTGCCGCGCGCTGCGGCAGCTCGACGAGGATCGATTCCACGTCGATCGCGCCCACGCTGCCGCTTTCGGTCTTGTTCTTCGTCGTGATGCCGCGCACGGCGAGGTGCTCGAGCGCGCCGCCCTTGGCGGGATCGAGGCGGAACAGCGCCGTCTCGAACGTCGCGATGCGCACCTGCTCGTCCGGCCGCGGCGCGATGTCGAGATCGCGTGCCGAAAGGCCGGCGAGCGCGACGCGCCCGGCCGCGGACCACGCGAAGCGCTCGGCCGCGAGGCGCGCGATCTTCGCCGCACCTTTATCCTTGGCCGTCAGCACGAGGTCGGTGAACACAGCGCCGGTGAGGACGAGGCCCTCGGCCGCCTGCTCCTCGAACGCGGCGGCCTCGAGCGACGCGGCCGCCAGCGTCGTTTCCTGCAGCGCGTCGCGCGTCGTCACCGAAAGGTCCTTGATGCGGAAGCCGCGCGGCGCTTCTTCGATCGCGCCGTGCTTCACCTCGGCGGCGTTCTTGCGGAGATAGGCGATCAGCCGCTCGGCGGATTCCTTGGCATTCGGGCTGGCCTGCGCGAACTCGATGCGAGGCGGAATGTCGGCGTGCGCCGTCCCGGGCACGCCGAGGGCGGCGGCCGCAAGAACCAGCGCCGCCACCGCAGGGGCCGCGCGCCGCGCCGGCTTCATGACGAGGAACGAGAGGCCCGCGGCCACGCCGATCGCCGAGAGCAAATAGGTGATGTGCCGGCTGCCCATCGCCGGGATCAGGTAGAACGTGACGAACAGCGTGCCAAAGATGCTGCCGAGCGTCGAAATGCCGTAGATGCGGCCGGCCACCGTGCCCGAGCGCGCCGTGGCGCGCAGCGTGAGGCGGATCGCATAGGGCGAATAGACGCCGAGGAGGGCCAGCGGCACGAACAGCAGCAGCATCGCGCCGGCGATCGAGCCCCACCGCTCGAACTCGCGCTGGTCGGAAAGGCCGCCCAGCATCGAGGACAGAAGCTCGAGCATCCCGTCGGCAAAGAGCGGGATCAGCGCGAGATAGGCCGAGCCCGCAACGATCAGCCAGCCGAGGCCCGAGGGCTTCGGATTGCGGTCCGCCATCCAGCCGCCGAAGAAGTAGCCGGCGGTGAGCGAGGCGAGCACGGTCGAGATCAGCGCGGCCCAGGTGTAGATGCCGCTGCCGAAGAACGGATTGAGATAGCGGCTGCCGAGCATCTCGAAACCCATCACCACGGCGCCGACGATGAAGGCGTTGAGATAGACGAGCACCAGGAACGACGTGCTGAGCTGCGCGTCGGCGGCGTGCGAACGGTCGCTGGTCGTGGACATGGGCGCCCCCGGGAACCGGCGCCGCGCAGTTGCGGCACCGGGCGCCCGCACCTTAGCGGCGGCGGCGGCGCCAGGCATCGGGAATCTTCGAAGCCGGGCGCACGAAACAAAAAGGGGGCCGGAAACCGGCCCCCTTTGGATTGCCCGAGCGCGGAACGGCTGCCGCTACTTCACCGCGATCGTCAGGCCCAGCATCTGCTTCAGCGTGGCCGGGCTGCCCATCACGGCCATGAACGCGGCCATCACGTTCGCGGGCGCCGACGGTTTGGCGACCAGCTCGATGGCGCCCGGCGTCGTGATGAACTTCACCGCGAGATCGATGACCTCCTTCGTCGCGTCGTCCTGGGCCTGCTTCTTCTGCTCGGCGAGATCCTCGAGCATCTTCTTCTTGGCGTCGGCCTCGCTGACGCCCTTCTTCTTGGCCTCGGCGCGGATCAACTTCTCGGTCAGCGACTTGTCCTTGAACGAAATCGAGGCGCCGACGATCGAAAGCTGCGCCAGCAGCTTCGTGCCGTCTTCGCCCTTGCCGCCGAGCGCGCTCTTGAGATCGCCCGAGGCGATGCCCGCGAGCTTCAGGCTCAGCTTCAGCTCGCCCAGCTCGACGATGTCGATGACGATGCCCGAGATCTCGAAGGTCTTCTTGTCGTCGTCGAACTCGTAGTCGAAATCGGCGTTGATCGTCAGCGACGTGATGCCGAGGTCGGCGGCTTCCTTGTCCAGCAGCGCGGCGGGGATGACGAGCTTCTTGATGCTCACATCCATGTGCGTCGGCTCGTTGGGTTTGTCCCAGTCGAAGCCGCGCACGTCGACTTGCTCGATCTTGACGGTCTTGTTGTCGGGGCCGGTGATCTCGAGATTCTTGATGACGATGCCGTCCTTGCCCTCGCCCTTCTCGACGGCGCCGTACTTCACCTTGCCGCCGCTATCGGTCACGCCCTTCAAAAGCAGGTCGGCGCGCTTCGCGAGGTCGTCCTGCACCAGCGTGATGCGCGCGTCTTGCGCGTGCACCGGCGCCAGCATCGTCGAGGCGGCCAGCGCGGCCGCAAACGCGAACGCCACGCGGCCCGCGCGGCGGATGGGGAACGTCATTGATCTCACCCTTGCTTGAGAAGAAGTCTGCGAAATGTGGAGAATTGCCCGGCGCCGGCGACTGGCGCGTACGCAAATCCTACAATGGATGCGCGCGCCGGGGAAAGCGCCGCGCTATTTCACCGAAACCGCAAGGCCCATCATCTGCTTGAACGTGGCGCGATTGCCCATAACCATCATGAATGCCGCCATCACATTCGCGGGAGCGGGCGGGGTCAGGGCCAGCTCGATCTCGCCGGGCATGTTCAGGAACTTGATCGCCGCGTCGATGAATTCCCTGGTCATGTCGTCTTCGGCCTTCGCGCGCTCCGCTCCCAGATCCTCGATCATCTTCGCCTTGGCCGCAGGCTCGGACAGGTTCTTCTTCTTCGCGTCGGCGCGCACCATGCGCTCGACGAGCGACTTGTCCTTGAAGGCAAGCGCCGCCCCCGCGATGTTGAGGCGCGCAAGCAGGCCCATCACCGCCTGGCCGTCCTGCGCATTGCCCTTGCCGCCCTTGGGCTTCTCGGCGGGCATTGCCGTCTTGAGGTCGGCCGCGGTGATGCCGGTGAGCTTGAGGCGCAGGCGGAACTCGCCCATTTCGACGACGTCGACGAACAGCTTCGAGACGTCGAATGCCTTCTCGGCCTCGTCGAACTTGAACGCCAGCTCGCCATTGAGCGTGAGCTGCGTCAGGCCGAGCTCGCGGAAGTTTGCGGCCGATTCCGCGTCGAGCTGATCGGCCGCGACGACGAACTTCTTCATCGTCAGGTCGGCGTGGCGCGGCTCGCGCGGATTGCTCCAGTCGAACGCCGTGATCGCGATCTCGTCGATGGTGATCTTCTTCTTGTCCTTCGAGACGATCTCGATCTGCCGGACGACGAGGCTCTCGGGCCCCGTGCCCGCCTCGAGCGCGCCCCAACTCACCTTGCCGCCGTTTTCGCCCACGCCTTTGAACAGCGCGTCGGCGCGTTTCTTGAGCTCGGGATTGTCCTGCGCGGTCTCGACGCGCGCGCCTTGGCCGAGTGCCATGTGCGCGGGAATCGCGAACGGCAGCATCGCGGCGATGGCAAACGCGGCGGCGCGCGGAAATGCACGGGTCATCGGAAATCTCCCATCGAAACGATCAGCGAAACGCAGAGCTCGCGAAGGCGCTACTTGTAGCCGTAACGCAGCAGCCAGAGCTTGGCTTCGGCGGCCGGCGGCTCGGGCTTGGCGCCCGGCCGTACCGGGCGCGGCGGCGCGGCGGACGGCGTTTCGGTCTTCAGCGCCGTGGAGCCGCCGGTCAGCACGCCGCCGTCGGGCAGCGCCGCCAGCGCCGTGAACTCGTCGTCGAACTGGTCGCCATAGCGCTGGTCCCAGAGAACGGCGCCCTCGGCGTCGATGCGCATGAGCCAAGCATCCTTGCGCCCGGCGCCCTTCGATTCGGTCGAGCCCGACATGAAGAATCCGCCGTCGCCGGCCGGCACGAGGGCATCGAGCGAATCGTTGGCATCGTCCTTGCCGCCGGAATAGCGCTTGTCCCAGCGCACGGTGCCGTCGGGCGCCAGCCGCAGCAGCCAGGGCTTGTTCACCGGCTGGGCCTCCGCCACGGGCGCCGCGCCCGGCCGCGCGCCGGGGCGCGGCGCGGGCTTCGGTGCCGCGGCCGCCGGCTGCGGCGGAAC
>CAYZSG010000297.1:0-5113 GCA_964481045.1 uncultured Candidatus Odyssella sp. | reverse complement strand
GCCGCGGCCACCTGCGCCTCCATGTCGCCGAGCACGAGCTCGGGAAGGCGGATGTTGGTGCGCAGCATGTGCCAGACTTGGTCGTTGCGCTTGCCCTCCTCGTAGACCTTGAGCGCCTGGAAGCGCAGGCCTTCGGCGTAGCAATCGATCGCGTCGACGATGCCGCCGCTGCCCGGCGTGTGCGCGCCAATGTCGAGATGGTGCGCGGTCGTCACGGCGAAGCCGACCAGCTTCTTCTTGTGGACTGCGGGCACGACGAACGCCACGTCGGGCCCGTGGCTCGCCCCGGCATAAGGATCGTTGTGCATGAAGACGTCGCCGGGCTTGATCTCCTCACCGCGCTCGGCGAGCTGGCGGCGCATCCCGCGGATGTAGCCCGGGATCGGGCCCGATTGCAGCGGCGTGCTCTGCTTCGCCTCGGCGAGCTGGCGATTCTCGATGTCAATCAGCGCCGATCCGAAATCCTCCGATTCGCGGATGATGCTCGAATACGACATGCGCATGAGCTTGAAGCCCATCTCGATCGCCACGTTCTCGAGTGCGCCCTGGATGACGTTGGCGGTGATCGGATCGATGCGGCTGCGGCGCGCGGCGGCGCGGCGGTTGCCGTCGCCACTCGCGCGGCGCGCGCCGTTTCCGTTTGGCTTGCGGGTCTTGCTCATCGCGCTGCTCCTACCTTCAGGATGAGATTGCCGCCCTCGTCGGCCGTGATGGTGCAGCCGGGCGGAACCACCGTCGTGCTGTCCGTCTGCAGAATGATAGCCGGGCCCTTCACCGCCGTCTTCAGCGGCAGCTTTTCGCGGCGATAGAAGGCCGTGTCGAACGCCTTGAGCCGGTCGCGATAGCGGAACACCGTGCGATCGCGCTTCACCAGCGCCTCCTTGAGCGTGCCGCCTTTGCCGGCCTTGTACTTGCCGATCTTCGGCACCGACGCGATGCCGGTGAGCCGGATGTTGACGATCTCGACCGGGCTCTCGGCGAAGGCGTGGCCGTATTCGCGCTTGTGGGTGGCGTGGAACTCGCCGAGCGTCTTCTTCATCGCGGCGTGATTGAGCGCACCGTCGGCGATGCCGACGCGAAGCTCGTAGCCCTGCCCGACATAGCGGGTATCGGCGTGGCGCTCGAAGCGGATCGTCTTCGCCGCGATGCCGTCGGCCGCGAACTGCTGCACGAGCGCCTCGCGCATCGCCTTGAACTCGCGGTTCAGGCGATCGTAGTCGAAATCCGGGCTCACCTGGAATTCTGTGCGCACGATGTCGTATTTGAGGTCGGTGGTGAGCAGGCCCATGGCCGACGTGATGCCCGGATGCGGCGGCACGATGACCTCGGGAATGCCGAGCATCTGCGCGACCTCGGCGCCGTGCAGCGGCCCGGCGCCGCCGAACGCCACGAGCGCGTAGTCGCGTGGATCGATGCCCTTCTGCACCGTCTTCGAGCGGATCGCATTCGCCATGTTGCTGTTGACGACGGTGAGCGTGCCCTCCGCCGCCTCGAGCCGCGTCATGCCGAGCTGCGCCGCGAGTGCGTCGATGACCTTCTCGGCGGCCGCGCCGTCGAGGCCCATTTCGCCGCCGAGGAAGTTCTCCTTGTCGAGGCGGCCGAGCACGACGTTGGCGTCGGTGACGGTGGGGCGGGTGCCGCCGCGCATGTAGGCCGCGGGTCCGGGCTGCGCGCCGGCGCTTTCCGGGCCGACGCGGAACGCGCCGCCGGAATCGACATGGGCGATGCTGCCGCCGCCGGCGCCGATCGTGTGGATGTCGATCATCGGCACGATGACCGGATAGCCGCCGATCCACGTGTCGCGCGCCGAGGCCTCGCCGAAGCGGCCGTCGGTGATGACGCCGATGTCGGCGCTCGTGCCGCCGATGTCGAACGTGATGAGGTTCTTGCGTTTCGAGAGGGCACCGGACCAGCCGCCGCCGAGCACGCCCGCCGCGGGCCCGGACAGGAGCGTGAGCACCGGCAGATCGGCGATCGTGCCCGGCGTCGCGAGGCCGCCGTTCGACCGCATCACGCGCAGATCGGCCTTGAGGCCGGCCTGCTTCAAGCTCGCATCGAGCCGCTGGACGTAGCGGCGCACGCGCGGGCCGATGAATGCGTTCATCGACGCGGTCGTGAACCGCTCGAACTCGCGGAATTGCGGCACCACCGCCGCCGACGTCGTGGCGAACGCCTCGGGATGCTCCTCGGCGACAATCTGCCGCGCGCGCTCCTCGTGTGCGCCGTTGAGATACGAGAAGAGGAAGCAGATCGCGATCGCCTCGACACCTTCTTTCTTGAGCGCGCGCGCCGCCTCGCGCACTTCCTCCTCGGCCAGCGGCGTCAGCACGTCGCCCTTCGGCGGAACGAGCCGCTCGGTCACGACCTTGCGGTGGCGCCGCTTCACGAGCGGCCGGTCCTGCCACGGTATCTCCTGCATGATCGAGTAGTGCATCGGCCGCTGGTGCCGGCCGATGTGGATGATGTCTCGATAGCCCCGCGTGGTGATCATGCCGGTGCGGGCGCCCTTGTGCTCGAGCACCGCGTTCGTGGCGACGGTGGTGCCGTGATACACGTGCGAGATCGAGGCCTTGTCGATCTTGTTGCGGCGGCACAGCTCGAGGATGCCCTCGACGACGCCGCGCGAGGGATCGTCGGGCGTCGAGGGCACCTTGTGCACGATGGTGGCGTTTTTCGCCGTGTCGAAGAGGACGAGGTCGGTGAACGTGCCACCGACATCTACGCCGACGAGCTTCATCAGGCACTCCGTTCATTGTTGCTTCCGCCCGCCGCCACGGCGGGCTGCAGGAAGCGGGGAACCGGAACTTCGCGTCCGCCGGTCAGGCCGCGCGGACGGAGGACGAGGATCAGGAGCATCAGCACGGCGAGGCCCACCTCCTGCAAGCCGGGCCGCGCGGGCACGGCGAGAAAGCCGAGATCGACTCCGCGCTCGACGTGGCGCAACACGTCGCTGAGCACGGTCACGACGATGACGCCGGTGACGGCGCCGGCGAGGCTGCCGATGCCGCCGACCACCAGCATCGCGACCGTGATGAAGGTGAGCTTCAGGAAGAACTCGCGCGCGACGACGACGCCGAGGAAGTGCGCGTAGAGCGCTCCGGCCGCGCCGACGAAGAAGGCACCGACGACAAACGCGACGAGCCGGTCGCGCTGCACGTTCACGCCCGCGGCGCGCGCCGCCGTTTCGTCCTCGCGCGAGCCGCGCAGGCGGAAGCCGGAGCGGCTCTGCTGGTGCGCCCACGCCGCGGCAATCGCGGCCAGTGCCCAACCCAGCGCCGCGAAGCGGTCTGCATAGGGCGGCAGGCCGTAGAGCGAGCGGTTGCCGCCGGTCATCGACGTCCAGTTCGAGAGAATGGCATTGACGGCCGCGAGCACGGCGAAGGTTCCGATGCTGGCGGCGATGCCGTTGAGCCGCATCAGCGGCCAGCCGACGAGCAGCGCGAACAGCGAAGCGACCGCGCCGGCGGCGATCGCGCCGAGCGTGGGCGGCCATTGCGCGGCGGCGAGAAACGCGGGGAGGCCCGGCAGCAGCACCTCTTTCGTTTCCGGCGGGATCACGAGCCAGGACGCGACATAGGCGCCGATGCCCATGAACGCGATGTGCCCGAACGACAGAACGCCGGAGTTCCCGGAGAATATGTACAGGCCGACGACGACGCTGAGCTTGATCAGCGCCTCGGTGACGACGCGCTGCGTCGCGGGCGACAGGAGACCGGCCGCGAGCACGAGCGCGGCCAAGACCGCTGCCAGCACGAGCGGCGGCCAGGCCCATGCGACCAGCGCCTTCGCGGCCATCAGACGCGCTCTTTGAGGGCGGCGACGGCGACGATGCCCTGCGGCCGCACGAGCAGCAGCACCAGCACGAGGCCGAACAGGAACGCCTCCTTGAAAGTGCGCAGATCGACCGGGAGGATGACGTCGAGCAGCACCGTGAGCACGCCGACGAGGAACCCGCCGATCACGGCGCCGGTGAGGCTGCCGAGCCCGCCCAGGATCGTGGCGACGAAGCCTATGACGACCGGCCGCACGCCCATCGCTGGCGTGAGCTGCGCGAGCTGCGCCGAGTAGACGAACGAGACGATCCAGCCGAGCAGGCCGCTCAGCACGAACGCGAACGCGATGACCCTGTTGGCGCGAACCGCGCAAAGCCGCGCGGCGCGGAAATCCTGCGACGCGGCGCGGAGCTGCACGCCGATCGACGTGCGCTTCAGCAGCAAGGTGAGGCCGCCGAGCGCGAGCGCCACGAGCCCCAGCGTGACGAGCTGGAGCACCGCGATGCGCAAGCCCCCAATCTCGACGTTCCCGGCGAGCAGGTCGGCGAAGGTGAACGGCTTCGGCCGCGCGCCGAACAGCATCACCGCGAGGTTCTGGAGGAAATAAGAGACGGCGAAGGCCGCGATCAGCAGCGTGGCCGGCGAGACCTCGCGCAGCGGACGGAACGCGGCGCGCTCGATGCCGAGCGAGATCAGCGCCACCACCGCGATCGAGAATGCGATCACGACCGGCGCCGGCATCTCGACGACGAGCCACATCGCGTAGGCGCCGGCCATGACGATCTCGCCATGCGCGAAATTGATGAGCCGCATGATGCCGAAGATGAGGCCGATGCCGAGCGCCATCAGCGCATAAAGTCCGCCGACGTTCAGCGCATCGATCGTGTATTGCAGCGCCAGCGTCATTGCTCCGCCGTGAAGCCGAAATAAGCGCGCTCGAATGCGGGGTCGCGCGCAAGCGCGGCCGAGCCACCCTCGAGCTCGATGTTTCCGTTGCGCAGGACGTAGCCGCGAGTGGCGGCGGCGAGCGCGCGCGTGGCGCTCTGCTCGACCAGCAGGATCGCGAGCCCGTCGCGATTGAGGCGATCGAGGATCTCGTAGACCTGCTCGATCACGCGCGGCGCCAAACCGAGCGACGGCTCGTCGAGCAGCAGCAGGCGCGGCTTCGCCATCAGCGCGCGCGCGATCGCGAGCTGCTGCTGTTCGCCGCCCGAAAGCTTGCCGGCCGGTCCGTTGAAGCGCTCGCGCAGAACCGGGAAATAGGCGAGCACCCTTTCAAGTTCCGCTGCGGCTCCCGGCCTCCCGGACTGGCTCAGCGCGCCGATGCGCAGGTTCTCGCC
>CAYZSG010000296.1:0-5156 GCA_964481045.1 uncultured Candidatus Odyssella sp. | reverse complement strand
CTTGTAGACGTGCTTCGTCAGCCCGTGATCGGCGCCCCATTTCTCGAGGCCCTTGCTCTTGGCGACGAAAACGACCGGCATGACTCTCCCTCCCGCGCCATCCGCCCTCTCGTTCCGCGCGCTTGCCGCGCGCGCCGCGGGCGGATAGACGGGACGAAACTATCCGCCGCCGCCACGGAAAGGAAAGCGTCAAAAATGGCCGAGACGATGCGCGCCGTGTACATCGATGGGCATGAGGGGCTCTCTTCGGTGAAAGTCGGGACGCGGCCGAAGCCCCAGCCAGGGCCGGGCGAGGTGCTGATCCGGATCGCCGCCTCGTCGGCAAACCGCGTCGACCTCTACATGTGCAACGACGGCAGCGGCTTTCGCCATGCGCTGCCGCTCGTGCTCGGCGTGGACGGCGCGGGCGTGATCGAAGCGGTTGGCGCCAACGTGAAGGCGCGCAAGCTCGGTGAGCGCGTGGTACTCTATCCGGCGCGCTTCGGCCTCGACGAATTCAGCCGGCGCGGCGACCAGATGCTGTCTTTCGCGCGCGCGGTGCCCGGCGAGAATTTGGACGGCTTCATGGCCGAATACGCCGTGTGGCCCGAGGAATGCGCATTCCCGATCGGCCCTTCGCTTTCGTTCCGCAATGCCGCCGTGCTGCCGACCGCCTATCTCACCGCCTGGCGCATGGTGGTGACGGCCGGCGCCATCACGCAGGAAGACTGGGTGCTGATCCACGGCATCGGCGGTGGCGCCTCGCTGGCCGCGCTGCAATTCTGCGCGATGCGCCGCGCGCGCGTGATCGTCACCTCGTCCTCCGACGAGAAGCTGGCGGTGGCCAAGCGTTACGGCGCCGAGGTGCTGATCAACTACCGCCGGCAGAACGTGCTCGAGGAAGTGCGGCGCGCCACGAACAAGCGCGGCGTCGACGTGGTGCTCGAGAACGTCGGCGAGGCGACGTGGGACATTTCGATGAAGTCGGTCGTGGGCGGCGGCAAGATCGTCGTCTGCGGCGCCACGAGCGGCCCCAATCCCAAGGCCGATCTCCAGCGCGTGTTCATCCGCCAGATCTCGATCATCGGCGTGACGATCGGCAATTTCGAGGAGTTCCGCACGCTCATCGACGCCGCCGAGCGCAAGCTGTTCGTGCCGCACATCGGCCGCGTGTTCCCGCTCGAGCAGGTGCCCGACGCGCTGCGCCTGATGGATGCCGGCGAGCAGACCGGAAAGATCGGGATCGCGGTCAATCCGGAGTTGGGGGAATAGCGTCCCACCAATTCGTCATCCCTCCACTGCGCGCGGCGAAGGCGCCGCGCTCCGGTCGGGATGACGTCGTTCAGATGGTGCGCGCCTTCAGCCAATCCAGCGTCGCCGGAATCGCCTGATCGTACGGCATCGTCGCCAGCGGGCCGAGCAGGCGCGCGAGCTTCGACGAGTCGTAGCGGATCGGCTGCAGGTAATGCGGCACCATCGGCAGGAACTCGCGCGCCGCGCGGTTGAAGAGGCTCACGATGCGCATGAGGCCGGGGCCGGCCGTGCGCAGCTTCACCGCGCGGCCGAGATGGCGCGCGGCGATCGAAGCCGCCTCGGCGCCGGTGAGCGGCCCGCTGGCGGGGAAGATCCAGCGCTCGCCATAGGCCTCGGGCCGGCGCGCGAGCGCCGCCACGAGCCGCATCGCATCGGGCACGAACGCGTATTCGCGCGCGAGATCGCGCGGCCCGATCCAGTTCATGGCGCGGCCCCGTGCCGCATCGGTGAGCGGCTGTTGCAGGGCGCTTGCCGCCACGTGCGGGCCGAAGAAATCGGGCAGGTGCACGACGGCGGCGCCGGCCGCCTGCATGATGTCTTCGGCCTCGCGCCGCGCCGCGATGTAGACATTGCCGCCCTCGCGCGGATGCGTCTCGTCGAGCGGCGAATGGCGCAGCGGCAGATACGCCCAGAAGCTCGAGACCTGCAGCAGGCGCGCGCCCTTCGCGGCGGCGGCAATGTTGCGCGCGGTGATCGCGTGCTCGTGCATCGCGGACGCCGGCAAGCCGATGCAATCGACGACGAGATCGCAGCCCGCAACGGCGCGCGCGAGCGCGCTCGCGTCGCGCGCATCGCCCGGCACTTTCTCGATCGCCGCGGACGGAAACAGCCGCGCCAGCGCCTCGGCCCGGCGGGCTATTGCCCGAACGCCGATGCCGGCGGCGGAAAGCTCGGCCGTGAGCGCGATGCCCGTGGCGCCCGTGGCGCCGACGATGGCGGCTTTGGCAAAGGTCGAACTCATACGGATCTCTCTCGCGATCCCAGCGAGTGGGTTTAGACTTTCACGACCCTGGTTTCATCAGCCTTCGCGCCGGAGGCAGCTTGATTCGGCGCAACGAGCTTCTAGGTTTTCTGAAGCCAAATTCTCGGGAGAGCGCGATGAGAGCGACGGACCTCGGAGTCATCGCGTCGGCAATGTTTTGCATCGCCGGCGCAAGCAGCGCTCAAGCGTACGAGACGAAATGGGTGCGAAGCGCCGAGGCGTGCCGATCGGGCGAAACTTTCACCTGCCTCAACCACGCGGGGACTGAAAAGTATTGCTACTGCTACAGTCCGGCAACCATGGGCACGGGGCAATTTCAGGGTTATTGCACCAACGACAATCGCAAGACCGCTCGACTGTTCGAAGGCAGGGGTGCATGGACATGCCCGCCCGGCTACCGTCAGTTCTGACCATGCCGCCAGGGCGCGCCGAGCGAAAAATTCACACCTTCACGACGCCGCTCTCGTCGGCCTTGAAATCGAACGCCGCGGCGAGCAGCGCCTTGGTGTAGGCCTCTTTCGGGCTCGCGAGCACTTCGCCGGTCGGCCCCTGCTCCACCACCTTGCCGTCGCGCATGACGACGACGTGGTGGCTCATCGCGCGCACGACGGCGAGATCGTGGCTGATGAAGATGTAGGCGAGGTTGTGATCGCGCTGGAGCTTGCGCAGCAATTCGATCACCTGCACCTGCACCGTGCGGTCGAGCGCCGACGTGGGCTCGTCGAGCACGATGAGCTTCGGCTTCAGGACGAGGGCGCGCGCGATCGAGATGCGCTGGCGCTGGCCGCCCGAGAATTCGTGCGGATAGCGGTGGCGCGTCTCGGGATCGAGCCCGACCTCCTTGAGCGCCGCCACGACCATCGCGTCGCGCGCGTCGTCGTCGGCGCCGATGCCGTGGATCTTGAGGCCCTCGGCCACGATCTCGCCCACCGTCATGCGCGGCGAGAGGCTGCCGAACGGATCCTGGAACACGATCTGCATCTCGCGGCGGATCGGACGGAGCGCCTTGTTCCTGAGCGCCTGGATATCGTGCCCATCGAACACGATCGCGCCCTTGCTCTCGACGAGGCGCAGCAGGCCGAAGCCGAGCGAGGATTTGCCCGAGCCGCTTTCGCCGACGACGCCCACGGTTTCGCCGGCGCGTACGCGGATCGAAACGTCGTCCACCGCCTTCACGTGATCGACCGTGTGGCGGAAGATTCCGGCTTTGATCGGATACCAGACGCGGAAGCCCTCGGTCGCCATCACTTCGGCGGCGCCCGCAGCGACCGGCGCCGGCCCGCCCTTGGGCTCGGAGCCGAGCAGCCGCTGCGTGTATTCGTGCTGCGGCGCCTTGAAGACCTCGGCGACCGGGCCGGTTTCGACGATGCGGCCGCTTTGCATGACGGCGACGCGATCGCAGGCATGGCGCACGAGGCCGAGATCGTGCGTGATGAACAGCAGGCCCATGCCGAATTTCTGCTGAAGTTCCTTGAGGAGCTTCAGGATCTGCGCCTGGATCGTGACGTCCACGGCGGTGGTGGGCTCGTCGGCGATCAGCAGCTCCGGTTCGTTGGCCAGCGCCATCGCGATCATCACGCGCTGGCGCTGCCCGCCCGAAAGCTCGTGCGGGAATGCGCCGAGGCGCTTCGCGGCCTTGCGGATGCCGACCAGCTCGAGCAGCTCGAGCGTGCGCTGGCGCGCGGCGCCGCGCTTCAGCCCGCGATGAACGATCAGCACCTCGTTGATCTGCTTCTCGATGTTGTGCAGCGGATTGAGCGCCGTCAGCGGCTCCTGGAAGATCATGCCCACGCGGTTGCCGCGGATGGCGCGCAGCACCGGCTCGGGCGCGCCCATCAGCTCTTCGCCCTTGAACTTGATGCTGCCCGAGGGATGGCTCGCGGCCGGATAGGGCAGGAGCTGCAGGATCGAGAGCGCCGTGACCGACTTGCCCGAGCCGCTTTCGCCGACCAGCGCCAGCGTCTCGCCGCGCGAAATATGGAACGAGACGCCCTTCACCGCGTCGAAGCGGGTGTTTCCGGCGCGAAATTGGACGGCGAGGTCCTTGACCTCGAGCAAAGCCGATCCGGGCTTGTTCATTGGGCCGCTCCGCTGGCCGGCGCGGGCGCCGCAGCGGGCGCGGGCTGCGGCTCGGGCGCGGGAGCGGCGGAAAGAGCGGACTTCCGCGGATCGAACGCGTCGCGCACCGCTTCGCCGATGAACACCAGCAGAGTCAGCATCAGCGCCAGAACGAAGAACGCGGTGATGCCGAGCCAAGGCGCGTTCACCGCAGCTTCCTTGCCCTGCTTGACGAGCTCGCCGAGCGACGCGGACCCTGGCGGCAGCCCGAAGCCCAGGAAATCGAGCGCGGTGAGCGCCGTGACGCTGCCCGCCGTGACGAACGGCAGCATCGAGATCGTGGCCACCATCGCGTTGGGCAGCACGTGCCGGAACATGATGACGGGCGAGGACGCGCCCATCGCGCGCGCGGCGCGCACATAATCGAAGTTCCGTGCGCGCAGGAACTCGGCGCGCACCACGCCCACGAGCGACATCCACGAGAACAGCAGCATGATGCCGAGCAGCCACCAGAAATCCGGCTGGATGAACGCCGACAGGATGATCAGCAGGTAGAGGGTCGGCACCGAATCCCAGATCTCCATGAAGCGCTGGAAGTAGAGATCGATGCGGCCCCCGAAATAACCCTGCACCGCGCCGGCGATGACGCCAACGATGCTCGATGCGATCGTGAGCACGAGGCCGAACAGCACCGAGATGCGGAAGCCGTAGATCACGCGCGCCAGCACGTCGCGCGCCTGATTGTCGGTGCCGAGCCAGTTCTGCCACGAGGGCGGCGTGGGCGCGGGCCGCGTCAGATTCCGGACCGATGTCTTGTGGTTGT
>CAYZSG010000295.1:2616-5158 GCA_964481045.1 uncultured Candidatus Odyssella sp. | reverse complement strand
GGCGACCTGTTCGCGGTCTACAACATTCCGCGCCTCTCGCAGGTTCACCTGTTCTTCCGCGCGCGGCTGCTGCGCGAGGCGGTGGCCTGCGGCCCCGAGAGCCTCGAAGTGGCGCTGTTCCGCTGGGACGAGATTCCCGACGCCGACCTCGCCTTCCCCACGACGCGCTGGGCGCTCGCGCACTACCGCGAGATCGCGGGGCAAGCCGCGTTCACGGTGCGCTCCAACCCGCCCGGCGATTGGGGTGATTTGTCGAGGCGCTGACGGCGGGACGCGACGGCCCTATTGCCGGATTTGCGGCGCCTCGTTATCCGCGCTGGCGATTGCGGCGCCGGCGCGGCTCATGCCGTCGGCGATCGCGGCGCGCAGCGCTTCGCTGTTGTAGAGCATGGCCTGCTGCGGAAGCGTGCCGTCGAAGGCCGCCATCGGCAGCGCGCCCAGCGCCAATCCCGCCATGACGATCACGATCGCGGGCCGCATTTCGAGCCTCCCGGCACGGTTCCTTGCACCCGTCAGGCATACGGGCGCGGACGCCGGAAGTTCCGCCCGCAGGCGCGTCAGTTCAGCCCGCGCATGGCGATTCGCACGATGCCGCGCAGCGTGTCGGGCGTGGCGCCCGCCTTGGCCATCACATGCACGGCCATCAGCGTGGCGGTGAGGAAGTGGGCGCGTCGGTCGCGCCGCTCGGGCTCGGTCGGGTAGCCGGGGTCGGCGGCGAGCGCCACCGAAAAAGCGCCGGTCAGCCGCTCGAGGCTGCGCTTGACGTTCCGCTCGACCTCGGCGTCGGTCGCGGCCAACTCCACCGCAGCGTTGCCGACGAGGTCGCCGCGCCGGTCGCCGCGCTCCTCGACGTTGCGGATGACATTGTCGAACAGCGACTGGATGCGCTCGCGCCCCGGCCCTTGCGTGTTGCGCAGGTGGCGCACCGTGGCGCCGATTTCGCGCTCGTCGTAGCGCTCGAGCGCCGCCAGGAACAGCGCGTGCTTGTCTTTGAACGTGCCGTAGAGGCTGCCGCGGTTGATGCCGAGCGCCTTGACCAGATCGGCCACCGACGTCGCCTCGTAGCCCTTGCGCCAGAACAGCGCGGTGGCGCGATCGAGGGCTTCTTCGGGGTCGTAGGCTTTCGGGCGGGCCATGCTCGGCGTTTCAGAACGATCGTTTTCAAACCTAGGGCGCGCCGAACGCCCAGGCAATAGGTTACTATACCGCTCGTTCCGAAACTTCCTCCGCGGCCACGAGGCTGCACATGAACACAAGCGACGGCGGACGCCCGGGCTTGATCGGTGCACCGGCCTCTCCCGCGCAATACCGGAAGCCGAGCTTTTCCATGACCCGGCACGATGCCGTGTTTGCCGGATCGACCGTCGCCCACACCTCGCCGAGGCCAAGCGATTCCTTCGCGTCGGCCAGCGCCGCGCGGACCGCCTCGGTGGCGAAGCCGCGGTTCCAGAATTCGGGGCGGATCGCATAGCCGAGATCACCGGAGCCGCGCCCGCGCAGGCTGAGGCGCAAGGTTCCGACCACCTTGCCGAGCGCGCGCTCCTGCAGCACGGCGTCGAAATGCCGGCGTGGAATCTCGCGCGCCCGCGCGACGCAAAGCGTCACGAAGCCGCGCGTGGCCTCCGCGTTGGGCGGCGGGATCGGCAGGAAGCGATGAAACTCGGGCGCCGCATTGTAGGCCGCGATCGCGCGCCAATCGGCTCCGTCCATCTCGCGGAGGATCAGGCGCGCGGTCCTGAGCGGAAGCCGCATGGCCGGCTCAGCCCTGTTGCGGCAGTTCCGGCGCGTGGCGCTGGATCAGCGGCACCTGCGAGAGCGCGAAAAGCAGGGTGATCGGGAACATGCCCCAGGCCTTGAAGCTGACCCAGAAGGCCTCGGAGAAATTGCGCCAGATCACTTCGTTGAGGCCGGCCAGGAACACGAAAAAGAACGCCCAGCGCCAGGTGAGGATACGCCAGCCGATCCGGCTCAAGGCCAGCGTGTGGCCAAGCAGCGGGTGGAGGAACGACTTGTTGAAGGCGAGGCCCGCGAACAGCGCCGCCGCGAACAGGCTGTTCACGATCGTGGGCTTCATCTTGATGAAGATCGCGTCGCGCAGGATGATCGTGAGGCCGCCGAAGATCAGCACCATCACGGCGGTCACGAGCGGCATCAGCGGAACGCGCCGCTCCCATTTGTAGGAAAGCGCGAGCGAGACGACGACGGCGACCATGAGCACGGCCGTGGCCGCCAGCAGGCTCTCGGCGACTTCGCCCGGCGGCAGGGGGTCCGGCGCCGGAAAGACGTAGCCCCATCCGACATAGGTGAAGAAGAACACCGCGAGCGGGCCGATCTCGAGCAGGAATCGGCGCAGCGAGGTCTTGGCGTCGGGCGTGGGCGGACGGCGTTCGGACATGGGTCGCTTATACCATTTCGCCCGCGCGCCGCCACCGCGCCGCGATCACGCGGGCCGGGCGAATTGCACGAGCAGGCGCGGATACCACCACCCGAGGATGAACCCGCGAAATGCGGCGAAAGCGGTGAACGCCGCCCACAATCCGTG
>CAYZSG010000295.1:0-2516 GCA_964481045.1 uncultured Candidatus Odyssella sp. | reverse complement strand
AAGCCGTCGAGGCCGAACGCGGCGAAGGTGATGAACGTGACGAGGATCGCGTTGGCGGCGAGCGCGACGTCGCCCTGCCCCGCGCCCTGACTCACGAACCACGCGAAGCCGGTGACGAGGCAGAGCGTGCGCAGGAAGATATCGCCGTTGACGCGGAACGCGCTCAGCAGTTTCGCGCGATCGAGGAGCCCGGCGCCGCCCCAGCGGCCGCCGAGCTTCGCATGCGCGCGCCAGAGCGCCGCGGCCGCGAAGACCGCCGCGGCATACTCCGCGATCAGCGTGGCGCCGGCGACGCCTTTGATGCCCCAGCCGAGCTCGATGACGAACAGCAGCGCCAGCGCGGCGTTGAGCGCGTTCTGGAACACGGTGAGCGCCAGCACCGTGCGCATGCGCTGGCGCCCGATGAACCATCCCATCGCGACATAGAGCAGCAGCGTGGCAGGCGCGCCCCAGATGCGCACCAGGATGTAGTCGCGCGCCAGCTCCTTCACGCGCGCGCTGCCCTCGAGAACGCCGAGCGCGAGGGCGGCGAGCGGAAGCTGCAAGGCCACGATCGCCGCGCCGATCGCGAGCGCGAGCAAGGCGCCGCGCAGCGTGATGTGGCGCAGTTCCTGGTGATCGCCGGCGCCGTGCGCCTGGGCGACGAAGCCCGTCGTCGCCATGCGCAGGAAGCTGAAGCCCCAATAGACGTAGGCGAAGAACAGCGCGCCGAGCGCGACGCCGCCGATATAGGCGGCATCGGGCAGATGGCCCATCACCGCCGTATCGACCGCGCCCATGAGCGGGATCGACAGATTGGAAAGGATGATCGGCAGCGACAGCCGGAAGACGCGGCCGAAGCCTGCGGTGTCTTGCTGCCCCGCCCCACTCACCGCAAGTACGCGCTCAGTCGCCGGCGATGAACACGTTCATCATCCACACGCCGCGCACCTTCTGGATGCCGGCGCGGAAATCGACGGCGCTGCGGACATACTTGGCCTGGAGCCAGCCTTTCTTCTTGCCAGCCAGCTCGACCTGCACCCAATCCTGGCGCTTGTAGAACGGGCGCGGCGACTTCTCGTCATACTTCCAATCGACGACCTTGACCGCCGTGCGGTCGAATTCGGCCAGCACCGGCGAGTCCTCGCGCGGCTCGGCATGCACCTTGGCCTTGGCGACGAGCACGCCGGCCTCGAACGGATCGAGCTTGCCGGTGTCGGCGCTGAACGTGTAGGGCGCCATGAACGTGCCGTCCTTCTCGAAACGGCCGCCGTGCTCGAGCACCCACACCAGCTCGTCCCAGTGCGCGGGACTCTTGGCGAGGCGCTTGCCGAATTCGGCGCGGCCGGCGCCGCCGCCGAAATCGAGCTGGATGTTCGCCGCCACGTGCGGCGCGAGCTTCTTCCAGTCGCGCGCCTTGGCGGCGGCCAGCATCGCCGCGATGATCTTGACGAGCGCGGGATCGCGCGTCGCCTGGTTGATCATCTGGATCGGCTTGGCCGGGCGCACGGGCGTGAGCGCAGCGGCGGGCGCGGCCAGCGCGGTGCCGGCGAGCAGGGCGAGCACGAGTCGGCGAGTGGCATGCGGCATGGATCGACCTCGGCAGGAGACGCGCGGCGGAAGCGCGACCGGGGACGCGCAGGCTAGGCGAATACCGCGCGGGGTGCTGTGATCTTCTTCACCGCTGTCTTCAGCGACCGGCGGCGTAGTTCTGCATGAAGCGCGGGTTGGCCGCCGCCTTCAACACGCCGTCTGCCTCGCGCCCCACCGCGCAGACGCGGCCGAGCGACCACGGGCCCATGCGCTCGAGCTTGTGGCCGCGCTTTTCGAGCGCCTTCTGCGTGGCTTCCGGCAAGCGGTCTTCGATCTGCAGTGCGCCCGGCTTCGCCTCGCGCGGATAGAACGAGTTCGGCGCGTGAATCGAGTAGACCGCCGGCTGATCGATCGCGGACTGCAAATTCATCTTGCCGTGGACGTGGCGCAGGAACATGAGCGTCGACCACTGGTCCTGCCCGTCGCCGCCGGGCGAGCCCCAGGCGAGCGCGGGCTTGCCGTCGCGCAACGCGAGGCCGGGCGTGAGCGTGCTGCGCGGGCGTTTTCCCGGCGCGAGGCTCGCGGGCAACCCCTCGTCGAGCCAGAACATCTGCGCGCGCGTGCCGAGGCAGAAGCCGAGCTCGGGGATGACCGGCGAACTTTGCAGCCAGCCGCCGCTCGGCATGCACGACACCATGTTGCCGAACCGGTCGGCCGCCGAGACGTGCACCGTATCGGCCGCCACGAGGCCCTGCGCGGCGCGCGCGCGTTCGACGGCGCCGGGCTCGCCGACGCCGGGCAATACCGGGATCGCCTTGCCGATCATGTTCGGCAGCTTCACCGCGCGGCCCGGAATCGTGCCGGGGCGGAGATCGAGCGATGCTTCGCTGCCGATCTGCACGCGGCGGCTTTCGGCGTACTCCTTGGAGATGAGACGCGCGATCGGCACGTCGACGAAATCGGGATCGCCGTACCACGCCTCGCGATCGGCCATCGCCAGCTTC
>CAYZSG010000294.1:0-5184 GCA_964481045.1 uncultured Candidatus Odyssella sp. | reverse complement strand
CGGCGCATCTGGGCCGTGGCGATGCGCGAGAAATACGGCGCCGGCGAGCGCGCGCAGAAGCTCAAATACCATGTGCAGACCTCGGGCCGCTCGCTGCACGCGCAGGAATACGACTTCAACGACATCCGTACGACGTTGCAGGCTCTGATCGCCGTTTACGACAATTGCAACAGCCTGCACACCAACGCCTACGACGAGGCGATCACGACGCCCACCGAAGAGTCAGTGCGCCGCGCGCTGGCCGTGCAGCTCATCATCAACAAGGAGTGGGGCCTCGCGAAGAACGAGAATCCGCTCCAGGGCAGCTTCATCGTCGAGGAGCTGACCGATCTCGTCGAAGAGGCGGTGCTCAAGGAATTCGAACGTATCTCCGAGCGCGGCGGCGTCATGGGCGCCATGGAGCTCGGCTATCAGCGCGGGCTCATCCAGGAAGAGTCGCTGCTCTACGAGCACCAGAAGCACGACGGCACCTTGCCGATCGTCGGCGTCAACACGTTCCTCAACCCGAACCCGCCGCCCGAGAAGACGACACTGACGCTCATCCGCGGCACCGAGGACGAGAAGCAGAGTCAGCTCACGCGCCTGCGCGATTTCCAGAAGCGTAACGCGGCAGCCGCGCCCGCAATGCTCGCGCGGCTTCAGGAGGCGGCGCGCAAGAACGACAATGTGTTCGCCGTGCTGATGGACGCCGTCCGCGTCTGCTCGCTCGGGCAGATCACGAACGCGCTGTTCGAGGTGGGCGGCCAATACAGGCGAAATATGTAACGCGCCGGCACGCGTTGAGAATGCTCCCTATTTCCCCGCCTCGTCGGTCGCGTGCATGAGCACCGCTCCCTTGGGCGAATAATTGGCCACGTCGGCCGCAACCTTCTTTCCGTGCGCGGAATTAAGCGCGGCGAGCATGGTGTCGAGGCTATCGAATCGACCCATGAAGATGCAGAAATGTGCGGGCTCGCCGGGGCCAAGTGCCTCGGGATAGCCGTAGCTGTAGCCGCGCAGACCGGGGAGCTTCGCTGCCAGCGGAATGTGTTTGGTCCGGTAGTAGCTCTTGAACGCCGCAGGATCGTCAGGGCGGGGATAGAGCACGATCAGCGAATGCATCGCGTTTCCTCCGGTCAGGCGGCGCGCTGCGCGGCGGCTCGCCGCGCCTCGGCTTCGCCGATCCAATGGCGGAGGCGCGCCGGCGAGGCGATGCGCGCCCATTGCCGTTCCGGATAGTTGAAGTTCTCGGTGAATTCGTCGGCGAGTTGCTGGTTCTGGGCCATCGCGCCGATCAGGCCGAGCAGGTCCTCGCTCGGCGGCGCGATCATCGTGTTGGTCCAGCGTTGCGCGCCGAGCACGCGCTCCTCGCGGCGCCGATCAACGCGCTCGCAGAACAGCCGGTCGAACACGTGCGCCTTCACGATCTCCTCGCCAAGCACGAAGGCAGAGTAGGAGGCGATGTTGGCGCCCTGGCCCATCACAGGATCAACGACCGAATGCACGTCGCCCACCGCGATGGCGATCTTGCCGTCGCCGAGATCGACCGAGGTGCGCCGCACGGTGGGCACGACACCGCCCTGGAGCAAATCCTGAGGCCGCTGCAGGTCGAAGCGCACCGTGTCGACGCGCGCATAGACCGCGGGATGATGCTGTTCGAGCTTCGCGAGCAAGGTCGCGCGGAACGCCTTCGGATCGTCGTCGTAGCGCAGCCGCGCCAGAATCTCGAGATCGCCGCCCGGCACGTTCTCCATCAGCAGCGCGTGCACCTTGCCGGTGACGCTCAGCATCGGGATGTCGATCAATTCGCCCTGGCCGGGGGATACCGAGATCGTGACGCCGGGCGGGTCGGTCGCCCGCACGCCGGTGTAGAGGCCGACGCAGAGCGCGCGCTGCGGCCGCGTGAACGGCGTGTGCTCGGCCACCGGCTCGAACATCTGCCCGAACGGCCCGCGTCCGGTGCCGACCGCGATCAGATCGAACCGCGCGGCGAGCTTCGGCAGGTCGTCGGCGACGATCGCGCGATACTCGATCTTGCCACCGCGTGCCTCGAAATATTCCATGAGGCGTGGCAGGTAGAGACGGTAGTCCACGCCGCGGCTCAGCGCCGTGAACGCGCCGCTAAAGACGAGCGGCTGCGGTAGGTTGAAGACGTGGTGATGGTGCGAATAGCCGTATTCCTCGACCGGCCAGTGATAGACGCCAAGGCTGCGCTCGCGGTCGAGCGTAATGTGGTGGTGCGCGACGGTGTTGAGCAGCCGCATGCCGGCGATCTGCTCGGGATTGCGGTCGGTGATGATCGTAGCGTCGACTCCGTGCTGGCGCAGCAACAGGCCGAGATGCAGGCCGGCGACGCCGGCACCGATGATGCCGATGTGCTTCTTCATGGTTTCCTCCCGGGTGTCGCGTCCGTGCGCGGGCACCTCCAGGCTCACGCTAGGGGCCGGGCGATTGATCGCATATAGGAATGTAAGTATAACATTTATTCCGATTTGGAATTAATCGCGCATGGATCGCCTCGCCGCCTTCCGGGCTTTCGCCCGCGCCTGCGAGACCGGAAACTTCTCCGCGGTCGCGCGCGAGTTCGGCGTCTCCCAGCCGACGATCAGCAAGCACATCGCCGCCGCGGAATCTCAGCTCGGCGTGCAGCTCTTTTCGCGGACGACGCGGCGATTGCAGCCGACGGCAGATGCCGTGCGCCTCTATCCGGCCGTGCGGCAGTTGCTCGACGCGCTGGAGGTGGTGGAGGCGGGCGGCCGCAAGCCGGCGGATACGCCGAGCGGCCTGCTGCGCGTGGCGGTGCCCGAGTCCTTCGGGCGCGCCGAAATCGTGCCGCGACTTGGGCGCTATCTCGCCGTCAATCCAAAGGTGCGCATCGAACTGCGCATGACCGATGCGACGGTGGACCTCGTCGAAAAGGGCGCCGAGCTCGGCATCCGCATCGGCGCGCTCGTGCAGAACACGCTCGTCGCGCGGCGCATCGGCACGGTCCGGCACCGTGTCGCCGCCGGCCGCGGCTACCTCGCGGGGCGGCGCGCGCCGCTCGTGCCAGAGGAGCTCGCGGGGCACGACTGCATCGTCTACACCGGCTTTGCGCGTCCGGCGCAATGGGCGTTCGATTCGGAATTCGGCCGGCACGTCGTCGAAGTGGCGCCGCGCCTCGCGGTCGACAGCGCCGACGCGCTGGCCGAAGCGGTGCGCGCCGATCTCGGCATCGCGCTGGTGCCAAACTGGCTGCTCGTCGCGGAGATCGAGGAGCGGCGCGTCGCCGTCCTGCTCGAAGACTACTACCCGCCCTCGCTGCCGATCCACATCGTCTATCCCGAAACGCGCTGGCTCTCCTTGCGCGCGCGCTCGTTCATCGATTTCCTGATCGCGGAATTCGGGGGGCGCACGACGCGGGCTCTTCCAGACGCCGATACTCCGCAAACTTTCCCACGCCGAGTACAGGATCCACACCATCCATGACACGCCGCATCGTCACCGACATCGTCATCCCCGCCAAGCATGGCCGCGCCTGCCTCGTGAAGAAGGGGCAGATCCTGCGCATCCACCTGATCGAGGGGCAGCAGGTGGGGGATTGCGCGTTCTTCAATGCCGACGATCCGCGCGAGCAATTCCATGTCGGGCAGAGTTGGGCCTATGCCGTGATGCTGGGCACCGGCACGGCGCACGCATTCACGCATTTCTACTCGCAGCCGCCGCGCGAGAACGTGATGCTCACCGTGGTCGCCGACACGGTGAAGCGGCATTTCGGCAATTGCGCCGGGCGGTGCAGCACGAAGCTACTCGCGACGCGCGACAAGCGGATCGGGCCGGAGGTGCGGAGCTGCCAGGAGAACATTGCAGAGGCGCTGGCGCCGTTCGGCATCGACGGCGATGCGATCAACGACGTGTTCAACGTGTTCATGAACGTCGAGCTTAGGCCCGACGGCACGTTCGGAATCAAGGCGCCGGAAACGAAGGCCGGCGACTACATCGATCTCCGCGCCGAGATGAACGTCGTCGCCGCCGTCTCCGCCTGTCCGAACGAATCGAACCCGGTGAACAATTTCCGCGCCAAGCCGATGGCAATGACGGTGTACGAGGAGGGCTGAGCCGCGCCCTCAGCGCGTAACGTCGCCCTGTACGATCGCCACCGCTTCCTTGATGGCGCCGCCGGTTGCCTCCTTGTACATCATCTCGAACAAGTCCCAGCGCGTCGTGAACCGGCCGCCGCTCTGCGTGCGGCCTTGCACCTCGAGCACGCACATCCAATGGCGGCCTTCGCTCGCGCCGTAGAAGCCACCGGCCTTTGCCTCGATCGTGACGACGCCGGAATAGGCGCCTCCGGCGATGCGCTCGTATCGGCTATAGCCGCGCGCGATCACGGTCTGTCGGTTGGGCTTGCCCATGTGCAGCGAGCGCGCCACGTGGCATTCGACGCGGAACTGCTCCAGAGCGGGCGCATCGCGGATCTCGACCGGAACTTTGAACGTGAAATCCGCCGAGGCAGGCGAGGCGGCGAGCAGGGCGGCCACACAGGGCAGGGCGGCGAGCTTCATGGCTTGGCTCCAATCAGCTTGAGCGGGCGCGTTTCGATGGTGAGGGCGGGTGCTGCGCGCTTGTCCGGCTGAGCGGCCGCGCCGTCGCCGACGAGACGCAGCGCCGGCGTCGTGATCGTGAGCCGCTCGGCCGGCGGCTGCGTCCGCGGCGCCGCACCGTCGCCAAACAGCTTGAGCGGCGGCGTTTCGATCACGCGCGGGCGCGCCTCTTCGGCCTGGGCGGATAGCGCTGTGCCGGCGAACGCGGCGGCGAGTGCAAGAACCACGCGGCGCGATATCGATGGTCGACGGGATAGCTGCATGGGCGATCTTCGTCGCGCCCGCGCGCGGTTGGCAAGCGCCAATCGCCGTCGGCTTGCGTTGTCCCCAAGGCGCGGTCGGGGAAACCGAATTTCAACGACCTCGTTCGCCGCTTTTCAGGCGGGCTCCTTCGCCGCGTCGGCCTGCTTCTTCGCGACGACGGTGCGCGCCGCAGCGGCGATCGCGTCTTCGTCAGCATCGCCGCCGGACGTGCTCACGACCGTCACGGTCGGGAACGCGAATTCGATGCCGTTGGCCTCGAACAGCTTCTTCAGGCGCTCGTTCAGCACGCGGCGAATCACGAATTCCTCGCGCGGCTTGGTCTTGAACTTCACGCGCAGGATGATCGCGTAGTCGCCGA
>CAYZSG010000293.1:0-5277 GCA_964481045.1 uncultured Candidatus Odyssella sp. | reverse complement strand
GGCGGCCCCGAAGCCGGCGGCCCCGAAACCGGCGGCCCCGCGTCCGGCACCGGCCTCTCCACCGCGCCCCGCCGCGGCGCCACGTCCTGCCGCTGCTCCCGGCGCGCCGCGCGCGGCCGGCGCCGGCATGGACAAGAAGACGATGTGGATCCTGATCGGCGGCGGCGGCGGCCTGCTGTTGCTGGCGATCATCGCCGTCGTGGTCGTGCTCGTCACCGGCGATTCGCAGCAGCGGGCCGACACGCCCGCGCCGCCCCCGCGCACCGAAGCGCCGACACCGCCGCGCACCGAGGCGCCGACGCGGCCCACGCCGCCGGCCCAGCCGCCCGCGCAGCCCCCTGCGCAGCCGCCCGCCACCACCGGCTCGGGCCCCCAACGCCTCGCCCAGGCCTGCCGCTCATGGCAGGGGATCAGCGAGGCCGCGTGCGCCTGCGTCGTGCGCGCTTCGACGCCGGTCCTGCAGCCCGGCGACTACGACGGTGCCATCGAAATCATGGGCCTCGTTTTCACCAACAAGGGCGATCAGGCGCGCACGCGGATCCAGCAGATCGTGGCGCAGGATCAGGGCATCGCGCAGCGCATTGTGGCCGCGGTCCAGGCGATCGGTCGCGACTGCCAGAGCGTGCAATAGGCGGGGCCGCCACCGGGGCGGCATGCGGCGCTGGCGCCAGCCAGCGCGGCTTGCCACGCCCTGGGCTCCGCCCTATACAACGCGCCTTCCGTTCCACCGCCGTAACGGCTTGCCGGGGCTGCATTATCGAGCGGCATGCCGTGCCCGGCCGTTGCGGCCCAGCCCCATTCGAAACGCCATGAATGTTACCGAGACTCTCTCCGACGGCCTGAAACGCGAGTACAAGGTCGTGATCCCCGCGCAGGATCTCCAGGCCAAGTATTCGGACAAGCTTTCCAAGCTCACGCAGAACGTCCGCCTGCCGGGCTTCCGCCCCGGCAAGGTGCCGGCAGCGCTGCTGCGCAAGCGCTACGGCGATGCGCTGGCCAGCGAGGTGGTCGAGGAGGCGGTGTCCGAAAACGCCAGCAAGGCGCTGACCGACAAGGGCCTGCGCCCGGCGCTGCAGCCGAAGCTGCTCGAGGTCGGCAAGTTCGAGGAGGGCAAAGACCTCGAATTCCGCTTCGCGATCGAAGCGCTGCCCGAGATCGAGCCGATGGACTTCCGCCAGCTCGCGCTCGAGCGCGTGAAGGTGACGGTGGACGAGGCCGACATCGACGCGGCGCTGATGCGCCTGCGCGAAGGCAACCCGGATCTCAAGACCGCCGATGCCGGCCGCAAGGCCGAGAACGGCGACGTCGCGGTCATCGACTTCGCCGGCGCGATCGACGGCACCGCGTTCCCGGGCGGCAGCGCCGAGGACCATCATCTGCGCCTCGGCAGCGGCGGCTTCATTCCGGGCTTCGAGGAACAGCTCATCGGCGCCAGCGCGGGCGACAAGCGCGAGGTGAAGGTGACGTTCCCGGCCGACTATCCGGCCAAGAATCTCGCCGCGAAAGAGGCGGTCTTCGCGGTCACGGTGAAGGAGCTGAAGCAGGCCTCGCCGGCCGAGCTGTCCGATGCGTTCGCCGAGCGCGTCGGCGCCAAGGACATGGCCGACCTGAAGGCGCAGATCCGCAAGCAGATCGAGGGCGACTACGCTTCGCTCGCGCGCATGCGCCTGAAGCGCCAGCTGCTCGACCATCTCGCCGAGGGCCATGCCTTCGCCGTGCCCGACGGCATGGTCGAGGCCGAGTTCAATCTGATCTGGCGCGAGGTCGAGGAGCAGAAGAAGCAGGGCCAGATGGATGAGGCCGACAAGGCCAAGTCCGAGGACGAGCTCAAGGCCGAATACCGCAAGATCGCCGAGCGCCGCGTGCGCCTCGGCCTGCTGCTGGCCGAAGTCGGCAAGCGGCAGACCATCGAGGTGAGCCGCGAGGAGCTGGGGCAGGCGATCGTGCGCGAGGCACAGCGCTATCCCGGCCAGGAGCGCAAGGTCATCGACCTTTACCAGAAGAACCAGGAGGCGCTCGCCCAGCTCCGCGCGCCGCTCTACGAGGACAAGGTCGTCGACTACATCCTCGCGCTCGCCAAGGTGAGCGAGAAGGCGGTCACGCCCAAGGAACTGACGGCATTGGCGGAATCCGAGGCGGCCGCGAAGGCGGCTCCTGCGCCGGCGGAAGACGAGGGCAAAAAGAAGAAGGCCTCTGAAAAGAAGAAATAGGCGACCTATATGATCGCGGCGCCGCCGCTCAGAAGGCGCGCGCCGCTTGTATCGCAACAACCGGGGACTTGAGGCCCATGCGCGACCCTTATTCCGCCCACGCCCAGCTCGTTCCGATGGTCGTCGAGCAGACCTCGCGGGGCGAACGCGCGTTCGACATCTACTCGCGCCTGCTCAAGGAGCGCATCATCTTCATCACGGGCCCGATCGAAGACCACATGTCGAGCCTGATCTGCGCCCAGTTGCTGTTCCTCGAGGCTGATAATCCCAACAAAGACATCGCGATGTACATCAATTCGCCCGGCGGCGTGGTGACGTCGGGCCTCGCGATCTACGATACGATGCAATACATCCGCTGCGACGTTTCGACCGTGTGCATCGGCCAGGCGGCCTCGATGGGATCGATGCTGCTGGCGGCCGGCAAGAAGGGCAAGCGCTTCGCGCTGCCGAACGCGCGGATCATGGTCCACCAGCCCTCGGGCGGCTTCCAGGGGCAGGCCACCGACATCGAGATCCATGCCCGCGAGATCCTCTCGATCCGCGCCCGGCTCAACGAGATCTACGTCAAGCACACCGGCCAGTCGCTGAAGGCGATCGAGGACGCGATGGAGCGCGACAAGTTCCTGAGCCCGACCGAGGCCAAGGCCTTCGGCATCATCGACGACATCAACGTCAGCCGCCCCGTTCCGGCCGGCTCCGACGGCGCCCAGGCTGGCGAGAAGAAACCGGCCTAAGTATTTCCCATAGTCAAGCCGGTAACGACGAAATGGCTTGCCGCACCCCCGCCTGGGCCTAAGATATCGGTTTGAAAATCAAGATATTGTTCACCATAATTTGAGAAGCTCAATTGGTTAGGCCGTCCGTGGTAATGGCGCGCAAGCGCGGGGCGGCTAGAATCAGAGGCGTGATGGTGTGTCGATGAGCAAGGCCGGCGGCGAGTCCAAGAATACCCTCTACTGCTCCTTCTGCGGAAAGAGCCAGCACGAGGTGCGCAAGCTCATCGCCGGGCCGACGGTATTCATCTGCGATGAATGCGTCGAACTGTGCATGGACATCATCCGCGAGGAGAACAAGACCAACCTCGTCAAGTCGCGCGACGGCGTTCCGACCCCCAAGGAGATCCGCCAGGTTCTCGACGACTACGTGATCGGCCAGGAGCACGCGAAGAAGGTGCTCTCGGTCGCGGTGCACAATCACTATAAGCGCATCGCCAATGGCGGGAAGGCCAACGGCGTCGAGCTGCAGAAGTCGAACATCCTGCTCGTCGGCCCCACCGGCTCGGGCAAGACGCTGCTCGCGCAGACCCTGGCGCGCATCATCGACGTTCCGTTCACGATGGCCGACGCCACGACGCTCACCGAGGCCGGTTACGTCGGCGAGGACGTTGAGAACATCATCCTGAAGCTGCTGCAGGCCGCCGACTACAACGTCGAGCGCGCGCAGCGCGGCATCGTCTACATCGACGAGGTCGACAAGATCAGCCGCAAATCCGACAACCCGTCGATCACGCGCGACGTGTCGGGCGAGGGCGTGCAGCAGGCCCTCCTCAAGATCATGGAAGGCACGATCGCGTCGGTGCCCCCGCAGGGCGGCAGGAAGCATCCGCAGCAGGAGTTCCTGCAGGTCGACACGACGAACATCCTCTTCATCTGCGGCGGCGCGTTCTCGGGCCTCGAGCGCATCATCTCGGCCCGCGGCCGCGGCACGTCGATCGGCTTCGGCGCCGAAGTGCGCGCGCCCGAAGAGCGCCGGGTCGGCGAAGTGCTGCGCGAGTGCGAGCCCGAGGATCTGCTGAAGTTCGGCCTCATCCCCGAATTCATCGGTCGTCTGCCCGTGGTGGCGACGCTCGAGGACCTCGACGAAAGCGCCCTCATCCGCATCCTGACCGAGCCCAAGAACGCGCTGGTGAAGCAGTATCAGCGCCTGTTCGAGATGGAGGGCGTGAAGCTCGCTTTCACGAAGGACGCAATGGAAGGCATCGCCAAGAAGGCGATCGGCCGCAAGACCGGCGCGCGCGGCCTGCGCTCGATCCTCGAGCAGAACCTGCTCGACACGATGTTCGAGCTGCCGAGCCTCGAGGGCGTCTCCGAGGTGGCGATCAACCGCGAGGTGATCGAGGGACGCGCAAAGCCGCTCTACATCTACGCGGACCGGCCGCGCGAGCGCGAGAACACGGCCTAGTCCCTTGCGCGGGGAGTATGCGTCCTCCCCTAGCCCTAGCGGGCGGACCTTGATTAGATGGGCCTGCATGGCCAAATCACTCGGACGGCGCAGGGGCGCCGCGACGACCATCCAGCGTGTTCAGCCTGCCGGCGAGGGGTCGGCCAAGTCCAAGGTTCAGAAATGATCGAAAAGCAAGGCGGCGTTCAGTATCCGGTGCTCCCGCTCAGGGACATCGTCGTGTTCCCGCACATGGTGGTGCCGCTCTTCGTCGGCCGCGAGAAATCGGTTCGCGCGCTCGAAGACGTGATGAAGGACGACAAGCAGATCCTGCTGGTCACGCAGAAGAACGCGGCGCAGGACGATCCGACTCCGGGCGATATCTTCTCCGTCGGCACGGTCGGAACGGTGCTGCAGCTCCTGAAGCTGCCCGACGGCACGGTGAAGGTGCTGGTCGAAGGCGCGCGCCGCGCGCGCATCCTGAAGTTCACCGAGAATCCCAACTTCTTCGAGGCCACGGTCGAGCTGATCGAGGACCAGAAGGGCGACGACAAAGAGGTCGAGGCGCTGATGAGGACGCTCATCGGCCAGTTCGAGCAGTACATCAAGCTCAACCGCAAGATTCCGCCCGAGGTGCTCGTCTCGATCAACCAGATCGACGACGCCGGCAAGCTCGCCGACACGATCGCCTCGCACCTCAATCTCAAGATCCCGGACAAGCAGACGCTGCTCGAGAGCGCGACGATCGCCGAGCGGCTCGAGAAGATCTACGCCTTCATGGAAGGCGAGATCGGCGTCATGCAGGTGGAAAAGCGCATCCGCAACCGCGTGAAGCGGCAGATGGAGAAGACCCAGCGCGAGTACTACCTGAACGAACAGATGAAGGCGATCCAGAAGGAGCTCGGCG
>CAYZSG010000292.1:0-5283 GCA_964481045.1 uncultured Candidatus Odyssella sp. | reverse complement strand
GTAGACGACGAGATAGAGAAGGAACCCGGCAGCCCAGGAAAGCCCCGCGCCGGCGAGGAGGATCTGCAAGTCGCTTTCGATCAGGCTCGCGATCACGCGCGCGGCGGCGCCGAGCGTCACGAGTACATAGGCGGCGGCCGTGAGCGGGGCGGCTTCGAGCTTGCGGCCGGTGTGGCCGAGCGATGCGCGCGACATCACCGCCAGGATCATCGTGGCCACGGCGCCGGCGCCGAGCGCATGCAATGCAACGGCCTTGGGCCATAAGTCGATCCACGCGCCGGCCGCGGCGGCAAGGCCGAGCACGAGCCACGCATAGCCGACGTGGAGAATCCAGACGAGCGGAACGCGCAAGGTCGCGAGCGAGCGCCAGCGCAGGAAACGGGCGCCGTTCGCGAGCGCGGCCAGCGCGGCGGCCATGGCCACGGCGATCCCCGGCAGATCGAGCGCGAGGCTCGCCGCCCATGCGGCGGTCGTCACCATCACTGCTCGGTCGAGCCGCGGCGTGGCGGCGATGTCGACGGGCCGCCCCGCCATGCGCATGCCGCCGATCGTGAACGGGGGAACGATGCGGCCGCCAATCAGCGCGATCAGCAGCACGAACAGCGCGAGGCCGATCTCGCTGCCCCAGCGCGCCGAGACAAAGCCGGCGCCGAGCATGGATGCATGCGCTCCGGCGTTCGCGATCCAGATCGCCGTGAGGATCACGAGCACCACGGCGTTGCGCTTAGCGCTTGCGCGCAGAATGCCGGGCGCGATGCAGGCGAACAGGCCGGGCAGGAAAGCGAGATCGAGCACCGCATAGGCCACGGGATCCGCACCTGCAGCGGCGGCAATGCGGCCTGATAGCCAAAGCGCCACGAGCAAAGCGAGCCGCCAGCCGCGCAGCGGGCCGGATTTCGTCCAGCTCGGCACCGCCGTCAGCAGGAAACCGGCGAGCGCCGCCGGGGCGAAGCCGAAGATCATCTCGTGGCCGTGCAAGGTCGCGGGCGGCCATCCGGCCGGTGCGTCGATCCAGCCTTGCAGCACGCCGATCCAGGCGAGCAGCGATAGGGCCGCGTGCAGTCCCGCGAGCAGGAAGAACGGGCGGAAGCCGTAGGCGAAGATCGTGAGCGCGGGCGGCAGGCGGGCGGCGGTCGATACGGCGGTCATGTGTATTCGTCCATGAGCGGGCGCGCGATCATCCCGTGACCTTGTCTCCGGGCCGCGCGCGGGAAGGGGGCGAAACGCCGCGGCGCGCGGCGAAGTGCTGCGCGAGCCGGCGCAAGTCCGCCGATTGCAGCCGCGCTCGCGCCACCGGCATCAGCACGGCATTTTCCCATGCGATGTGGCGGCGCAGCGCTTCCGCGTAGGCGCGCGCGCCGGCGGCGAAGTCGGCGGGAATCTCGTCGCGCTGGCCCGCCTCGGCGAAGTGGCGGAGGCCGTCGACGACGGCGGCCAGGCGCGTCACATCGTCGTCGTGCTCCTCGCCGAGCGTGTCGAGGCTGGCGAGGAACGCCGCGTCGTCGCCGCAGCGCTGGCGCAGCAGCGGGAAGAAATCGGCCTCCTCGTCGGCCACGTGCAGCGGATAGTCCTCGGTGAAGTAGCGCAGCAGCGCCTTGGCGAGCTTCCTCCGCCCGTCGCCCATGCTGCCGCGCGCGAGCCAGTCGAGCTGCGTCAGTGCCGCGCGCAGGCGAAAATGCTCGGCGGCGATGAATTCGAGCGGGCGCGCGAGCAGACGCAGGTCGAGCGGCTCGAACGCCGGTGCCGGCCGGCGCGATCCAGGCTTCGCCTGCGGCACCGGAAGCATCGCGGCCCTATTGCACCAGAGGCGAATGCGCCGCGCGCAGCGAGACGCCCTCGATCGCGGCACGCCCCGCGAGCAGCGAGATGTACTGGCTCACCGCACGCCGCCAGGACGACTCCGTCAGATAGTCCGCGATCGTCTCGCGCACGCTCTCGAACGGAAGCTCGCGCCCGTCGGCGCGCTCGAGCACGCGCACCACGTGCCAGCCATAGCGGCTCGCCACCGGCACCGGGCAGATTTCACCCGCTTTCATCGCGAAGACATAGGTCTCGAGCTCGGGCACCAGCGAGCCGCGCCCGATCTGGCCGAGATGGCCGCCGTTCTCCCTCGACGGGCACGCCGAGTGCTCGCGCGCCAGCGCCGCGAACGCGGCCGGATCGGCCGTCACTTGCCGCGCGAGGCTTTCGGCCTTGGCCTTCGCCGCAGCGCGCTCCTCGGTCTCGTCAGGCGCCGCCGCGATCAGGATGTGCTGCGCCTCGATGAGATCGGGGGAACGGAAGCGCTTCTTGTTGTTTTCGTAATAGCGTCGGCAGCTCGCCTCGTCCGGCTCGGGCGTCGTCACCGCCGCTTCGAGCAGCTCCTCTACCGCGTCGTCGCCGTCGCCGAAGCCCTGCTTGCGCGCTTCCTGGCGCAGCAGTTCGCGCACCACCAGCGCCTCGGCCGCGGCGCGCTGCGCGTCTTCGGCCGACGTGGCGGGATGGTACTGCATCTCCTCGGCGACTTTCGCGGCGCCGATCTCGATCTCGTTCACGCGGATCGTGTCCATGGCGGGCCTCACTTCGCGCGGGCCGCGGCGGCGGCGCGGCGGCGGCGCGCGGCCTGCGGCGCCCGGACCACATAGCCGAGCGGCGCGGGCCGGTGGTGCACGGGGCGGCGGAACGGGTACACGAAGAAGATCAGCAGGCCGAGCCAGATGTGCAGCTTGTAGGGCCACGCCACGGCGGCGACCATGTCGGAAGCGCCGCCCTGGAACGTCACGATGCGCTGCGCCCATTCCGAGAGCGCGAGCATCACCGAGCCGTCGCGGTGCTCGAGGGAGTAGGGGATCGTGATGAGCCCGAGCACGAGCTGCGCCCACAGCATCAGCAGGATCGCGATGTCCATGACGCTCGAGGTCTTGCGGATGCGCGAGTCGAACAGGCGGCGGTGGATCAGCAGCGAGAGGCCGACGAAGCACATCGCGCCGGCGACGCCGCCGGCCACGATCGCGAGCATCTGCTTGGCGCCGGCGCCGATGAACGGCTCGTAGGCCCAGTGCGGCGTCAGCAGGCCGACGAAGTGGCCGAGCAGGAGGAACAGGATGCCGATATGGAACAGGTTGCTGCCCCAGCGGAGCTGGCGCTTCCGCAGCATCTGCGAAGAGCCGCTGCGCCAGCTGTATTGCTCGCGGTCGAAGCGGATCAGGCTGCCGATCAGGAACGTGGCGAGTGCGATGTAGGGGAAGATGCCGAACGCGGCGTGGTTGAGATAAGCCAGCATGGCTCAGCTCCCTTGGTTCATGCGCGAGAGGATGGCGGCCGCGCGGTCGCAGCCGCCGTTTTTGGGCGCGTTCTCGGGGCCGAAGGTGACGGCGGCTTCTTCCCAGGCGCGGTCGATCGCCTCGGGGCTGTCGTCGTCGTCGAACGTCACGAGGTCGGCCGTCGAATGGAGCCGCTTGCCGGCGAGCGCGCCGAGCGCCGCCATGACGGCGGCGTAAGGCGATTCGCGCTTCGCGAGACGCGCGCCGAGCGCCTCGACCACGTGCGCGATCTCGGCGAGCAGGCCCTTGGCTTCTTCCGGCGGCGCCACGGAGATGTATTCCAGCACCAGCGGCAGATAGTCGGGCAGCTCGTTGGCGGAAACGGCGAGGCCGGCCGCGCGATAACGGTCGGCGAGAGCCACCATCGCCTGGCCGCGCTCGCGCGAATCGCCATAGACGTGCTCGAACAGGTGCAGCGAGCAGCCGCGGCCGAGATCGAACAGCGCCACATAGCGCTCTTGCGCGTCGAACAGCGTGTCGCGGCCGATCGCGTCGATCAGCGCGCCCACGGCCGCACGATGTTTGGCCGGCAGAGCGCCTTCCTCGGCGAGGATCGCGCGCAGTTCGGGCGCCGCCTGCCGCAATTCGGCGGTGGGATAGCAGAGGAGGCGGGCGAGGATACGGAGCGTGCGCATCTCAGGCCCCCACCGGGCTCTTCACGCCCTTTTTCTTCGGGCTGAACAGGCTCGGCGCGCTGGCGCCGTCCGAGCAGCCGTTACCGAAGCTGAAGCCGCAGCTTCCTTTCAGATCGTAGGCATTCTCGGCGTATTCGCGGTGCGTGCTCGGAATCACGAAGCGGTCTTCGTAATTCGCGATCGCCATCACGTGATACATGTCGTCGACCATCGCCGGCGTGAGGCCGACGCGGTCGAGCACGGCCTTGTTGTCGGTACCGTCGATGTTGCGCGCGCGCATGAACGCGCGCATCGCCATCATGCGCTCGAGGCCGAGGATCACCGGCGCCTCGTCGCCGGCGGTCAGCAGGTTGGCGAGATAGCGCACCGGGATGCGCAGCGAGCGCACGTCGGGCAATTCGCCGCTCATCGCCACCTTGCCGGCATCAGCCGCGGCGGTGATCGGCGAGAGCGGCGGCACGTACCACACCATCGGCAAGGTGCGGTATTCGGGGTGCAGCGGGAACGCCACCTTCCAGTCGATCGCCATCTTGTAGGTCGGCGAGCGCTTCGCGGCCTCGAGCCACGCCTCGGGCACGCCGTCCTTCCGCGCCTGCGCGATCACCTTGGGATCGTGCGGATCGAGGAACAGCGAGAGTTGCGCTGGATAGAGCTTGGTCTCGTCCTCGACGCTGGCCACCTCCTCGATGCGGTCCGCGTCGTAGAGCAGGACGCCCAGATAGCGAATGCGGCCGACGCAGGTTTCCGAGCACACGGTGGGTTCGCCCACCTCGATGCGCGGATAGCAGAACGTGCACTTCTCGGCTTTGCCGCTCTGCCAGTTGTAATAGATCTTCTTGTAGGGGCAGGCGGAGACGCACATGCGCCAGCCGCGGCACTTGTCCTGGTCGACGAGGACGATGCCGTCTTCCTCGCGCTTGTAGATCGAGCCCGACGGGCACGCGGCGACGCAGGCCGGATTCAGGCAGTGCTCGCAGAGGCGCGGCAGGTAGAACATGAAAGTGTTCTCGAACTGCCCGTAGATCTCCTTCTGAACGTGATCGAAGTTCTTGTCCTTCGCGCGCTTGGCAAACTCGGTGCCGAGAATCTCCTCCCAGTTCGGACCCCAGACGATCTTCTCCATGCGCTCGCCGGTGATGAGCGAGCGCGGCCGTGCCGTCGGCATCGTCTTGCTCTCGGGCGCCGTCTGCAGGTGCTCGTAGTCGAAGGTGAAGGGCTCGTAGTAGTCGTCGATCTCGGGCAGATGCGGGTTGGCGAAGATCTGCGCGAGGATGCGCCACTTGCCGCCGAGCTTCGGCCGGATCTTGCCATTCTTGCCGCGGACCCAGCCGCCCTTCCACTTCTCC
>CAYZSG010000291.1:247-5292 GCA_964481045.1 uncultured Candidatus Odyssella sp. | reverse complement strand
TCGGCGATCTGCTCGGCCACCTGGATGGCCACGTTCTCCTGCGCTTCCTCGGTCGAGGCGCCGAGATGCGGCGTGCACACGACCTTGTCGGAGCCGAACAGGATGTTGGTCTTGGCGGGCTCGGCCTCGAACACGTCGAGCGCGGCGCCGGCCACCTTGCCCGAATCGAGCGCGGCCTTGAGGTCGGCCTCGACGACGAGACCGCCGCGCGCGCAGTTCACGATGCGCACGCCGGTCTTCATCTTCGCGAAGTTGTCCTTGCCGATGATGCCGCGCGTGCCGTCGGTGAGCGGCGTGTGCAGCGTGATGAAATCCGCCCGCGCGAACAGTTCGTCGAGCTCCACCTTCTCGATCTCGAGCTGCTGCGCGCGCGCCGGCGAGAGGAACGGATCGAACGCCACGACGCGCATCTTCAGGCCCTTCGCGCGGTCGGCGACGATCGTGCCGATATTGCCGCAGCCGATGATGCCGAGCGTCTTCCCGGTGATCTCGACGCCCATGAAGCGGTTCTTCTCCCACTTGCCGGCCTGCGTGGAGCGGTCGGCTTCGGGAATCTGGCGCGCCAGCGCGAAGATCAGCGCGATCGTGTGCTCGGCGGTGGTGACCGAGTTGCCGAACGGCGTGTTCATCACGAGCACGCCGCGCGCGGTCGAAGCGTCGACGTCGACATTGTCCACGCCGATGCCGGCGCGGCCCACGACCTTGAGCTTCGCGGCGCCGGCGAGGATGTCGGCGGTCACCTTCGTGGAAGAGCGGATCGCGAGGCCGTCGTATTCGCCGATGACGGCTTTGAGCTGGTCCGGCTTCATGCCGGTCTTGACGTCGACCTCGATGCCGCGCTCGCGGAAGATCTCCGCGGCGCGCGGGCTCATGGAATCGGAAATGAGAACTTTGGGCATGGCTCGTGTCGCAATGTCGGTGGATGGATGGGAACGGCAGCGGGGCGCGCTCAGGCGCCGCGGCTACCTCGCCATCGCCCGCATTCGTAGGCGCCGTTCGGGATCGCGATCTCCGACATCCGCGTTCGTGCCCCTTGCCTCACGCCGCCGCTTTGGCGGCCACCTTCGCGTCGGCGAAGGCCCAATCGAGCCACGGCAGCAGCGCCTTGATGTCGGCGGTTTCCACCGTGGCGCCGCCCCAGATGCGCAGCCCCGGCGGCGCGTCGCGATAGAAGCCGATATCGTAGGCGATCTTCTCCTTGGCAAGTGCGCTCGTGATCTTCTTCGCAAGCTCCGCCTGCGCCGCGGCCGGCTCTGCCGCCACGGCGGGATCGGTGAACTTCAAGCAGATCGAGGTGCACGAGCGCGTGGCTTGATCGCGCGCGAGGAAATCGGCCCAGCCGGCGCGCTTCACCCACTCGGCGATCGCGGCGAGGTTGCCTTCCGAGCGCGCGATGAGGCCTTTCAGGCCGCCGACGCTCTCGGCCCATTTCAGCGCATCGATCTGGTCCTCGACGCAGAGCATCGAGGGCGTGTTGATCGTCTCGCCCTTGAAGATCGCCTCGTTGAACTTGCCCTTGCTCGTCATGCGGAAGATCTTCGGCATCGGCCAGGCCGGCGTGTGGCTCTCGAGCCGCTCGATCGCGCGCGGCGAGAGCACGAGCATGCCGTGCGCGGCCTCGCCGCCGAGCACCTTCTGCCAGGACCAGGTGACGACATCGAGCTTCTGCCACGGCAGGTCCATGGCGAACACGGCCGAGGTGGCATCGCAGATCGTGAGGCCCTTGCGGTCGGCCTTGATCCAGTCGCCGTTCGGCACGCGCACGCCCGAGGTCGTGCCGTTCCAGGTGAAGACGACGTCGCGGTCGAAATCGACCTTGGAGAGATCCGGCAGATCGCCGTAGGGCGCCTCCATGTGGCGCACGTCCTTGAGCTTCAGCTGCTTCGTGACGTCGGTGACCCAACCGGCGCCGAAGCTCTCCCACGAGAGGATGTCGAGGCCGCGCGCGCCCAACAGCGACCAGAGCGCCATTTCGACCGCGCCGGTGTCCGAGGCGGGCACGATGCCGATGCGCCAATCCTTGGGGAGGCCGAGGATCGCACGGCTGCGATCGAGGACTTCGGCGATGCGCGCCTTGCCCTCGCTGGCGCGATGCGAGCGGCCCACGAGGGCGCCCTTGAGCGCGTCCAGCGACCAGCCTGGCCGCTTGGCGCAAGGCCCTGAAGAGAAATGAGGAACGGCCGGCCTCGCGGCCGGCCGGGTAACGGCTGCGTTCATCGTCGAGCCCCGATGGTGCGGTGCAAAAGCGCGCGGAGTTTAGGAACCGGGCCGGGCAGGGTCAACGCATGCGCGGCGCGGGCGATGCGGCGCTTGGCCGCAAATCGGCGGCGTCGTATGGCCCCGTTTGCACCTATCTTGCCGAGGCCACACAGCAATCCGGTATCCATGCTCCGAGCCGTCGTCGCCGTTTTCGCCTTGCTCGTTCCGCCCGCCGCCGCCGCCGAGGAATGGGGGCCGCCCACCGCCGACTACAGCGCGGTGCTTTCGTTCACCGACGGGCGCGGCGAAACCCTTTCGCACCGCATTGCCTACACGGCCAAGCGCCAGCGGCTCGACTACAGGATCGGCGAGCGCGAGGAGGTCGTCATTGTCGATCACGACGCCGCGGCCGTGTTCGTGCTCTATCCGCAGCAGAAGCGCTATCGGAAGGCCGCGTACGTCCAGCCGGAGTTCGATCTCGGCATCGGCCGCGCCGATACCAAGCGAACGAAGGTCGGCGATGAAGAAGTGGCCGGGCACCGGACCGCGAAATTCCGCGTCGAGGCCAAGACGGCGCAGGGCCAGCTCTACAAGGGCTTCGCGTGGCTCACGGCCGAGCGCATCATCGTCAGGCTCGACGGCGAGGTGACGCAAGGACGGCGCACGCGCCGTCTCACGATGAATGCCAGCGAGATCAAGATCGCCCCCGTCGACGAGGTGATCTTCCGCATTCCCGCGGACTACGCGCTGCTCGAGGACAAGCGGAAGTGAGCGGCGCGCGCGGCCGTGCCTTGCCCGGCCCCCGGAACATCCGTAGCATCCGTTTCGTATCACTTGTGCGGCGCCGCGTGGCCTGCCGCCATCTCCTCCCCAGCCAAAAGAGGCAGTTCCATGAAATCGCTCCCGATGCTCGCCGCGGCGGCGGCGCTCGCTTTCGCGCTGCCGGCGAAGGCCGATCCCCGGCAGAACCCGAGCGCCGACTACATGGCCGAGTCCGTCGCCAAGACCGAGGGGCAGCCCGATTCCGTATCGAAGATCTGGTACACGACGGACAAGATACGCGTCGATGTCAGCCATCAGGGCCAGGCAATGGCGGTGATCATGGACCGGTCGGCGAAGAAGATGACGGTGCTGATTCCGAAATCGAAGCTGTTCCAGACCGAGGCCCTGCCCGAGGGCGAGGCCAACAACCCGATCGCCACCGGCACGTGGGACGTCGCCAAGGCCGGCGACGAGACGGTCGCCGGAGTCGCCACGAGCAAGTGGAACGTGAGCGGCAAGGGCACCGACGGCCGCGCCTTCAAGGGCTTCATCTGGACGACGAAGGAGAACATCCAGGTGAAGATGGACGGCGAGGCCGAGGAGGACGGCAAGAAGGTGAAGGTCACCTCCGAGCTCAAGAACCTCAAGATCGGTCCGGTGGACGCGAAGGTTTTCGAGATTCCGAAGGACTACAAGGCCGTGCCGAAACACAAGAACTGACGCCGCGGCGCATCGCGCGAAACAGCGGGCGGCTCCGCAAGGAGCCGCCCGTTTTCGTTCAGGCGCTCTCGAACGTGCCCGGCCGCCGGCGCAGGAAATGCGCGCATTCGCAGGAGAGCACCATCTCGCCGTTCTGGTTGTAGGTCTCGTGCGACATCAACATCGCGCCGCGGTCGGGCTTCGAGCGCGAGGGCGTCGCCGAGATCACGCGCGAGACGACGCGGAGCGTGTCACCGGGCCGCACGGGCTTCAGCCAGCGCAGTTTGTCGAAGCCGGGGCTCGCCAGGTTCGAGGCGTCGAGGATTCCGCTGCCGAGGAACGAGCGGAACGTGATGCAGAGCGTGAGGAATCCGCTCGCCATGAGGCCGCCCAACATTTCGGTGCGCTTGGCGTGCACGTTCATGTGCGAGGATTGCGGGTCCCACTGCAGCGAGAAATCGATGATCATCGACTCGGTGACGGAGATGCTCTCGGTCTCGAACGCATCGCCCGGCTTGAAATCCTCGAGCCAGAGATCGTAGCCGGGCAGCGTGCGCGCCTCGGCGTTCATCGCACTTGCGCCGCGATCGCCGCGCCGAGATCGCTGGTGGAGGCCTGGCCGCCCATGTCGGGCGTGCGCGGGCCGCCGCCGCCGACCACGTCCTCGATCGCGCTTACGATCGCCGCCGCGGCTTTCGTCTCGCCGAAATGGTCGAGCATCATCGCGCCCGACCAGATCTGGCCGATGGGGTTCGCGATCTTCTTGCCGTAGATGTCGGGTGCCGAGCCGTGCACGGGCTCGAACATCGAAGGATGCTTCTTCTCGGGGTTGAGATTGGCGCCCGGCGCGATGGCGATCGTGCCGGTCGTGGCCGGGCCGAGATCGGAGAGGATGTCGCCGAACAGATTGCTGCCGACCACGACGTCGAACCGCTCGGGGAAGCGCACGAAATGCGCGCAGAGGATGTCGATGTGATACACGTCGACCTTCACCTCGGGATACTCGGCCGCGATCGCTTTCACGCGCTCGTCCCAATAAGGCATCGTGTGGATGATGCCGTTGGATTTCGTCGCCGAGGTGAGCCGCTTCCTGGGCCGCGATTGCGCGAGATCGAAAGCGTAGCGCAGAACGCGGTCGGTGCCGCGCTTCGTGAAGATGCTCTGCTGCATCGCCATCTCGGCCTCGGTGCCCTCGTACATGCGGCCGCCGACGTTCGAGTATTCGCCCTCGCAGTTCTCGCGCACGATCCAGTAGTCGATGTCGCCCGGCTTCTTGCCGGCGAGCGGGCAGGGCACGCCCTTCAGCAGGCGCACGGGGCGCAGATTCACATACTGCTCGAAGCTGCGCCGGATCGGAATCAGCAGGCCCCAGAGCGAAACGTGAT
>CAYZSG010000291.1:0-237 GCA_964481045.1 uncultured Candidatus Odyssella sp. | reverse complement strand
GACGGCGCCCAGATAGATCGCGTCGAAGCCGCGGAGCTGATCGATGCCGTCTTTCGGCATGAACTCGCCGCTCTTCAGGAAGCGGTCGCAGCTCCAATCGAAGTGCTTCCAGTCGAGCGTGAAGCCATGCTTCCTCGCTGCCGCCTCCAGCACCTTCTGCCCCTCGGGCACCACTTCCTTGCCGATGCCGTCGCCGGGGATGACGGCGACCTTGTATTTCTTCATTCGGGACTCCTG
>CAYZSG010000290.1:0-5341 GCA_964481045.1 uncultured Candidatus Odyssella sp. | reverse complement strand
TCGAGCTCGCGATGGATGCCGAAGATCGAGTTCTCCCCGTGGCCGAGCAGCACGAGGCGCGCCGGGCCGAGCCCCGCGACCTGGCGGCACAGTTCGCTGCCGATCGATCCGCCGGCGCCGGTGATCAGCACGCGCTTGCCGGCGCACAGCGCCTGCATCGCCGGGCGGTCGAGCACGGTCTGGGGCCGGCCGAGCAGATCTTCGATCGCGATGGGCCGGAGCTCGATGCCGTCGCCGCCGGTGCCCTCGCGGAAATCGGTCGCGCGCGGCACGCGGGCCACGGTCATGCCCAACGCATCGGCGCGCTCGAACAGCGCGCTCAGCTTCTCGCCGTCGATGTCGGGGATCGTGATGATGAGGCGCCGCGGCTTGCGCCCGCGCTTCTCGAGGCGCGCCGTCACCTCGGCGAGATTCTCCTCGGTGCCGAGCACGTCCACGCCGTGGATGCGGCGGCCCACGCGCGCGTCTTTGCGCGCCACGATCCCCACCGCTTCGTAGGGCGTGGTCGGCTGGCGGGCGAGGGCGCGCAGGAACAGATCGGCCTCGTCGCCGGCGCCATAGAGCAGCACCGGGATCGTGCGGCCGCGGTCGCGCTTCAGTACGTAATCCATGCGCCGGTCGCGCAGCACGCGATAGGCGATGCGCGGGCCGGTCAGGAACGCCACCAGCACGATCCAGTTGATGAGGATCTGCGAGCGCGGCAGGTCTTCCAGGCGCGTCAGCAGGAACTGCAGCGGCACGAAGATCAGCACCGCGATCGCCGTCGCCTTCACGATCGCGATCACGTCGTTGAGCGAGGCATAGCGCCAGATGCCGCGGTAAAGCCCCATCGTCGCGAACACCACCGCGCAGCACGCCACGAACACGGGCAGCGCATCGGGCGCCAGGCGCTCGGCATAGTCGGCGAAGTTCACGCCGCCGAGGCGGAGATAGAGCGCCGCCAGGAACGACAGCGCCGCCATCACCACGTCGTGCGCGAAGGCCACGAAGGCCTGGGGCGAGCGGATCAGATGCTGCATCGGGGACTATACTAGCACGGCGGGGCCGCAGCCCAAGCGCCTCATCCGGCGGGATTTTTCGCCGTAACCGGGCGCGGCCGCGTGCCGAAATAAGCAAGCACCGCGGCCACAGCGGCGGCGGCCAGCGCCAGCGCCAGCCACGTCCAGCCGAGGCCCGCCACGGCGGCGAGCGCGATCAGCACGGCGTTGAGCGCGCCAATGCACAGCGAAACCTGCGCATGCGAAAGCCCGCCTTGGTGGGCGCGCTGATAAAAATGCGTCTTGTGCGCCTGCCAGGGCTTCTGTCCGGCCAGCGCGCGCCGCACGAGCACGACCGTGGCATCGGCCAGGTAGTAGAGCGGCAGAATCAGCGCCGACGCCCATTGCCCGGCGAGCGCGGCTTCGATCAGCAAGCCGCCAACGAGGAAGCCGAGCGGCACACTGCCGACATCGCCGAGGAAAATCCGCGCCGGATGCCAGTTCCAGACGAGGAAGCCGATCGCCGCGCCGGCCAGTGCGAGCCCGGTGAGGCCCTGCCCGGCCACGGAGCCGAGCGTCACCACGGCGAGCGCCACCAGCCCCACGCCGATGCCGGCCGTTTCGGTGCCCGTGATGCCGTCGATGCCGTCCATGAAATTGTAGAGGTTCACGAACCACATCCAGGCAAGGCCGAGCGGGATCGCGACCAGCCAGGGTGAGACGCCGTTGCGCTCGGCGAATGCGGCGAGCCCGATATTGGCGAGGCCGGCCGAGACGGCGGCGAGCTGCACGGCCAGGCGCAGCCAGACCGGCGCGCCGCGCCGGTCGTCGATCCACGAAACGAGGGCGAGTGCCGCCAACTCCATCGTCATGATCGCGGTGTGCCGGAGGGGCGTGTTGTTGCCCAGCGCGATCGCCCAAAGGGCAACGATGAGCACGGCGACCACGACGATGCCGCCGCCGCGCGGCGTCGGCCGCGTGTGCGAGCTGCGCGCATTGGGATGATCGAGCACATCGCGCGCGCGCAGCCAGGGCAGGATCAGGCGCACGCCCAGCGCGGTCGCGCCGAGCGGCAGCAAGAAGATGAGGATCGCGGGAACCCACTGCGCCATCGCGGCGCTTATAGGTGGGCAGCGCGGAAATGAAAACCGGCGACGCCGCGCAGCGCTGCTCAGGCGGCGGCCGCCATCGCGGCGGGCACCCGCACTCTTTCGCGCGGCAGAACCACGCTCACGGTGGTGCCCTTGCCGAGCGCGCTCTTCAGCTCCATGCGCCCGCCATGCATCTCGGCAAACTGGCGGCAAATGGAGAGGCCGAGGCCGGTGTCGTGCCGCGCCCGCGCCAGTTCGGCCGAGCCGCGGCCGAACGGCTCCATCACGCGCAGGCAGTCCTCTTCGGTCATGCCCACGCCCGTGTCCGAGACGTCGAGCGCGACCGCGCCATCGGGGCGTAGCGACCAACTCACGGACACGGTGCCGCCGCGCTCGGTGAACTTGATCCCGTTGGTGAGCAGGTTGATCACGATTTGCCGCAGCAGGCGGCGGTCCGCGCGAACGCAGAGATCCGGCTGGGTGCTGATCGTCAAGGCCACGCCCGCCGAGCGCGCGCGCTCGCGCACCATCAGCCCCGTGCTCTCGCACATTTCGCGCAGGTCAACGTCTTCCTCGTCCATCTCCCATTTTCCGGCCTCGACTTTGGCGAGATCGAGGACGTTGTTGACGACCTGAAGCAGATGCTGGCCGCTCACGGCGATGTGGCCGAGATACTCCCGATACTTCGGCGAGCCGACCGGGCCGAAGACTTCCCTCGAGATCATTTCGGTGAAGCCGATCACCGCGTTCATCGGCGTGCGCAGCTCGTGGCTCACATGCGCGAGGAATTCGGATTTGCTGCGGTTCGCGTGCTCGGCCATGCGGCGCGCGTGCTCCGCCTCCCGGCGCTCGATGCGCAGCCGCAGCGCCTGGCGGTGAATGAAGAATGTCGCGGATAGCGCGCCGATGATCGCCGCCAGCGCGAGCAGGCCCGTGATGCGAATGCGCTCGAACCACGGCGCGAAGATCTCCGCGCGCCCGAGGCTGGCGACGACGATCAGCGGCAGGCCGGTGGCCTTGCGATAGCCAAAAAGCCGTTCCTCGCCGGTGGCGATCGAGGTCGCGCGATAGATGCCCGTCTCGCTGAGCGGCAGGTGATCCCGGAAAAGGCTCGTTCCCAGTGCCGATTCGCCGACGCGGTTCGCGGAGTATGGGACCCGCGCCAGAAACGACCCGGAGTCGAGGATGATCGAGTACGCCGCGCCGTTCGTGGCGTTGAAGCGGACGAGCACGCCTTCGATGTATTCCACGTCGAGAACGCCGCCGACGACGCCGATGAACTTTCCGGACTCGTCGGTCATGCGCCGGGAGACCGGCGTGATCCATCGGCTGTCCACAACGGCCCGGATCGGCTGGCCGATGTAAAGGCCGGAATCGGTCGAACCTGTGTGAGCCTTGAAGAACTCGCGGTCGCCGGCATTGATCGGGGCGGGAAAGGGCGACAACGAAGTGACGCGTCGCAATCCATCGGCCTCGAACCACGCAATGTCGCGTAGGACGTCGGACGACTCCGCGAGCGCGCGGAGGATGCGGTGGCCAGAGCCCGTGTTTGCATTCGGATCGCGCCGCCAAGTTTGATGCGCAATTTGCGCCGCGGTCAAAGTCCGGTCCGCAGCGCCGAACATTTGCTTGACGCGTTCCGCCAGAACATCGGTCGATTTGCGCAGCTCGTATTCGGCAGCCCGCGCGGTCTCGCGGCGGCTGAGATACGCGTCCACACCGAACGTGCCGGCAACGCCGAGCGCGAACAACAATCCGGTGAGAACGATCAGGCGATTGAATATCATGTCACAAATCCTGGCGACGTTCGCCGGTGTTCATAAGTAGGGACGGTTCGGTTAAGGCGGTGTAAACAATGGCTGCTACTGGCCGCATCGCCTGCGCTGCAAGCATTTGATTTTTCGCAAAAATGCCTGGGCTCGGCCAAATGGCCTAGGCGCTGTTCAAGCGATGGGGCGTTCGGCCATGCCGCTCCGGCCGAGGCCGAGCGCGGCAAGCTGCCGGCCGATGACCAGTTTCTCGTCGTATAGCGTCAGAGCCCGTTCGCGGCCCTTGGCGCCCCAGGCGGCGCGCAGGGCCGGATCGGCCGCAAGGCGCGCCAGCGCGGCGCCGAGCGCGCGTGCGTCGTTCACCGGAACGAGCGCACCAGTTTCGCCGTCCACGATCTCCTCGCGCGTGCCGCGGATGTTCGTGCCGACCACGGGCAGGCCGGTCATCATCGCCTCGATCACCGAGCGCGGCATGCCTTCGCGGTGCGAGGGCAGCGTGAAGATGTCGGCCGCGCGCATCAGCGCCGGCACGTCGCCGCGGTAGCCCAGGAAGCGCACGCGCTGTTTCAGCACGGGATCTCGCCCGGCCATCTCAACCGCGTGCTCGACCGGACCGGCATGATCGCTTTCGAGCCGCTCGCCGACGACCCATAGTTTCGCATCGACCGCGCGCATCGCCTCGATGAGTTCGACGTAGCCCTTCTCGGCGACGAGGCGTCCGACCATGAGGATCACGGCGTCGCCGTCGCCGGCGCCGAGCAATGCACGCTGCGCGTGCCTGTCCGCAGCATCCGTCGGCGGGTGGAAGCGCGCGGGATCGACGCCGTTGCCGATCGCGGCGATCGGGCCCTTGGCGAGGCGCAGGCGCCGCGCGGCGGCCGCGTCCTCCTCGGCCTGCGTGAACAGGACGTCGGTGAGGCGACCGCCGAGCCATTCGAGCGCCGTGAATGCAGCGCGTTTCGGCCATGCCATGTGCTCGTGGAAGTAAAAGCCGTGCGCCGTATAAACGATCTTCGGCACGCCCGCGCGCCATGCGGCCCAGCGCCCGATCAACGATGCCACCGGCGTGTGCACGTGTACGATGTCGAATCGCTCTTGCCGGAACAGCGCCTTCAGGCGCCGCGCGCTGCCGGAATGGCGCAGCAGATTGAACGAGCGCTCGATATAAACGGGCTCCACGCGGAAGCCCTCGGCGCGGATCTTCGCCATGAACGGCCCGTCGCTGGCGATGCCCACCACTTCGTGGCCCGCATCGCGCATCGCGCGCATCAGCGGCAGCAGGAAGTGGTAGAGCGTGAAATCGACCGCGCAGAGCTGGGCGATCTTCATGCGGCGGCCCGCATCGCGGGGCCGCGCCGCGCCGCCCACTGCGTGAACGCGATCAAGGTCCAGAGCTTTTCCGACGTGTCGCGCCGCCCGCTTTCGAGCTCCGTCAGCCAGCGGCGCGGCGGCGGCGGGGGGGGGGGGGGGGGGGGCGGGCCGGGCCGGCCACGCCCGGGGGGAA
>CAYZSG010000289.1:0-5378 GCA_964481045.1 uncultured Candidatus Odyssella sp. | reverse complement strand
CGCGCGGCGGCGCGCGCGAGCGCGGCATCGTCGCCGGCGCGCCGACGATGGCGCGGCGTATCGGCGCCCGCGCGCTGCAGCGCCGGCTTGCGCGGCGCGCCGTGGCGCCGCGCGCCAAGCGCGTCGTCGGCTGGCTGACCGGCCTCTACCCGAACAACATGCCGTTCCTGCCGCACTACTATCGCGACGGCAGCTATCACGAGCTGCGCCGCCGAATGGTGAACGAGGTGCTCGGCCGTATCGGCGGCGACGTGGTGCTGAAGCTCTACCCGACGATGCGTCACGCCGATCCCGACCCGTTCGCCGGACTGATGACGTTGCCGCCGAACTGCCGCACGGCATGGCTCGTCGATTTCCGCAATCTCCGCGCCGCGTTCGACGTAATCGTCATCGACGAGCCGGGCAGCGCGCTCGCCTGGTGCTGGGGCGCCGGCGCGCCGATCGTGATCCTCGACACCGAGATGCATCTGAACGCCTCCTCGGCGGCCACGCTGCGCGAGGCGGTGTTCTACGTCGATACCGCCGCGCCCGGCTGGGAGAACGAGCTTGCAGCGCTACTCGCGTTGCCGCACGCCGAGCTCTTGCGCCGCTGGGACGCGATGGCGGAACGGCGGCGCGCGGTGAGCGAGCACATGGTGCTGGGGCCGGACGGCGCGCCCGGACGCCGCGCGGCGGAGGGCATTCTCGCCGACATGGCCGGGGCGCCGCGTCCGGCGCCGGCCGCGGCGCGCGCGCGGGCCGCCGAATGACGCTGCATTATCCCGAACGCTACGGCGACGGCGCCTATGTGCTGCGCCGCTTCACGCCCGACCGCGTCGGCGAGCGCTACGTCGCGTGGATGGCCGATCCCGAGGTGACGCGCTTCCTGCAAGCGCGCTTTCGGCGCTGGGACGCGGAGGCGCTGCGCGGCTTCGTCTCCGGCTTCGATCATCGCGACAATTTCCTGTTCGGAATCCACGAGGCGGCTGCGGGCGTGCAGATCGGCACGCTCACGCTGCGCTGCAATCCGCACCACCACTACGGCGTGATCGGCTTCATGGTCGGCGACAAGGCACATTGGGGGCGCGGCGCCGCGACGACGGCAATCACCGCGGGGCTCGATTTCGGCTTCTACGAGCGCCGCCTGCGCAAGATCACGGCGACGACGTTCGAGAACCACGCCGTCTCCAACCGAATCTTCGGCAAGCTCGGCTTCCGCATGAACGGCGTCGTGCCCGATCTTCTATGGAGCGAGGGCCAGTATCGCGGCGAGTTGCATTTCTCGCTCGATGCCGGCGCCTGGGCCGCATCGCGCGGCAAGGCCTTGCCGCCGCCGCCCGCACCGCCGGTAGACGCGGTGGGCGCGCGATGAGAGCGGCCTTCCGCGCCGATGCCGGACCCGAGATCGGGATCGGCCACGTGATGCGATGCCTCACGCTCGCCGATACGATGCGCGCGCGGGGCTTCGAGTGCATGCTGGCGACGGATGAAGCCGGCATCGCCACGGTGCCGCCGGCTCGGCTGCAGGGCGTGGCGATTCGGCCCGCCGCCGCGGCGCCGCCCGGCACCGACATTCTCGTGGTGGATCACTACGGCCTCGCCGCGGCCTATGAGCGCGGCGCGCGCGCCTGGGCGAGATCCGTGCTCGCGATCGACGATCTCGCCGACCGCGCGCATGATTGCGACCTCCTGCTCGATACGGGGATTGGCCGCGCCGCGCGCGACTATACCGGGCTCGTGCCGGCGCAGTGCGCGTTCCTGCTCGGTCCGGAATTCGCGCTGCTGCGCCCGTCGTTCCGCGTGGCGCGCGAGCGGGTGCTGCCGCGCGAGCGCCGTGCCGTGCGCCGGTTGCTCGTTTCGCTCGGCGGAACCGACCCGAAGGGGCTGACACTCATCGTGCTGGACGGCATCGCGGAGGCGCGGCTCGGCCTCGACGTCGATGTCGTCCTTCCGGCGCGCGCCTCCGGCTTCGCGGCGGCGAAAGAGAAATGCGCGGCGCTCGGCGCGCGCCTCCATGCCGGCGCCGGCGATCTTTCCGATTTGATGGCGTCCGCGGATCTTTGCATCGGCGCGGGCGGAACGACGGCGTGGGAGCGCGCCTGCCTCGGCTTGCCGGCGCTGATGGTCGAGATGGCCGCGAATCAGCGCGGCAACATCGAGCATCTCGAGCGGGCGGGCGCCGCGATCTCCGTCGCGCCGGTCACGCCCGGCGCCGTTGCGCGGTCGCTGGCCGCTCTGGCAGGCGATGCCGACAGGCTCGAAGCCATGTCGCGCGCGGCGGCCGCGCTCTGCGACGGCCTCGGCGCCGAACGAGTCGCCGATGCGATCCTGCAGCGGGTCACCGCCCCGGGCGGGCAGAGGAGGGCCTCGTGAGCGCGGCGACGGTTTCGATCGCCGGACGCCGCATCGGCGCGGGCGAGCCGCCATTCGTCATTGCCGAGCTCTCGGCCAATCACAATGGCAGCCTCGAGCGCGCCTTCGCGATCATGGAATCGGCCAAGAAGGCCGGCGCCGACGCCGTAAAGATCCAGACCTACACCGCCGACACGATCACGATCGACCACGACGGGCCGGGCTTCCGGATCGAAGGCGGGCTCTGGGCCGGGAAAACGCTGCACGCGCTTTACCAAGAGGCGCACACGCCGTGGGAATGGCATCCGGCGCTGTTCGCGAAGGGCCGCGAGCTCGGCCTCGTCGTTTTTTCGAGCCCGTTCGATGCCAGCGCCGTCGACTTCCTCGAATCGCTGAGCGCGCCGGCCTACAAGATCGCGTCGTTCGAGCTGGTCGATCTGCCGCTGATCAGGAAATGCGCGGCCACCGGCAAACCGCTGATCATGTCGACCGGCATGGCCGATCTCAAGGAGATCGGCGAGGCGGTGGAGACGGCGCGCGGCGCCGGCGCGCGCGAAATCGTGCTGCTCCATTGCACGAGCGGTTATCCGACTCCGCCGGAAGACAGCGACCTGCAGACGATCCCGCATCTCGCCAACGCGTTCGGCGTGCCGGTCGGCCTTTCCGATCACACGCCCGGTATCGGTGCGGCCCTCGCGGCGGTGGCGCTTGGCGCCACGGTGATCGAGAAACATTTCACGCTGTCGCGCGCCGATGGCGGGCCCGATTCGGCGTTCTCGCTCGAGCCCGCCGAACTCGCGTCGCTCTGCGCCAATGCACGCATCGCGTGGCAGGCGCTCGGCGCGATTCGCTACGACAAGACGCAGAGCGAGCGCGGCAACGCGCAGTTCCGCCGCTCGCTCTACGTCGTTGCCGACATGAAGGCGGGCGAGGCGCTGACCGCGAAGAACCTGCGCTCGATCCGCCCCGGCTACGGGCTCGCGCCGAAGTTCTTCGACCTGCTTCTCGGCAAGCGCGTCAACCGCGACGTGAAGCGGGGCACGCCGATGAGTTGGGACCTGCTCGGCTGACGACGTGACGACGATTGCCATCATCCAGGCGCGCATGACCTCGACACGGCTCCCCGGCAAGGTGATGGCCGATCTCGGCGGCCAGCCGCTGCTCGGCCACATGCTCGCCCGCGTGCGCCGCGCCGAAACGCTCGACGCAACCTGGGTTGCCACCACTGTCAACGCGACGGACAACAAGGTTGCTGAATTCTGCGCGCAACGCGACGTGCCGGTCTTCCGCGGCGACGAGGCCGACGTGCTCGGCCGCTTCGCCGGCGCGGCGGCGGCGGCGGGCGCCGACGTGATCGTGCGCCTCACGGCGGATTGCCCGCTGATGGACCCGGCGCTGATCGACGAAGCGGTGACGCGCCGGGCCGAAGGCGGCTTCGACTACCTCTCGAATGCCGGCGAGCGCACCTATCCCGACGGTCTCGACATCGAAGTGTTCACGCGCGCGGCGCTCGACGAGGCGCATCGCGATGCGCGCCTGCCGTTCCACCGCGAGCACGTCACGCCCTACCTGCGCACTGGCCTGTATGCCGACATCCCGACCGGAACGTTCAACGTCGGGAGTGTCGAGGCGCCGGCGGATTTCAGCCATCTGCGCTGGACCGTCGACACGGCCGACGATCTCGAACGCGTGCGCGCGATCGTCGGCGCGCTGCCTGAGCGCTACACGTGGATGGATGCTCTTGCGCTCGTGACGCGGCGGCCGGAGCTGCTCGACGACCGGCCCGGAGCAATGGCGCCTGTGACGCTTCGGCCCGCCGCGGCCGCAGATTGCGATCTGCTGTTCGACTGGGTGAACCGGCCCGACAGCCTCGCCGCAAGCCTCAAGACTTCGGCGCCGGTGCCGCGCGCGACGCATGAAGCCTGGCTCGCCGCGCGCCTTGCCGATCCGGAGTCCGGCCTCTGGATCGCCGAGCGCGAGGGCGCCCCGGTGGGGCAGGTGCGGCTGCAGCGGAAGGATGCGGCGCTCGAGGTCTCGATCTATGTCGCGGCCACGGCGCGCGGCGCGGGAACGGCCACGCGCATGCTCGATCTCGCGCGCGCCCAAGCCGGCAAACGCTGGCCGGGACTTGTGCTCGTCGCGCGCATCAAGTCCGATAACGCCGCGTCGCGGCGCCTGTTCACGCGCGCGGGCTACGGCCGCATGGTCGTCGAGCGCGATCACATCGTGTTGCACCGGGAGCCGCTCGCCGTGGCGAAGCCATGACCCGCACGTTCGACAAGACGACGGCGGCCTATCGCCGCGCGCTGGAAACGATCCCGCTCGCCTCGCAGACCTTCTCGAAGGCGGCGATGAGCACGGTCGAGGGCGCCGCCCCGCTGTTCCTCGACCGCGGCGACGGCGCGCGCGTCTGGGACATCGACGGCAACGCGTATATCGACTACGTGCTCGGCCTGCTGCCGGTCGTGCTCGGCTATCGCGATCCCGATGTCGATGCCGCCGTCCGCGCGCAGCTCGACAAAGGAATCTCGTTCTCGCTGGCGACGACGCTCGAATACGAGCTGGCCGAGCGTCTCTGCGCGCTGATCCCGTGCGCGGAAATGGTGCGCTTCGGCAAGAACGGCTCGGACGCCACCAGTGCCGCGATCCGCCTCGCGCGCGCCTACACCGGGCGCGACAAGGTGGCGCTCTGCGGCTATCACGGCTGGCACGACTGGTACATCGGCACGACCGCACGGCACTTGGGCGTGCCCGAGGCAGTGCGCGCGCTATCGACGACGTTCCCCTACAACGACGCCGGCGCGCTCGAGGCGCTTCTGAAGCGCGAGCCGGACAGCTTCGCCGCCGTGATCCTCGAGCCGGTGGCGCTCGACGAGCCGGCGCCAGGATTTCTCGCGGCCGTGCGCGATCTCTGCAATCGGCACGGCGTCGTGCTCGTGTTCGACGAGATCGTCACCGGCTTCCGCATTCACATGGGCGGCGCGCAGGCGTCCTATGGCGTGACGCCCGATCTCGCCGCCTTCGGCAAGGCGATGGGCAACGGCATG
>CAYZSG010000288.1:0-5494 GCA_964481045.1 uncultured Candidatus Odyssella sp. | reverse complement strand
ATGCCAAGGAGCAGGCCGAGATCGCGAGCAAGGCCAAGAGCGAGTTCCTCGCCAATATGAGCCACGAGCTGCGCACGCCGCTCAACGCCATCATCGGATTCGCCGAATTCATCGTGCAGCAGCCGCTGGGGCCGCTCGGCCACGCGCGCTACGCCGAATACATCCGCGACATCGGGCGCAGCGGCACCCACCTGCTCGACATCATCAACGACATGCTCGACGTCGCGCGCATCGAGGCCGGCAAGGCCGAGCTGAACGAGGAAGACGTCCGCATCGCCGACACGATCGAGGGTGTCGCGAAGATCATGCACCGGCAGATCGAGCGCGCGCGCATCGATCTCACCTTCGACATCGCCGCCCCTGCCCCGGTCCTGCGCGCCGACGCGCGCGCGATGCGCCAGATCCTGCTCAATCTCGTATCGAACGCCGTCAAGTTCACGCCCGAAGGCGGGACGATCACGGTGGGCGTGCACCGCGTGGCGGAGACCGGCGGCGTCGTCCTGTCAGTTACCGACACCGGCATCGGCATTTCCGCCGACGACATTCCGAAGCTGATGAAGCCGTTTGCCCAGGTCCACAACGTCTATAAGCGGAAGTACCAGGGCGCCGGGCTCGGTCTAACGCTGGTGCGCTCGTTCGCCGAATTGCACAGCGGGCAAGTAAAGCTCGAGAGCACGCCCGGCCGCGGCACGAGGGTGACGGTCGTGATGCCGCAGAGCCGCGTCGTCGCCTGAGGCCACGCGCGGCAACTTCCTCCGGAACATCGAAACGGCACGCGCGTTTTTCGAATGCGCGGCCTTCGGGTCACGCCGCTGCGCCGCTCCGCGGCGCACGCACCACCGCTGGCGCGGCCGCCTCGACCCGTCGCACGCGTTTCGGCGCATGACAACGGGTCCCGGCCGCGGGTGCGGGCGTGAGCGAGGACGAACGTGCTTCACATTTTCACGCGATGGTTCCTGGCCGCCGCGAGCGGCATCGTGGCGCTCGGACTGACCGCCCTCGCGGCCGTCGCGATCGCGCTGTGGTATTACGGACGCGACCTGCCCGATTACCAGACGCTCGCCGCCTACGAGCCGCCGATCGTCAGCCGGCTTTATGCGTCCGACGGAAAGCTGATCGGCGAATTCGCCTCCGAGCGGCGCATCTTCGTCCCTTACGCGGCGATCCCGGCGCGCGTGCGCCAGGCTTTCGTGTCGGCGGAGGACCAGCGCTTCTTCGAGCATCCCGGCCTCGACATCTACGGCATCGCCCGCGCATTGCGCGACAGCGTCGTGCGCGGCTCGCGCCTGCAGGGCGCATCGACGATCACGCAGCAAGTCGCGCGCAATTTCTTCCTCACGCCGGAGCGCACGTTCGGGCGCAAGCTGCGCGAAGCGATGCTCGCCTGGCGCATCGAGCGCGCCTACAGCAAGGAGCGGATCCTCGAGCTCTATCTGAACCAGATCTTTCTCGGGCGGCAGTCCTTCGGGGTCGCCGCGGCGGCGCAGGCCTATTTCGGGAAATCGCTCGACGAACTGACGCTGGCCGAAACCGCGTTACTTGCCGGCCTGCCCAGGGCGCCGAGCCGCTACGACCCGTTGCGTCACCCGCGGCTCGTGCAGGCGCGGCGCGATTACGTGATCGATCGCATGCGCGACGATGGCGCGATCGCTCCGGCGGAGGCCGATGCCGCGAAGGCGGCACCGCTCGGCGTGAAGCCGCGCCGGCCGCATCTCGAAGCGACGGCCGAATACTTCGTCGAAGAAGTCCGCCGCGAAATGCTCGCCAAATACGGCGACGAGAAGATGAAGGCCGGCGGCTACGTGATCCGCTCGACGATCGATCTCCGCCTGCAGGCCATGGCCGACGAAGCGTTGCGCGATGGTCTCGTCGCCTACGACCGCCGCCACGGCTGGCGCGGGCCGCTCGCGAATATCAAAACCGGCGCGGACTGGAGCGAAGGCTGGCGGCGCACGCTGCGCGCGGTAAAGGCGCCCGAGCCGCCCGGCGATTGGCAGATGGCTGTGGTTCTCGAGGTCGAGCCCGGCGGCGCCGATATCGGCCTGCGCGACGGCGGCCATGGCCGCATTCCGCTCTCAGAGCTCACCTGGGCGCGGCGCCAGGGCGAGGTGAAGCAGGAGTCCGGCAAGCCGATCTTCCGCACCGCGACCGGCCCCGCGATCCGCAAGGCCGGCGACGTGCTGAATCCGGGCGACGTGATCTTCGTCGAGCGGCTGCGCGCGAATGAACGCCGGCGCGCGGCGGCCGATCTCTATGCGCTGCGGCAGATTCCGGAAGCGACCGGCGCGGTCGTGGCGATGGACCCGCATACCGGGCGCGTTCTTGCGATGAGTGGCGGCCTCGATTTCGCGCGCAGCCAGTTCAACAATGCGACGCAGGCCTGGCGCCAGCCGGGCTCGTCATTCAAGCCCTACGTCTATCTCGCGGCGCTCGCCGCGGGCTACACGCCCACGAGCGCGCTGCTCGACGCGCCGATCACGCTCAGCAACAGCCATGAGGTCTATACGCCGCGCAATTATTCGGGCCAGTTCTACGGCCCGGTCACGATGCGCATGGCGCTCGAGATGTCGCTGAACGTCTCGACGCTGCGCCTTGCGCAGGCGACGGGTCTGCGCAAGGTCGCCGATCTCGCGATGAAGCTCGGCGTCGCCGACCGGATCGATCCGGTGTTCTCGATGCCGCTCGGCTCGATCGAGACCACGCCGCTGCGCCACGTCACCGCGTATTCGATGATCGCGAACGGCGGCAAGCGGGTCACGCCCACGCTGGTCGATCGCATCCAGGACCGCTACGGGCGGACGATCTATCGCCATGACGCGCGGCCCTGCGATGGCTGCACGAACGTGACTTTCCATCGCCAATCCATGCCGGCGCTGCCCGACGAGCGCGAGCAGGTTCTCGACGCGGACAATGCGTTCCAGATCGTGAGCATCCTGCAGGGCGCGGCGCAGCGCAGCCCCGCGATCCGCCCGCTCGGGCGCCGGGTCGCCGGCAAGACCGGCAGCACGAACGAATCGGTCGACGCGTGGTTCGTAGGCTTCACCTCCGACCTCGCGGTTGCCGTCTGGGTCGGCTTCGACCAGCCGCGTTCGCTCGGCAAGAAGGAAACGGGATCCACGGCGGCCGCGCCGATCTTCGCCGCATTCATGCGCGAGGCGATCAAGCTGATACCGGCGCGCGATTTCACGCCGCCGAAAGGCATCGTGGCCGTGCAGACCGCGGCGGGCATCGAATACTACAAGCGCGGCACCGAGCCCTCCGCGCAGCCGAGCCCCGACATCGACACGGCCGCGGGGCCGGAAACCGATTCTGTTCCGCGCGCATGGACCGAGGACGACGAGGCCGCCGGGCACGAAGCGCCGCCGGATCGCGGATTCAGTTATCGGTCGCCGGAGGAGTTCGAGCCGGAGTTCGACCGGCCGCGGCGCGGACTTCCGTCACCGCCGCCCATGGTGCCGGGCCCGGTGTATCGCGCCCCGGAGCGTTCGGTGATCCACCGCTGAAAGTTCAAGCCGCGCTCGATGTTTCCTCGAAGATGCGCTTGGCCTGCCAGCGCCCGATCTTCGCGAGCGAAACCTCGGCCGCCGCCGCCCAGCCGAGCAGGTCGAACACCAGCTTGCCCGCGCGCTCGTCGGCCTTGGGCAGCGGCTTGCCATACTCCTCGAGCAGCATCTTCTTCATGTTGTCGAGGCCGACGCCCTCGGCGCGCGCGAGCGCCAGCGCTTCGGCCAGCACCTGTATGGCCGCGGCGCGGCGGTTCGCCGTGCCCTGCGCGAACACGCCCGCCACGCGCCGCTGGAAGTTGTCGATGGCGCGCTCGATGTCTTCGGTTGGTACGGTCTGCGTCACGGCCATGCCCCATCGGCGCGCTGCGTCGCGCCGCCCGCAGCTTATAAGGGGGATGGCTCGTAGAAATCACTATGCAAGGTGGAGGACGTGCGCGGCCGTCAGGTGGGCTTCGGCTTTTGCCGCATGACAGCCGCGAGGTGCAGTGCTTCGCGATCGAGGCGCAAAAGCTTGGCGCTCAAACGATCGAGCAGATCGCGATCCCTCGGAGAATCGGCATCGAGGCCGTCGGGGAGCGAACCCGCTTCCAGGTCGTCGTCGGCACGCTTGGCGCTCATGTACGTCCCCTTTGCCCGCCGTCCCCGATCCAACGCACTTATCTACGCCGCCTCGGCTAATGAGTTCCGAAGGTTCGTTCGAACTCTGGACACCTGTTGCGCCCGTGCAACAGGTGCCAGCTGCCAACTCGGGGACGCATTAAGGTAAATGTCAGTCTTTCTTGTCGATCACCTGCTGCCGCAGGCTCTTGGCCTGCTGCAGGTGCTCCTTGATCTTCGGCAAGGTTTCGCTGGCGAGCTTCTTGGCGGCCGGATCGCTGCCGCTCTCCGCTTCGCGCGTGTACAGCTCGACGGACTTCTCGTGGCCTTCCACAATCAGCTCCATGAACTTCTGATCGAACTGAGACCCGCTGAGCGCGGAGAGCTGCCGCGCGTTCTCGGAGCTGGGCGCCGCGCCGGGTGACGCCGGCGGTGGCGACGTGTCCGTGCTGCCGCGCGGCGTGGGCGCCGCGCCATTGCGCCGGCCAAGCAGGACGAGTTGCTCGTTCACGGCGGTGTGGTCGGAAACCAGCATCTGCGCAAACTGCTTGATCTGCCCGTTCTGTGACTTCCCGGCAGCGATCTTCGCAAGTTCCATCTCCTCGCGGCCCGATTTCAGGGCCTGCTGGATGAAGGCGGTATCGGTCTTCGAGCGATCCTGCGATTGCGCCTGCCGCTCGGCGGGGGTTGCCGGAGCCTGTGTTTGCGCCTGCGCCAGCGGCGCCGCGGCGATCGAGAGCGCGGCTGCCGGCGCGATCCACAACATTCTCATGAGCGCCACTCCTTGGCTTGAGGGACGCTCGACTAACGCGGTCTCGTCGCGGCCGGTTCCGGAGGCCGTCAAAATTGATGCGGTGTCACAGGCCCATGCGCGCGCGCAGCATGCCGTGAAGTTTCGCGCCGGGATCGGCGAGATCGTGGATCACGTCGAAATGGTGACGCCCCACGATTTCCACGGCTTCCGGCGCGCCGCCGGCCACCTCGAGCACCTTCGCGAAATCGCGCTGCTGGCGCAGGAATTCCTGCGTCTCGCCGGCGCCGACCGCGAGCCCGAGCGGCGCGGCGCCCTTGCGGACGAACAGCGCGGGGCTGTTGCGCCGCGCCGCCGCCGCATCGAGCTTGAGCGCGTCGTTGAGATAGGTGTGGCGAACCGGCTCGAGCTCGTAGAGGCCCGAGATCGCGACCGCGCTCTTGACGACGTTCGCCGGCAGGCCGGGCGCAAAGCCTTCCCACGGCGTGATCGCGGCCATCGCGGTCAAGTGCCCGCCGGCGGAGTGGCCGGTCACATGGATGCGCGCCGGGTCGCCGTTGAAGCTCTTCGCCTCGCGCCACGTCCAGGCGATCGCGGCGCGCACCTGACGCACGATCTCGTCCATCGTCGCGCGCGGCGC
>CAYZSG010000287.1:0-5585 GCA_964481045.1 uncultured Candidatus Odyssella sp. | reverse complement strand
TCATCTGCTGCTCGCCGCCCGAGATGTAGCCGGCCTGCGAATTCCGGCGCTGCTTCAGGCGCGGGAAATAGCCATCGACCGACTCGAGCTCGCGCTGGATCGCGGCCTGCCCGCCGCCGCGCGTGTAGGCGCCGGTGAGCAGATTCTCCTCGACCGTGAGATGCGGGAAGCAGTGGCGCCCTTCCATCACCTGGATGACGCCCTTCTTGACGAGATCGGCCGGGGTCATCCCGTCGATGCGCTCGCCCTTGTAGGCGATACTGCCCTTCGTGACTTCGCCGCGCTCCGCGCGCAGCAGGTTGGAGATGGCCTTCAACGTCGTCGATTTGCCGGCGCCGTTGGCACCCAACAGCGCGGTGATGCCGCCCTCCGGCACTTCGAGCGAGACGCCCTTCAGCACCAGGATGACGTGGTCGTAGATGACCTCGATGTTCTTGACGTTGAGCAGAGCGTCGGCCACGACCGCAGCACCCTCCTGACACCGTAGGGGCGGGTTTCAAACCCGCCCCTGTCTCCGCATGCACGTCGGTATCGAGAGGGGCGGGTTTGAGACCCGCCCCTACGAAACCCGCCGCGTCACTTGCAGTCTTTCCGCGCCTCGAGCTTGTTCTCGGCCGCGAACTTCATCGCCGAGGCTTCGATCATCGGGCGCACCACGTCGCGCATCGGCTCGATCCAGTCGGAGACGATGTTCCACTTGGCGCCGTCCCACTGCTGGATGAGGATCGGGCCGTTGCCTTCGTGATCGGCGCAGGAGTTCTTGACCGGCCGCATCATGCCGGCGAAGCCCATCTTCTCGAGCCGCGCGGCGTCGATATTGAGCGACTCCATCGCGTCGCGCACGTCGGCGCCGGTGATCTTCGGGCCCTTCTTCGCCACCGCGTCGCGGATCGCCTCGGTGGCGATGAACGCGTTCACGAGACCGCGGTTGTAGAGCACCTCGCCCACCTTGGCGGCGTCGCCCTTGCCCTTGCCCTTGTCGTAGACATGCTTCTTGATCTCGGCGTGGATCGGGAAGCCGGCGCCGGGCTGATGGAACGTGGCCGAGAGGTAGCCCTTGGCCGCGGCGCCGGCGGGCAGAACGTCAACCTCCGAGCCCGACCACCAGACGCCGATCATGCGGTCCATCTTGAAGCCGATCGCGGCGGCTTCCTTGACGCCGACCTGATTCATCACGCCCCAGCCCCAGAAGAACACCCAATCGGGCTCGAGCTGCTGGATCTTCTGCCACGTCGCCTTCTGCTCTTGCCCCGGGTGATCGACCGCGAGGATCTCGAGCTTGTAGCCGTATTTCTTCGACAGCTCCTGGAGCGTCGGGATCGGCTCCTTGCCGTAGGGGCTGTTGTGGTGGACGAGCGCGATCGTTTTGCCCTTGAGCTTGTCGAGCCCGCCTTCCTTCGAGGCGACGTACTTGATCTTGGCCGAGGCCTGGCTCCAGTAGGTGGTGGGCGTCGTGAACGTCCACGGGAAATAGCGGCCGTCGGACGCGTCGGTGCGGCCATAGCCCATCGAGAGCAGCGGGATCTTGTCGACCGTCGCCTTCGGGATCAGCGCGTAGGTGATGCCGGTGGAGTACGGGTTGACGATCAGCGCGCCCTTCGTCTTGAGGCGCTCGTAGCACTCGACGCCGAGCTTCGTGTCGTACGACGTCTCGCACTCTTCCCAGACGACCTTGACGCCGCCAATGCCGCCGTCGCGCTCGTTGAGCAGGGTCATGTAGTCGGACATGCCGTTGGCGACCGGGATGCCGGACGGCGCGTATGGCCCGGTGCGATAGACGAGGCCCGGGATGAACAGCTCCTGCGCCGCCGCCGGCACCGTGACGCCGGCCGCGGCCGACGCCGCAAGCACGCCGAGTGTCAGCTTCTTGAAGGACATAGGTAACCTCCCAAGTTGTTCGCTTCTTCGCCGCTGCCTTGCATGCCGCGGTTGGTCAAAACGCTATCATGCACGTCCGGGCGCTGCAAACGCCCTGCCCCCTGAGGGCTTCTCCCGGGGGACTTGGGCCCGCTCGCTCAGTGCGGGAAGGGCCAGAGGCGGAGCTTCTCCTTGGCGATCTGCCAGAGCCGCGCGAAGCCGTGCGGCTCCACGATGAGGAAGAAGATCATCAGGCCGCCGAACAGCATCAGCTCGATGTGGCGGCGCGTGGCCACGTCGATCTCGATGCCGACCGCGGGCAGGGCGTTCACGAGCAGGATCGGCATCAGCACGATGAAGCCGGCGCCGAGGAACGAGCCCACGATGCTGCCGAGGCCGCCGATGATGACCATGAACAGCACGTTGAACGATTCGGTGATGCTGAACGCCGCCGTCTCGGCGCTGTTGAGATAGAGGAACAGCATCATCGCGCCGGCCACGCCGCAATAGAACGACGAGGTGGCGAAGGCGGAGAGCTTGGTCTGCAGCGGTCGGATGCCGATGAGCTGCGCGGCGATATCCATGTCGCGGATCGCCATCCACTTCCGCCCGACGCGCCCGCGCACGAGGTTCTTCGCGACGAGCGCCATCACGACGACGAGCGCGAGCGCGAAGATGTATTTGTTCGCCGGCGACGCCGACGGGCTCGAGACCATGGGGTTGAGGAACGAGAGGAAATCCAGCGTGCCGCCGGGCTCGACGATGCGGCCGAAAATGCTGCGCGGCGGCGATTCCAAGGTGCCCGACGAATGGAAGTTCGAGAACCAGGGCACCTTGTTGAACAGCCATTGCAGGAAGAACTGCGCGGCGAGCGTGGCCACCGCCAGGTAGAAGCCCTTGATGCGCAGGCTCGGCAGCCCGAACACCACGCCGACCGCGGCCGCGACGCCGCCCGACAGCAGGAAGATGAACAGCAGGCCGAGATCGGGGAAGAAGACGGTGGTGAGCTTGTAGGCGCTGTAGGCGCCCACCGCCATGAACGCGCCGGTGCCGAGCGAGATCTGCCCGCAATAGCCGACGAGAATGTTGAGGCCGAGCGCCGCCATCGAATAGATCAGCAGCGGCAGCAGGATCGCGTTGAACCAGTACGTCGTGGCGAAGGCCGGCGGGATCACGAACGCAGCCACCAGGAACAGCAGCACGAGGATGCGGTCCTGCGCGATCGGGAAGATCGCCTGGTCGGCGGCGTAGCTCGCCTTGAACTGCCCGGCCTCGCGGTAGAGCATCGCCTATACCCGCTCGATGATCTTTTCGCCGAACAGGCCCTGCGGCCGGAACAGCAGGAAGACGAGGGCCAGCATGTAGGCGAACCAGTTCTCGATCGCGTCGATGCCGAGCGCCAGGCCCCAATAAACCTCGGCCAATTTCTCGCCGACGCCGATGATGAGCCCGCCGATGATGGCGCCGGGCACCGAGGTGAAGCCGCCCAGGATCAGCACCGGGAGCGCCTTCAACGCGATCAGCGAAAGGCTGAACTGCACGCCGCTCTTGCCGCCCCAGATGATGCCGGCGGCGAGCGCCACCAGCCCCGCCACGGCCCACACGATCACCCAGATGCCGCGCAGCGAGATGCCGACCGAGAGCGCCGCCGCGTGATCGTCGGCCACGGCGCGGAGCGCGCGCCCGACGCGCGTTTTCTGGAAGAACAGCGCCAGGACGACCACGAGCACCGCCGCCATGACCGCCGCGAACAGCTCGAAGATGTTGATCGTGACGCGCATCAGCGCGGCCCAGACGACGCCGCTCGTGCAGAACAACGCGACCGCGGCGCCGAGCGCCACGAACCAGCCGTAGTGCAGCGGCGGAACCTCGACCCCGGCGTCTTGCGTGGCGCGCCGCCGGCCCGAGGCTTCGGCGGAAAAAAGGAGCGTGACGGCGAGGACGGCGATCGCGCCGACCACGGCCATGCTGATGAAGAAATTCTGCGAGCGCAGCGCCGCGCGCGCCGGCCGCGAATCCTCGATCACGATCCAGCCGGCCTGGAGGCCGGCGATTCCGGCGGCGAGCAGCGCCAGGCCGATCGTGAGGAAGACCAGGCGCTTCGGCGTGAACACCGGCCCCGCGCGGCTGGCATCCGAGGCGCGGCGCACGGCGTGCGCGCGCCATTTGTGGAGCACGACGAGCGCCACGAGCGCCGAGGCCGCGAAGGCGGCGATGACCAGCCAGAGGTTCACCGTGCCCGGCGGGATCACGAGCCGCGCATCGGGAATGCCGATATCGAGCTTCTTGACGTCGGAGCCCCAGAGCGTGTCGCCGAAGCCCTCGAGGAAATAGGTGAGGCCGATCGTGGCCATGAACAGGATGATCTGATCCTGGTTCACCATGTGGCGCAGGATCACCCATTCGATCGCCAGCGCGAGCAGGAGCATCACGAGGCCGGTGAGGATGATCGCGGCCCAGAGCGGAATGCCCTTTTCCATCAGCCCCACGAGCGTGAGCGCCGCGAACAGCACCATCACGCCCTGGGCGAAATTGAACACGCCCGAGGCCTTGTAGATCAGCACGAAACCGAGGGCGACCAGCGCGTACATCACGCCGGTGAGCAGGCCGCCGATGAACACCTGGCCGAAGAAATCCGGCCGCGCGCCCATCGCGAGGAACGGTTCGAGGAACAGGCTGAACAGGAACTCCATCGCCCGCCCTCAGTGGCTCACGCCGAGATACGCCTTGATCACGTCGGGGTTCGCGCGCACCACATCGGGCGTTCCGTCGGCGATCTTGCGGCCGTAGTCGAGCACCACGACGCGGTCGGAGATGTCCATCACCACGCCCATGTCGTGCTCGATCAGCGCGATCGTGGTGCCGAACTCGTCGTTCACGTCGAGGATGAAGCGCGACATGTCCTCCTTCTCCTCGACGTTCATGCCGGCCATCGGCTCGTCGAGCAGCAGGAGATCGGGCTCCATCGCGAGCGCGCGGCCGAGCTCGACGCGCTTCTGGAGGCCGTAAGGCAGGCGCCCCACCGGCGTCTTGCGGATCGCCTGGATCTCGAGGAAGTCGATGATCTTCTCGACGATCTCGCGCTGGCGGATCTCCTCGTTCTGCGCCGGGCCCCAATAGAGCACGTCGGTGAGGAAGTTGCCCTTCTGCTTCAGAAGGCGCCCGGTCATCAGATTGTCGAGCGTGCTCATGCCCTTGAACAGGGCCACGTTCTGGAACGTGCGCGCGATGCCGGTGGCGGCCGCCTCGTGCGGGCGCATCTGCTTCCGGGGCGTGCCCTTCCAGGTGATCGTGCCGTCCTGCGGGTGATAGAAGCCGTTGATGACGTTGAGCATCGACGTCTTCCCGGCGCCGTTGGGGCCGATGATCGAGAAGATCTCGCCCTTCCGGATCTCGAAGCTCACGCCGGTGATCGCGCGCACGCCGCCGAAGCGCAGCGAGATGTTGTCCACCTTGAGGACGACGTCTCCGATGCGGCGGCGATGCGGCTCGCTCATGCGGCCAGCGCCCGCGGCGCCTGCGCCTCCGTGACGGCGGCGTCGGCGATCTTCAGGTCGGCCTTGAGCGTGCCGGTGCGCCCGTCCTCGAAGCTCACCTTCGCCTCGACGTGGACGGAGTCCTTGCCGCCGTAGAGTGCCGCGATGATGTCGGCGTATTTGTCGGCGACGAAGGCGCGGCGCACCTTGCGCGTGCGCGTGAGCTCGCCGTCGTCGGCGTCGAGCTCCTTG
>CAYZSG010000286.1:0-5755 GCA_964481045.1 uncultured Candidatus Odyssella sp. | reverse complement strand
CCGCCCGGCCCCGAGGCGCGCACGAACGTCTCCTCGATCTCGCGCTCGTCGATGGCGATGCGGTCGGTAATCTGGATCATGCCTGTAGCATGCGTGCCGCGCGGCAAAGTGCAAGCGCCGGCGCCAACGCCGCGTGCGCGGCTACGCCCGCCCGTGGATCGTGACGCCGCCGGCGGCGATCGCGGGCAGGCGCGAGCCGCCCGAGTCGATCGTCTCCTGCGAGATGCCGCGGATCGCTTGCAGCAGGTCGCGCAGATTGCCGGAGATCATCGTCTCGGCGAGCGGGTGCCTGATCTTGCCGTTCTCGATGTAGAACGCGTTCTTCGCGATGCCGCTGAAATCGAGGCTTGCGTTCGGCATGCCGCCCGAGAAGCGCGTGATCAGAACGCCGCGCTCGGTCTCGGCAATCAGTGCGGCCTCGGATTTCGTCCCGGGCGGCACGACGAAGGCCTGCACCCCGGCCGTCTGCTTCATGCCGAGCTTTTTGGCGACGTAGAAGTCGACGAGGAAATCCTGGAGCACGCCGTCGCGGATCACGTCGAGGTCGCGCGCGGGAACGCCGAAGCCGTCGAAATCGCGCCCCTCGGGAAAATGCGCCGCCGCCGGCCGGTTGAGGAGGCTGAACGACGGATGGGCGATGCGCGCGCCCTTCTTGTCTTTGTAGGGGCTCGTGCCCGACATGAGGCCGTAGCCGCCGAGCGCGCCCGCGAGCGGCATCAGCACGAGGTCTTCGAGCACCTCGGGCATGATGACGAGGTCGCCGATGAACTTGCCGGGCGCGGGCCGCGCATCGAACGAGCGCTCCGCCTGGCCGTAGAGGCGGCGCAGCATGCCGACGTCCATGAGGCTCGGAAATTGCCGATACGCGCTGGCGCCCGAGTAGTTGAGCGACGTCGAGCGGCCGTCGCGGCGCGCCGAGAACATCGTGAAGAAGGCATAGCGCCCGCGCGTTTCCTGCTGCGCGAGGCCGGCCGAGTTGGCGAAGCTCAGGCGCGTGCGCAGGAAGCGGTGATACGAATCGCGGCTGACGACGGCGGGGAACTCGCGCGCGACGCCTTCGATATGCGCGAGCGCGTTGCCGATCATGCCGTCGCGGTCGGCGGCTTCGGGCCCGTGGACGCTCGGCGGCAGCGCGGCGGCTTCGGCGATCGTGTTCGCCGGATCGGGCGGCGCGCCCTCGGCCGCGGCCAGCGCCTCGGCGATGCCGGCGGCCACCGCGTCGTCGTTGCGGCCGGTGATCGCGGCGTTGCCCTTCCGCCCACCCTTGAAGACGGCGAGCGCGGTGGTGTCCTGCTCGGTCGTGCGCAGCAGGGTGAGCCGCTTCATGTCGAAGCAGACCTCCACCTGCTCGTCGCGCGTGAACGCCGCCTGCGCCGCATCGGCGCCCGCCGCGCAGGCGCGCTTCGCCACGCCGCGCGCGAAGTCGAGTTCGCCGGCCGCGTCCATCAGCGGCCCCCGATGCTGAGCTTCGTCTTGATCGCCGGGCCGCCCATGCCGACCGGGATGATCGTCTTCTTTCCGCAGAAGCCGCCGTTCGACCATTTCATCGTGTCGCCGACATGCGTCACGGCCTGCAATACGTCGAACGCGACGCCGGAGATCGTCGTGTCGCGGATCGCGCGGCCGAGCTTGCCGTTCACGATCTCGTAGCCGCAGACGATGCCGAACATGAACTCGCTCGTGAGATCGGCCTGGCCGTTCGAGGAGCGCTTCAGATAATAGCCGCGCTCGACGGCGCCGATCATGTCTTCGAGCTTGTCCTGCCCGGGCATGATGCAGGTGCTGCGCATGCGCACGATCGGCTCGTCGGCGAAGGTGAACGCGCGCGCATTGCCGGTGGGCTCGGCCTCCAGCTCCTGCGACGTGGCCTTGTTGTTGAGATAGCCCTTGAGCACGCCCTTCTCGATGATCGCGATGTCGCGGCACGGCGTCCCCTCGTCGTCGACGTGGATCGCGATCGTGCTGCCGCCGTCGAAGCCGCGGCCACCCTGATCCATCAGCGTGACCTTCTCGGACGCCACCTTCTGCCCGATGCGGCCGCCGGCGATCGAGCCGGCAAGCACGAGATCGGCCTCGCAGGTGTGCCCGATCGCTTCGTGCGCGAGGATGCCGGCGAGATCGGAATCGAGCACGACGTCGTGGAAGCCGGCTTCAGGGAACACGCCTTCGGCCTTGCGGCGGAGGTCCTCGTAGAGGCCGCCAATGGCCGCCTCGGCGCCCGCGAGCAGATCGCCCTGGTCCTCGAACTCGCCGAAGCCGCCGAGGAGCTGGCCAAGCTGCACCGGCCCGTCCGCACCCTGCACGGCCATCCGTACGGCCAGCACCACGCGCGGGCTGGCCGAGAAGGTGCGTGCGCCCTCGGTGGTGGCCAGCGCTTTCTCGATCGTGAGCTCCTGCAGGATCAGATCGACGTTGAGGAGATTCGGATATTGGGCGCGGATATGGGCATCGAGCCGCCGCAGCAGGTCGAGCCGGTCCGCGGCCGGCAGCTTCGCGCGCTTCGAGCGGTAATCGTAGACGCCGTCGCCGCGCGGCGTCTTCGGCAGCGGGCGGTCGGTATAGGCCGCGTGCCGCCCGAGCGCGTCGGCGTTGTCGCGCGCCTCGCGCAATACCCGCGCGAGCGCCGCATCGTCTTCCGCCGGCACGGCGGCGAAGCCGAAGCTGCCGAGCGCATGGCAGCGCGCCGAGCCGCCGGCCAGCGTCGCGCTGCTGTTCTCGATCACCGCGCTCTGCCGCATCATCACGCTGCGCGACGTGTTGCGATGCAGGCGCAGCTCGGCATAGCCGGGAGCGGTGCCGACGATGCGTTCGAGACGATCGAGCATGCGCTGTTCTCCGGGCTGGAAGAGGGCGCCGGAGAGATAGCACCGGCGCGGACCGCGGGCGAGCGGCGGCGCCTCGGGGATCGCAAAAATATCTTTGTCGCGCTGGTGGACCGCGCAAGCGAAAGCGCCCCGGCGCATCGCTGCGCCGGGGCGTTTCGTGCCGTGCGTTCGGACTTACTGTTCCTTCGGGGCCGGAGCCGGCGTGTCGGTCTTGGGCGCCGCGTCGTCCTTCTTCATGTCGGTCTTGGGCGCAGGGGTGACCGGCGTATCGCGACGGCTCGGCGGCGCGGCCGGGGCCGTCCGCGGCGGCGATGCGCGGTCGCGATCCGCCGCGGTCTTGGCCGGGCCCCACTTGCCGTCGTCGTAGGCCAGCTTCGGCAGCGCCTTCACCTGGTCCTCGGAGAGGTCGAGCACGACCGTTTCCATGTCGGACGTCATCTTCACCTGCGCGAACTCGACCTGGTGATAGTCGGTGCCCATGCCGAGCACGCCGCCGCGGGCGACGACGATCGCGGTGATCTTGCCGTCGGTGAGGATGATGTCCTTGACCGAGCCGATCTTCTGATCCTGCGTGTTGCGAACCTCGGTTCCGATGAGGGCGTCGCCGCTCACGGCCAGCTTCTGCGCGGGCTCGGCGGCGGTCAGGCGCGCCATGCGCTCCTGCGCGGCCTTGTCGGCCGGGCGGTCGGCCGCCGCGGGCGGCTTGGTACCGGGTGCGGCCGGCGGCGTGCGGTCTTGCGCGAAACCTGGCGCGGCGATCGTCAAGGCGAGCGCGGCCGCGCCCAACATCAATGTCTTCTTCATGTCGAGATCCTCGTCTGGTTTGAATGTCCCCGGCTGACCCAAAAACGGCTCATGAACCGCCGCGGTTCCCGATGTCGCGGCATTGTCATCGGCGAAGCGCGACATATTGCGCCGCGGCGTTCCGGCTTGCGGAAGCGCGCGGCGCTCGGTCATATAGGCCGCTGCGGCGGCACACCCGCCCGCGAACTCGAGCCGGGGAACAGGGGACCCGCCCATGAAGATCGCCGTGCCCAAGGAACGACGCGCCCGCGAGGCGCGCGTCGCGGCTTCTCCCGAAACCGTGAAGAAGCTCGTGGGGCTCGGCGCCACGGTGACGGTCGAGGCCGGCGCCGGCGCCGGCGCCTCGATGCTCGACGCGGCCTATCAAGCGGCCGGCGCCACGATCGCCGCCGATATCGCCCCCGCGCTCGCCGAAGCCGATGCGGTGCTGAAGGTGCAACGCCCTTCGGCCGACGAGATCGCGCGGATCAAGCCGGGCGCGCTGCTGTGCTGCATCATGGCCCCGCATGGAGACCGCGCGACGCTCGACGCCGCCGCCGCGCGCGGCCTCGCCGTGTTCGGCATGGAATTCATCCCGCGCATCACGCGCGCGCAGTCGATGGACGTGCTCTCGTCGCAGGCCAATCTCGCCGGCTATCGCGCCGTGATCGAGGCGGCCGCGCACTACACGCGCTCGTTTCCGATGTTCATGACCGCCGCCGGCACCGTGCAGGCGGCGAAATGCTTCGTGATCGGCGCCGGCGTGGCCGGGCTCCAGGCGATCGCGACCGCGCGCCGTTTGGGCGCCATCGTCTCCGCCACCGACGTGCGCAAGGCCGCCGGCGAGCAGGTGGAATCGCTCGGCGCCAAATACATCTTCATCGACCTGCCCGAGGGCGAGGGCGGCGGCGGCTATGCCCGCGCGCTGACGCCCGACGAGCAGAAGAAGCAGGCCGAGCTCGTCGCCAATCACGTCAAGATCCAGGACATCGTCATCACCACGGCGCTGATTCCCGGCCGCCCCGCCCCGCGCCTGATCACGACGGCGATGGTGGAGACGATGAAGCCGGGCAGCGTCATCGTCGATCTCGCCGCCGAGGCCGGCGGCAATTGCGAGCTGACGAAGCCCGACGAAGTCGTGCGCCACAACAACGTCTCGATCCTCGGCTTCACCGACTTGCCGAGCCGCATCGCGGTGGACGCGTCCTCGCTCTACGCGCGCAACATCCTGAATTTCCTCCAGCCGCTCGTCGACAAGGAGACGAAGTCGCTGAAGCCGAACTGGGACGACGAGATCGTGAAAGGCACGCTGCTCGCCCGCGACGGCAGGGTCGTGCATCCGGCGCTCGGCGGCACGCCGCCACCCGCACCGCCGCCCGCGGCCGAGCCGCAGACGATCATCCCGAGCGCCTCTCCCAGCGTCGACTCGGGCTCGGTCAAGACCCAGCCGCCGGACCGCCCGGGCGAACCCGTGCCGCCGCCCGGCGACGATGCCACCATCGTTCCCCCGCGCCGCCCTTCCGAATCGTGAGGCGACCATGACCCCGCAGGAACTCACCCGCCTCGCCGAAGAGCTGGCCGCGCGCGCGCGCGAGCTGATGCAGAAGGCGCAGGAGCTCTCCGCCGCCGCCAAGAACGTGGCCGTCACCGCGCAGCAGGCCGCCGGCGTCGATCCGCTCGTCTTCTCGCTCACCGTGTTCGCGCTGGCCTGCTTCGTCGGCTACTACGTCGTCTGGAAGGTGACGCCGGCGCTGCACTCGCCGCTGATGGCCGTCACCAACGCGATCTCGTCGGTCATCATCGTCGGCGCGTTGCTCGCCGGCGGGCTCGGCGGGTTCAGTTTCGCCAAGGTGATGGGCTTCATCGCGATCGCGCTCGCCGCCGTGAACATCTTCGGCGGCTTCATCGTGACCCAGCGCATGCTCGGCATGTTCAAGAAGAAACCGGCGCTGCCGAAGCCGGCCGCGGGCAAGGCGTAAGGGGCCGGGCATGGATCCGAATCTCACCGGCCTTCTCTACCTCGTCGCCTCGATCTGCTTCATCATGGCGCTGAGGGGCCTCTCCTCGCCCGTCACGGCGCGCGGCGGCAACATCTTCGGCATCGTCGGCATGGTGATCGCCATCATCACCACGGTGCTGCAGCCGAT
>CAYZSG010000285.1:0-5765 GCA_964481045.1 uncultured Candidatus Odyssella sp. | reverse complement strand
AGCGGCACGTTCCGCCCGTCGAGCATGCACAAGATGGCGATCTCGGTGAAATACGGGAACACGCCGATGCCTCACACGATCTTCTTCACGCGCGTCGGCCACGCGATCCACGCGACGACGGCGATCAGGCAGCTCGGCCGCCCGGCCTCGCACGGCTGCATCCGTCTCTCGCCGGAGAACGCGAAGCTGCTCTATCAGCTCGTGCAGGAGATCGGCCTCCACAACACGACGATCCGCATCGTGTGAGCGCGCTCGGTGCGTTCGAATTTTGCGTCATGCTGAGCGGCCCCTCTTCGGGGCCGCGAAGCATTTCTGGCCAGTGCAGGCGAGGCGGCCCCAGCCCGCCTCCGCGCTGGAAATCCCGTCGAGAGATGCTTCGCCGCCGCGCCAAGGGGCGCGGCGCTCAGCATGACGGGCGGTGCGGAGGCCCGCTACAAACATTGGACTTCCTTCGATAATTCCGCGGCGCGTGCCGCCGGTCACAGCGCCGCGCGCGGCCGCCGCGTAGGGTCCGCGCCATGACAGGATTTCACGTCCGACGGAATCCGAAAGGAACACGAGTCCCATGGCACGAGTCCGCGAAATCGATCTCGATCTCACCCTCGACGAACCCGCGGCGCCGCGCGCGCGCGCGCGCGGCGGGGCGCCGGCCGCCGAATCGACGGCAACCGACGCGCCAGGCGGTCCCGCAGCCGGCCCGCTGAACCCCGCGCTCGACGACATCGCCGCCGACATGGGCGGCGGCGTTTACGCGCCGGTGCCGCCGAACCTCGTCATCCACGGCACGTCCGGCAACGACTACCTCGCGGGCGGCGCCGGCAACGACGTGATGCGCGGCCTGGCCGGCGACGACTTCATCAACGGCGGCTACGGCAACGACAGCATCTCGGGCGACGCCGGCCACGACATGATCTTCGGCGGCGAAGGCAACGACCAGATCAACGGCAACGACGGCGACGACCTGCTGCGCGGCAACGCCGGCAACGATTCAATCTGGGGTTCCGCCGGCAACGACATCGTCGAAGGTTCGGAAGGCGACGACCGGGTCGAGGGCGGCGCGGGCCAGGACTTCGTGTCCGGCGGCGCCGGCAACGACACGGTCCGCGGCAACGACGATGCCGACACGCTCGACGGCGGCGCCGGCAGCGATCGCATGGACGGCGGCAAAGGGCAGGACACGCTCACCGGCGGCGAGGGACGCGACTACTTCTCGTCGCTGCCCGAGGATCTCAGTTGGAACGCGCACTCCCATGCGTGGGACGTCATCACGGACTTCAACCCCTACGGCAGCACCGACCGTGACTGCATCGACCTGCGCCTCATCATGGATCAGACGACGTTCACCGGCACCACGGCGCAGCAGGCCTACGATCAAGGCTATCTTCGCCTGAGCCAGTACCAGCACATCGACGACTACGGCAACGTCACCCACGGCACGATCATCGTCGTCGACAAGAACGGCAGCGAAGCGAACGTCCGCGGCGCCGGCATCGCCAACGTGTTCATGCTCGAGGGCGTGCAGACGCACGAGCTGAGCTTCACGGCGTTCGCCGGCCATTTTCTCGTGTAGCGCCACTGTCGCAGGGGCGGGTTTCGAGCCCACCCCTGCGGCACGCGAACGGCCAGGGCGGGTGTGAGCGGGTTCACAGAGCGCGCGTGACGGCAGTCACTGCGGGTCGGGATAGGCCCGCATAGGATGCGGGCAAATCCCGGCGCCGCGCCCCGACAGGGGGCCCGCCTCAACCAATCGAACGGGGCACGTCCATGTTCGCGTTTCTCGGCAAATGCATCCGGCCGCTCCGCGTCCTCAAGGGCGCGGTTGTGACATTGGCGGCGATCCTCGTCCTTTCCGGCGGCGCGCAGGCGCGCGGCACGGCCGGCCCCGAGCAGGGGCGGATCGTGATCCAGATCGACAAGTCCACGCAGCGCATGACCGTCTTCGTCGACGGCGAGAAGCGCCACGTGTTCAAGGTTTCCACCGGCAAGCAGGGCCACGCGACGCCGAGTGGCTCGTTCCGCGTGCTGCTGATGAAGGAAATGCACTACTCGCGCAAATACGACAACGCGCCGATGCCGAACTCGCTGTTCTTCACGAACCGCGGCCACGCGATCCATGCCACCACCTCGGTGCGCAACCTCGGCCGCCCGGCCTCGCATGGCTGCGTGCGCCTCTCGCCGCGCGACGCCAAGGCGCTCTACGACCTCGTCGAGCGCAGCGGCAAAGGCGGCGTGACGATCAAGATTTCGTAGCGCGAAGCACGGACAAACACGGACTAACACCGACAAACACGGACCCGCGCCAGGACGCGTTGGGTCCGTGAACGTCCGTGCAGGTCCGTGATCGTCCATGCGCGCTAGACGGTTCTCCCCCCGATCTCGACCGCCACTTTCTCGCGGATGCGCTCGATCGCGCGGAAGCTGTCGACGAGGCGGCCGCGCTCCATGCGCGACATCGCGCGCACCGGCACGTGGTTGCCGACCGTGCGCCCGGCCTTGAAGTCGGAAAGCTGCTGGCGCAGCAAAAGGCGCGTGACGTGCCGGAACGCGCCGTGCAACTCGTCCTGCTCGTCGCGATTGAGCACGCCGGCTTCGGCGAGGCCGTCGATACGCGCAAGCGTGGACGTGGCCGGCACGCGGTGGAGGAGGGCGAGGATACGCACGGCGTCCACGAGCGGCAGGGTGCCCCGGTGCTTGAGGTTGATCTCGCCGCGCCGCTCCTTGTCGGTGCGGATGCGGCCGAACCAGCCCAGGCCGGTGAAGTAGTCCTTCTGCAAGTCCTCGATGTCGCGCAGGAAGTTGCGGTTCTCGGCGATCAGCGGAGTCACGAAGTCGCGCAGCTCCGTGGCGTAGTCCGCCTCGCCCCAGGCGGGCACGAAATCGAAGAAGATGTCGGCGAAGCGCGCGCTGTGGCCCATGCGCTGGCGGAACCAGATCCTCATCTGCTCGCGCCACTGCGCGCGCGTCTTGCGCCAGAGCGGGTTCGTGGCCATCACGAAGCCCTGGCAATAGGGAATGCCCACCGCGTCGAGCGCCTTCGTCATGCGCTGCGCGAACTCGATGAACCACGCATCCACGGCGCCATGCGCGTCGTCCGGATAGTCGTCGAGGATGAAGCCGTTGTCCTGGTCGGGATAGAGATAGTTCTCGCCGCGCCCGCCCGATCCCATGACGATGATCGAGAAGCGCACCGGCGGGCCGCCCCAGCCGCCCTCGCGCATCTCGGCCAGCAGCAGCGTGGCGATGCGCGCATAGATGTCGCGGTTCACGTCGGTGAGCAGGGCCTGGATCTCCGGCGCGGGCAGGAACTCGTCGAATAGGGCATCGGCCAACGCCACCTGCGCGCGCTTCACGGCCTTGAGGCCGTCGAGGGACTCGTCGTGCGTGAGCTGGTCGATCAGCTCGACCATGCCGGCGATGGCTCCGCCATAGGCACGGTGGAGATCGAGCACGCCGATCACGCGCCCGTCGGCGCCGGTCATCGGCATGTGGCGGAGGCGCCGCCTGCGCATGCGCGCGATCGCGCGGAACACGTAGTCGTCGGCGCGGATCGTCTCGACCGGCGCGGTCATCATCGTTGCGACCGGCGTCTCGGGCGCGAGCTTGAACGCGACGCGGCGCACCACGTCGTTCTCGGTCACGATGCCGAGCGTGCGTCCGGCGTCGTCGACCACGAGCGCCGCCGAGGCGCGCTCGGCCGCCATCGCCTCCACCGCCTCGCGCACCGTGGCGGCCGCGCCCACGCGTGCGAGCGGCGCCACCGCCTCTTCACCGGCGCGGCGGCGGAAGATGGCGGTGAGCGAATGCATCGCGTGCGATCAGGCCGTGCGCGGCGCCGCGGCCGCGCCTTCGCCGAGCAGCGCCGCGACGAGCGCCGCCTTGTCGAGCCGCTCGCCGAGCCGCTGGCAGCGCGACATGAAGAAAAAGCGCACGCCCTCCACCACCGGCTCGCGGTCGTCCTTGCGCAGGCGCGGGTGAATCGGCAGCAGGTCGAACACCGCGTTGCCGCAGGTGAGCGCCATGTCGGCCGAGGATTTCGGCGCCGCCAGCTGGAGCTGCGCCAGGCGCCGCTCCAGATCGCGCGCGAACTGATCGGGGTCGCTCGGCATCGGCACGTCAAAGCGTCCGAGGCACTCGCGGAAGAGCCGCGTGAGCGCCGCCGGCAGAGCGCCGCCGCGCGGGCCCGCCGCCGCGCGCAGATGCGATTCGACCACCGCCACGAGATCGCCGAGCACGGCGGCGTAGCTGGCGGCGCGCGACGCATCGAACGCATCGCGGAACTGCTGCTCGCGCGTGAACTCGTTCAGCGAAAGCCGCGTCTTCATGTGCACGTAATCGACGATCGGCTTCTGCGCGATCAGCGACGCCTCGCGCGAAAGGAAATCCGCCAGCGCCGCCATCGTGGCGATGCGCTCGCGCCCGCTGCCGATCGAGAACAACCGCCATATCGCCATGCGCCGCTCCTTGCGCGCGGGTTCTACGCCCATTTCCAGCCCGTCGGCGCGCTTGCCACACTCGCGATGCAATGTTGCCATGCGAAAGGCTGATTTGTCGCAGTCGTGATAATTGTTCGCATTTTTTCGCAATGTTATAAGCAAATGACGGTGTTAGGGGAGGAACTTCATCAGCCCCGATCGACAATAAAACAAACCTGACACCGGGCTGAGCGACCTTTCGGAACCGAGAACTGCCGCGCGAGCGGGGTGATCTAGGGGCGTCCTCCATCCGCGGCACGGCGTCCGGGGCAGCCGGAGCGCTACGCACATGCCGTGCGTGCCGCGCTTTCGGTCGCGCGACCGTTGTCCAGAACGGGGGAAACGCGATGGCAACTCTGACGCCCGAAAAGCAAAACGCCTATTGGCGCAAAACGTCCCGGCTGATGTGGACGATCATGTTTCTGTGGTTCGTCTTCAGCTTCGGCGTGCATTTCTTCGCCGTGCCGCTCAACAAGATCGTGATCGCGGGCTTCCCGCTCGGCTTCTATTTCGCCGCGCAAGGCTCGCTGATCGCCTTCGTCGTGCTCTGCTTCTGGAACTCTTCGGCCCAGAACAGAATCGACGAAGAATTCGGCGTCGCTGAAGACTGAGCGGGGGGAAACAGCAATGGCTACCGGAAAAACATCCGCCTCCTTCATCGCCAATCTCGGCAAGATCTATGCCGGCTACGCGGGCGGCTTCATCGGATTCACGATCCTGCTCGCGATTCTCGAGCAGGTGGGCCTGCCGAACAAGATCATCGGCTACGCCTTCGTGATCCTGACCATCGGCGTCTATGCCTATATCGGCATCCTGTCGCGCACGATGGAGATCTCGGAATACTACGTCGCGGGCCGCATGGTCCCGGCGTTCTACAACGGCATGGCCACCGGCGCCGACTGGATGAGCGCCGCCTCGTTCATCTCGATGGCGGGCGGCTTGTTCCTCGCCGGCTACGGCGGCTTGGGCTACGTGCTCGGCTGGACCGGCGGCTACGTGCTGGTCGCCGTGCTGCTCGCGCCGTATCTCCGCAAGTTCGGCCAGTTCACCGTGCCGGACTTCCTCGGTGTGCGCTATGAGGGAAATACGGCGCGGTTCTGCGGCGTCGTCGTGCTGTTTTGCGCCTCGTTCACCTACATCGTCGCGCAGACCTTCGGCATCGGTATCATCACCTCGCGCTTCCTCGGCATCCCGTTCGAGATCGCGATCTTCGTCGGCCTCGTCGGCATCCTGGTGTGCTCGATGCTGGGCGGCATGCGCGCGGTGACCTGGACCCAGGTGGCCCAGTACATC
>CAYZSG010000284.1:0-5812 GCA_964481045.1 uncultured Candidatus Odyssella sp. | reverse complement strand
CGCTGAAGCTGACGAAGAAGACCGCCGTCGAGATGCGCAAGAACGGCACCTGGGCGCTTCTGAATCAGCTCCACAACGAGAAGGTCAACGCGCAGCTGCTCGACATCTCGGGCTTCGGCGTGAAGTTCTACCTCTATCTGCGCGACAAGAAGATCGACGCGCCGAACTTGAAGGGCATGAAGATCCGCACGACTCCGGTCTATCGCGCGTTCTTCAGGGCACTCGGCGCCGATCTCATCCAGACCGCGCCGGCCGAGGTGTTCACCGCGCTCGAGCGCGGCACGATCGACGGCTACGGCTGGCCGAGCTGGGACATCAAGACGCCGGGATGGGACAAGCACACGAAGTATCGCGTCGAACCCGGCTTCTATGCGGTTGCCAACGCCACGATCATGAATCTCGACAAGTACAAGTCGCTCCCGCCGAAAGCGCGCGATTTCCTGAACCAGCACGCGCTGAAGTTCGAGTCCGAATACGACGCGCGCTACGCGCCGAAGACGGCGGCGTATCTGAAAGAGCAGGCAGACGCCGGCGTTCAGGTGATCGAGCTCAAGGGCAAGGTGGCCGACGATTATCTCAAGCTTTCCTACGACGCCGCCTGGGAAGAGTTCGAGAAGCTCGATCCGGTGAACACGCCGAAGCTCAAGAAGCTGCTCTCCGAATAGAGAGAGCCCGGGCCCGCGTTCCGTCACGCAGCCGCGGCGCGGGATGCGGGCGTTTGCACGCTTTTACGACGCGGTTTACGCCGCGTTCGGCATCGCCGCGGCGCTGCTGATCGGCGCGGTCGCGCTCGGCATCACGGTCGACGTGGTGCTGCGCAATCTCAATTTCGGCACCTTCAGCTGGATGCTGGAGTCGTGCGAGTACGCGATCTTCGTCTCGACGTTCCTCGGCGCGCCCTGGGTGCTCCGCCTCGCGGCGCATGTGCGCGTCGACGTGTTCGTGCAGAGCGCGCCGCCTCGCATTGCGCACGTGCTCGGTGTGTTCGCCGAGCTCGTCGGGATCGCGACATCGGGGACGATCTTCTACTACGCGATCGCGGTGGCGCGCGGCTCGATCCGCGACGAGGCCCGAATCATCAAGATGTTCATCATCCCCGAGTGGTGGGTGTTCGCCGTCGTCGCGTTCTCCGCGCTGATGCTGACCGTCGAGTTCGCGCGCCGGTTCGCTTCGAGCCTGCAGGGCGCGCGGCACGAGGGAAGCGGCCTCACGCTATGAGCTGGTATTGGGCGCTCATCGGCATGCTGGCGGCGTTCATGGTGCTGCTGGCGGCGGGCCTGCCGGTCGTGTTCGCGTTCTTCGCGGTCAACATCGGCGGCGCGCTGCTGTTCATGGGCGGCGAGGCCGGGCTGCTGCAGCTCGTGCGCAACTCCTACGACGCGGTCACGAACATCTCGCTCGCGCCGATCCCTCTCTTCATCCTGATGGGGGAGGTCATGTACCAGACCGGCCTCGCCGGGCGCGCGATCGATTCGGTCGATAAACTGATCGCGCGCGTGCCGGGGCGGCTTTCGCTCGTTGCCATCGTCAGCGGCACGATCTTCTCGGCGCTCTCGGGCTCGACGATCGCCAACACCGCGATGCTCGGCAGCACGCTCGTGCCCGAGATGACGCGGCGCGGCTATCACCCGAAGATGGCGATGGGCCCGATCCTCGGCACCGGCGGCATCGCGATGCTGATCCCGCCCTCGGCGCTCGGCGTGCTGCTGGCCAGCCTCGGCGGCATCCCGGTCGCCGATCTGCTGATCGCGACGATCCTGCCCGGCGTGGTGATGGCGGCGCTGTTCTTCGGCTACGTGGTCGTGCGCTGCTCGCTCAATCCCGCGCTGGCGCCGCCCTACGACGTCGGGCACCTCACGCTGTGGCAGCGCCTCGGCCCTTTCCTGTTCCAGGTCGTGCCGCTGCTGCTGATCTTCGTCGTCGTGGTCGGCAGCATGTTCGGCGGCATCGCCTCGCCCAACGAGGCCTCGGCGCTCGGCTGCACGGCCACGGTGATCGCGGCCGCCGCCTATCGCTGCCTCACGCTGCGCACCCTGATGCGCTCGCTGATCGAGACGGCCAAGCTCTCGGTGATGATCCTGTTCATCATCTGCGCTTCGATCACGTTCTCGCAGATCCTCTCGCTGTCGAACGCCACCGAGGGGCTGATGCAGGTGCTCGACGTGAAGACGATGTCGCCGCTCGTGCTCATCGCGGCGATGATGGCGATCCTGCTGGTCCTCGGCTGCTTCATGGACCAGGTGAGCATGATGCTCATCACGCTGCCGTTCTACATGCCGATCGTCAAACTCGTCGGCATCGATCCGGTGTGGTTCGGCGTGATGATGATGATCGCGCTCGAGATCGGCTTCACCACGCCGCCGTTCGGCATGCTGCTGTTCGTGATGAAGGGCGTGGCCCCGCCGGACACGCGCATGTCCGACATCATGGCGGCCGCGCTGCCGTTCATCGCGCTCGAGCTCTTCACACTTCTGCTCGTGCTCGCGATGCCGTGGCTGGCGCTGTGGCTGCCGAGCCTGATCAGCCGCTGAACGCGCAAACGAAAAGCGGCGGCCCCTCGCGGAGCCGCCGCTTCGTGTCGCTCGCTTCGCGAGCTTACGCCGTCTTCAGATTGACGGCCGCTTCGCGGCCGCGCTCGGACTGCACTTCGAAGCTGATGCGCTGGCCCTCGACGAGCGAGCGCATGCCCGCGCGCTCGACGGCGCTGATGTGCACGAACACGTCCTTGCCGCCTTCCTGCGGCTGGATGAAGCCGAAGCCCTTGACGTTGTTGAACCACTTGACGGTGCCGATAGCCATTGAGGCCTCCTAGATAGGCGCGAAAACGCCTGTGGCGCCGCGCGACCATTCGCGCGGCGGGTTGCCGACCAGATGTTTGGGGGTAGACCTCAGACGGCCCGTCTTCGGGCAAACGTACAATAAAGGCACGCCAAAACTCGGGTAGCTGGGCGTGCATTTAGTGGACGCGGCCCGAATGTCAACCCGCGCGGGTGCGGCACTTGCGGCGTTCCCGGAGGCCGTGACAGCCTCGCCGCATGCCCGAACTGCCCGACATTACCGCCTACATCCGCGCGCTCGAGGCGCGCGTCGCGGGCGCGCGGCTCGAGCGCGTGCGGCTGAGGAGCCCGTTCTTCCTGCGCACGGTCGATCCGCCGATCGCGGCGGCCGCGGGCGCGCGCGTCGCCGGCGTCGAGCGGATCGGCAAGCGCATCGTGTTCGCGCTCGACGGCGATCTCTTTCTTGTTCTGCATCTGATGATTGCCGGGCGGCTGTGGTGGCACGAGAAGGGAAAGGACGTGCCGGGCGGCGGGCGCGGGCTCGCCGCGTTCGATTTCGACACCGGCACGCTGATCGTCACCGAGGCCGGCACGAAGAAGCGCGCCGCGCTGCATCTCGTGAAAGGCCGCCAGGCGCTCGCGGCCCACGACCCTGGCGGCGCCGATCCGCGCAAGCTCGACACGCACGCTTTCGCGCGCCTGCTCCAGGCGGAAAACCACACGATCAAGCGCGCGCTCACCGATCCGCGCATCCTCGACGGAATCGGCAATGCCTACTCCGACGAGATCCTGCACCGCGCGCGGCTTTCGCCGGTGCTGCTGACGCAGCGCATGAGCGAGGCCGAGCTGATGCGCCTGCACGGCGCCACCAACGCGGTGCTCGGCGAGTGGATCGCGCGCCTCACGGCCGAGGCCGAACGCGAATGGCCGCAGAAGGTGACGGCGTTCCGCGCGGGCATGGCCGTGCACGGCCGCTACGGCAAGCCGTGCCCGGTCTGCGGCGCGCCGGTGCAGCGCATCCGCTACGCCGACAACGAGACGAACTACTGCGCGCGCTGCCAGACCGGCGGCAAACTGCTCGCCGACCGCAGCCTTTCGCGCCTGCTGCACAAGGACTGGCCGAAGACGCTGGATGAATTGGAGATGCTGCGGCCAATGAAGAAGCCGCCGACAGCGTAGGGGCGCGCTGCGCGCGCCCTGCCGCCGCGTGGTGCGCCTTGGAAGGGCGCCTATTTTCCTCGTATTGGCGCTGGTATCCGTCGCCGTTGAGAGGGCGCGCGCGGCGCGCCCCTACGTTGCGAACGCGCCACTCACAGCCACGTGCTGATCTCCCCGAGCGGCTTCTTGAGGCGGGCGGCGCGCGGAGTCTTGCAGTCGTCGGCGGGATAGCCGGCGACGAGCAGCAGATACGGCTTCTCGTGCTTCGGGCGGCCGCAGATCTCGTTCAGGAATCCCATCGGCGAGGGCGTGTGCGTGAGCGTGGCGAGGCCGGCCGTGTGCAGCGCGGCGATCAGGAGGCCGGTCGCGATGCCGACCGATTCCGGCACGTAGTAGTGCGTCACGCGCCGCCCATCGGGCAGCACGCCGTATTTCTGCGCGAAGATCGCGATGAGATACGGCGCGGTCTCGAGAAACGGCTTGTTCGCGTCGGTGCCGAGCGGCGCCAGCGCGTCGAGCCATTCCTTGGGCGCGCGGCCGCTATAAAACGCGCGCTCCTCGTCCTCGGCCGCGACGCGGATGCGCCGCTTCACTGCGGGCGAGGCGATCACGGCGAAATGCCAAGGCTGGAGATTGGCGCCCGAGGGCGCCGTGCCGGCCGCGCGCAGCGCCCATTCGATCGCGTCGCGCGGCACGGGCTTGTCCGAGAATTCGCGCACCGTGCGGCGGCGCCTGATCTCGTCGTAGAAGCCTCGCGCGCGCGCCGCCATCTCGTCGGGCGCGCGATAGGTAAATTCGGAGAGCGGCTCGAAATCGGGCGGGGCGGGCATGTCGGGCATCGCGAAGCTCCTCGGAAATCCGGCTGCGTTCGGCTATAGTTCTAGTGCGCCGCGCGGGTGCAGGACAGGCCGGGGGGCCAGTGGATCGGCCTGCGCGGCTGGGGAGAGCCGACCGCATGGCGGATCCGTCCGCACCAGCCTTGAAGACCGTGTCCGCGCCCGTCGCGGCGCCGCCCGTGGCCGTGCCGCCATTGGCGACTCCGAGCTTCACGCAGCGCTGGCACGGCTACTACACCGAGAAGCGCATCGTGCACCAATGGTTCCAGGTGCATCTGCTCTCGTCGCTGACGGTCAAGCGCGTGCTCGAGGTGGGGCCCTATCTCGGCCTCGTCACCGCGATGCTCGCCAGCGCCGGCTACGAGGTCACGACGTTCGATATCGCCGACAAGCCGCCTTCGTCGCTCGGCGCGATGGGGCACATCCAGGGCGATCTCACCGCGCTCGATCCGGCGCGCATCCGCGGCTTCGACGCGATCCTCTGCTGCGAGACGCTCGAGCACCTGCCGTGGGAGAGCGTCGGCGGCGTGCTCGGCGGCTTCGCGGCCTCGGGCGCGCCCTATCTCGTGATCTCGGTGCCCTATGAGGGCGCCCAGATCGGCTGGAGCTTCTACGCCAATGCGCACACGCTCAGGCATCGCCTGTTCACGCGCTGGCTGCGCTTCTTCCGGCGCTTCCGCATCGCGAGCCTGACCGACATCGACGCGCACAAATGGGAGGTGGGCTACAAGGGCCACAGCCTCGCCGCGCTCAAGGAAAAAGTAACCGCAAGCGGCTGGCAGCCGGTCGCGCAGCACTTCACCGATGGCTGCCGCTCGGTGTTTCTCGTCTGCCGCAATTCAGTGGACAGAGGCCCAAGAACGGAACAGAGATAGGAACGGCGGATCCGGGGCCGCTTCCGTTCCTTCGTCAGCATCGCTCATTGATCGCGTGCCATGCGCCACGGCCCCAAAACACGGCAGACCATCCTCGATCAGGCGTTGAAGCTCTTCGTTGAACAGGGCTTCACGGAAACCACGACGCGCGACATCGCGAAGGCGT
>CAYZSG010000283.1:0-5814 GCA_964481045.1 uncultured Candidatus Odyssella sp. | reverse complement strand
GCGATCGCGCCGCGGGCGGGCGCGATCGCGAAATCGCGGAGGCCGCGGCGGCGGCGCACGCGGCGCTCGACCGCCTCGCGCGCGGCGAGGTGCTGGCGCTCTGGCATGCCGAACCCGCCGAGGACCGGCACGGCCGCATCGTCGCGCATGCGCGCCTGCCGGATGGCGCGTGGCTTTCAAACGAACTGCTGCGCCTCGGCCATGGCCGCGTTTTCACGCAGCCCGGCGCCGCCGATCGCGCGTCCGAGTTGCTGAAGATCGAGGCCGAGGCGCGCGCGGCGCGGCGCGGGCTCTGGGCGCTCGGCGCCTATGCCGTGCGCGGCGACGAGGAGGCCGCGCGCTTCACCGATTCGTTCCAGATCGTCGAGGGCCGCGTGCTCAAGTCCGCCCAGGCGCGCGAGATTCTCTATCTCAATTTCGGGCGCGACCACCGGCGCGATTTCACGATCGGGCTCGACCGGGCGGCGGTGCGCGCATTTCGCCGCGCCGGGGTCGATCCCAAATCGCTCGAAGGCAAGCGCATCCGCATCCGCGGCTGGGTGCTGTGGCGCGGCGGGCCCTATATCGGCGCCACGCATTCCGAACAGATCGAATTTCTCGACTAGGCCGCCTTCGCCAGCGCGGTGCGCGCGGGCGGGAAGCGCAGCGTGAACGTGCTGCCGCGGCCGGGTTCGCTCTCGATCTCGAGCGCGCCGCCGTGCAATTCGATCATCGCTTTCACGAGCGTGAGGCCGAGTCCGGTGCCCTCGGCGGCGCCCCTCTCGGCCGCGTCGGTGCGCCCATAGGCTTCGAGGATGCGCGGCAGCTCGGCGGCGGCGATGCCGGGGCCGGTATCCGCGACCGAGACGAACAGCGCGCCGTTCGCGTCGCATCCCGCCGATAGCGTGACGGCGCCGCGCGACGGCGTGAACTTGATCGCGTTGGAGAGCAGGTTGAGCACCATCTGCTTCACCATGCGCTCGTCGCCGGCAAGGCGCGGCAGGTTCGCGGGCAGCTTCTTGCGCAGCACGATGTGCGAATCCTCGGCGCGCACCGCCACCAGCCGGCGCGCGGCTTCCGCCGCGGCGGCGAGATCGACCTGGTGCTCGTTGATCTGCAGCTTGCCGGCCTCGGCCTTCGAGAGGTCGAGGATGTCGTTGATCAGCGAAAGCACATGGGTCGCCGATCCGTGAATGTCTTCGGCGTATTCGAGGTATTTCGGCGGGCTGATCGGCCCCATCACCTGGAGCTTCATCATCTCCGAGAAGCCGACGATGGCGTTCATCGGCGAGCGCAGCTCGTGGCTCATATAGGCGAGGAACTCGCTCTTCGCGCGGTTGGCCTGGAGCGCCGCGTCGCGCGCGCGCTCGAGTTCCTGCGCCTGCGCTTCGAGCTGCCGGGCCTGTGCCTCGAGGCGGCGATTGAGTTCGGCGTCTTCGCGCGCGAGAGCATATTGGCGCCGCCGCATCAGACCGCCGCGCCAGACGGTGAGCATGCCGAGCAGGTTCGCGATCGCGTGAACGCCGGCTTCGAGCGCGATCGCCGATGGCGAGAGGCGGTCGAGCGCGAGCGTCGCGCCGAGATACAGGATCGAGCAGGTGAGGCCAGCCACGGCGACGTAGCGCAGCCGGTTCGCGATGAACAGGTATTGCGCGATCACGATCATCAAGGCCGTGACCGACTGCACGCTGACCCGCTCCAGCATGTAGGCGTGCGGCACGACGAAGAGCCCGTACGAGAAGCCGCCCACGATGATCATCTGAAGCGCGAAAATATCGCGATCGACGTGCGCGATCGCGCGCGATTGCGCCGTGATCGGGAAGACGAGCAGCAGCGCCACCGCAATGGCTAGGCGCAATGCGAGCAACTGGAAGAAGGTCGGCTCGCTTCCGTAGAGCGCGTAGTCGGTGGCGATATGGCTGATGTTCGAGACGAGCGCGATCGAGACGGCAACGCGGTTCAGCGCGCGGTTGTCTCGGAACGTGGCGACGCGATAGGCATGCTCGGTCGCCGCGTCGGCGAACTCGCCAGTCGCGCGCCGCAAGCCGAAGCGGGAAACGGATGCTGCCATTGCCGCTCAAAAATCACGAAGAACGTGCGGCCTTTATGAGCAAACTTGGATAAATATCGGTTAACGGATGGCCGTGGCGACGCATGGGCCGCAATTTTTGCCGCATGGCCGCGAAAGAATGTTGCGCGGCCGCGTCGCAGCCGCCTTTCCTTGACTTAACGGGCCGGCCGCCCCTAGTTTCCGGCCCAATTCTGAACGGGTAGCTCTAGTAGCTCCCTCGGGGGTCCGTCCGTCGGCGAGGTTCGCTCACGGGCGCCATTTCCGTTTGTCCGAAGGGATCCGGCCGTTGTTCGAAGGCCTTGGCGGTAAACTCTCCGCGATCTTCGATCGCCTCACGAAGCGCGGCGCGCTCGGCGAGAGCGACGTCGGCGAGGCGCTGCGCGAGGTGCGCGTGGCGCTGCTGGAAGCCGACGTGGCGCTGCCGGTGGTCAAGGACTTCATCGAGAAGGTGCGCGTCCGCGCCGTCGGGCACGAAGTCCTGAAATCGATCACGCCGGGCCAGCAGGTCGTCAAGATCGTCCACGACGCACTGGTCGACACGCTCGGCGCCGAGGCCGAGCCGATCAATCTTCGCGCCGAGCCGCCCGCCGTCATCATGATGGTGGGCCTCCAGGGCTCGGGCAAAACCACGAGCTCGGCCAAGCTCGGCGTCTGGCTCGCCAAGCGCGAGGGCAAGAAGATCTTGCTCGCCTCGCTCGACGTTCGCCGCCCCGCCGCGCAGGAGCAGCTCCGCGTGCTCGGCGCGCAGGCCGGCATCGCGACGCTGTCGATCGTGCCGGGCGAGCCGCCGGTGGCCATCGCCAAGCGCGCGCTCAACACGGGGCGCCTCGAGGGCTACGACGCGGTGATCCTCGACACCGCCGGCCGCCAGCACATCGACGATGCGTTGATGGCCGAGATCAAGGACGTGAAGGCAGCGACGAAGCCGGTCGAGATCCTGCTCGTCGCCGACGCGATGACGGGCCAGGACGCCGTCACGATGGCCAAGGCGTTCCACGAGGCGGTGGACATCACCGGCGTCGTGCTGACCCGCGTCGACGGCGACGCGCGCGGCGGCGCCGCGCTCTCGATGCGCGCGGTCACCGGCCGCCCGATCAAGCTGATGGGCGTCGGCGAGAAGCTCGACGCGCTCGAGCCGTTCCACGGCGATCGCATCGCACGCCGCATCCTCGGCATGGGCGACGTGGTGTCGCTGGTCGAGAAAGCGGCCGAGACGATCGAGCGCGACGAGGCGGAAAAGCTCGCGGCCAAGATCCAGAAGGGCCGCTTCGATCTCGAGGATCTCCTCGGCCAGCTCCGCCAGCTGAAGAAGATGGGCGGCATGTCCGGCCTGCTCGGCCTCTTGCCCGGCGTCGCCAAGATGAAGAAGCAGCTCGCCGGCGCGCAGATCGACGAAAGCGTGCTCGGCCGCCAGGAAGCCATCATCCTCTCGATGACGAAGAAAGAGCGGGTCAATCCCGACGTGATTCAGGCATCGCGCAAGCGCCGCATCGCCGCCGGCTCGGGCACCGAGGTGTCTGAGGTCAACCGGCTGCTCAAGCAGTTCATGGAAATGCAGCGCGTGATGAAGCAGGCGAAGAAGATGGGCGCCAAGTTCGGCGGCCAGATGCCGACGCCCGAGCAGATGCAGCAGATGCAGCGCATGCAAGGCCCGAAATTCCCGCCCGGATTCCCGCGCGGGGGAAAGTTCTAATCGTTCACCCCAGGAGAAAGACGAAAATGGCACTCAAAATCCGCCTCGCGCGCGCCGGCGCCAAGAAGCGGCCGTTCTACAAGATCGTGGTCGCCGATTCGCGCAGCCCGCGCGACGGCCGCTTCATCGAGCGCATCGGCTCCTACAACCCGATGCTGCCGCAGGAAAGCGAGCAGCGCCTCGTCGTCGTGGAGGAGCGTGCGAAGCACTGGCTCAAGATCGGCGCCACGCCGTCGGACCGCGTCGCCCGCATGCTGAGCAAGAAGGGCCTCGTCGCCGCGCCGGCGATCCCGACCAACCAGACGAAGAAGGACAAGCCGCGCGCCAAGACGCTCGAGCGCATGGAAGAAGCGAAGAAGGCCGCCGCCGCCGCGGCGCCCGCCGAGGCCAAGGCCTAAGGCGGCGCGGGCCGCGTGCCGCGACCGGAGAAGGTCTGCCTCGGCACGATCGTGGGCGTCCACGGCGTGCAGGGCGCCGTCCGCATCAAGAGCTTCACCGCCGATCCGGCCGATATCGCGGCCTATGGCGCGGTGAGCGACGAGAGCGGGGAACGGCGCTTCGACGTCAAGGTGCTGGGGCAGGCCCGCGGATCGGTCCTGGCCCGGCTCTCGGGCGTGGCCGACAGGAACGCGGCCGAGGCGCTGCGCGGCGTGAGGCTCTACGTGCCGCGCGCCGCGTTGCCGAAGACGAACGAGGATGAGTTCTACCATGCCGATCTCATCGGCTTGCCGGTCGAAACCAGGGAGGGCGCGCCGCTCGGCAGCGTGCGCGCCGTCCACAATTTCGGCGCCGGCGACATCCTTGAACTGCGCGACGACAGCGGCCGCGAGCTTCTGCTCCCGTTCAGCGATGCCGTGGTTCCCGAGGTCGATCTTGCGAGCGGCCGCATCGTTGCCGTGCCGCCGCCAAGTCTGCTCGAAGAGCACGGCCAGGCCGGCGTCAAGGCGGGCGGCGATTCTTCTCGCCGCAAGCGCCGCCGCAAGCGCGGCCCTGCTCCCGGCGATGCCGGCGCGGGCGGAGGCGGCACGGGCGGCGGAGACGCGGGGCTATAGCTGGGCCTACGCGCCCGGCGCCGACACGATCGCCAGCCGGCTGACGCCGCCGCCGGGATACAAGCGCGTGTCGGTTGCACCGGGCAGCTTCGCCGCGTGGCTGCGCCATCTGCCGCTGAAACCCGAAGGCGCGCCGGTGCTGCATTTCGACGGCAGGCCGAAGCCGAACCAGTCGCTGCACGCCGCCGTCATCGACATCGACGTGGGCAAGCGCGACCTCCAGCAATGCGCCGATGCGGTGATCCGCCTGCGCGCCGAGTATCTCTACGCCGGCGGCGCCGCCGAGCGCGCGAAGATCGCGTTCGATTTCACGAGCGGCGACCGCGTCGCGTTCGCGCGCTGGGCGCAGGGCTGGCGCCCGGTCGTCGCCGCCAACCGCGTCTCGTGGCAGCGCAGCGGCGCGCGCGGCGACGGGCGCGCGCAGTTCGCCGCCTATCTCGATCGCATCTTCACCTATGCCGGCAGCAAATCGCTCGAGCGTGAGCTCGTCCCGGTCGGCGCGCGCCCGGTCGCGGGCGGCGACGTGTTCGTCCAGGGCGGGTTTCCCGGCCACGCGGTGATCGTCGTCGATGCCGCGGAGGACCCGAACGGGCGGCGCGTGATGCTGCTCGCGCAAAGCTTCATGCCGGCGCAGAGCATCCACGTGCTCAAGAACCCGGCCGGCGGGGTGTGGTACGATGCCGCGGCGGGCGATCCGCAAACGCCGGAATGGAAGTTCCAGGCCGGGCACGCGCGCCGCTTCAAGGGAGAGGGGCCGTGAGCACCGCGAATCCGCGGCCCGGCGGCGCGTGGACGGCCACCGTCCTCACGCTTTTTCCCGAAATGTTCCCCGGCCCGCTCGGCCAGTCGATTGCCGGCAAGGCGCTCGCGGCCGGGCATTGGGCCTTGGAAACGGTGGACATCCGGGCCTTCGCACGCGATAAACACGCCACCGTGGACGACGCGCCGTTCGGCGGCGGTCCCGGCATGGTCATGCGCCCCGATGTGGTCGACGCCGCGCTCGCCTCGCTTCCGGCAGA
>CAYZSG010000282.1:0-5840 GCA_964481045.1 uncultured Candidatus Odyssella sp. | reverse complement strand
GCGGTGCTGAAGGCGGCGAGACAAGCTTGCAAAGGCAAGGTGATCGCGGTCATGCAGCCGCACCGCTACACGCGCCTGCGCGATTTGTTTGAGGAATTCTCGCGCTGCTTCAATCAGGCCGACAAGGTCGTGATCGCCGACGTGTATTCCGCCGGCGAGGCGCCGATTCCCGGCATCGACCGCCAGCATTTCGTCGACGCGATCCGCGCGCGCGGCCACCGCAACGTGAAAGGGCTCGAGAAGCCGGAGGATCTTCCGGCGCTCATCGCAGACATCGCCGAGGCCGACGACTACGTAATCTGCCTCGGCGCCGGCAACATCACCGCGTGGGCCTATGCGCTGCCCGGCCAGCTGAAGGCGCTGGCCGAAGCCAAGAGCGGAGGGCGCGGGTGAATTCGTCCGCCGCCAAGCGCTTGCTGGATCGCTTGCCGAAAGTGCGCGGCGAGCTGGAGGAGAACGCGCCGCTCGACCGCGAGACGTGGTTTCGCGCGGGCGGGCCGGCCGACGTTCTGTTCCGCCCGGCCGATCGCGATGATCTGATCGAGTTCATCAAGCGGAAGCCGAAAGACGTGCCCGTCACCGTGATCGGTTACGGCTCGAACCTGCTCGTCCGCGACGGCGGCGTGGCCGGCGTCGTCGTGCGCATGGGCAAGCGCATGGCCGAGATCGCGATCGACGGCGAGGACGTGAGCGCCGGCGCCGGCGCCGGCGACGTGGCGGTCTCCGCCGCCGCGCGCGACGCGGGCCTCGCGGGCCTCGAATTCCTGTCCGGCATCCCCGGCACGATCGGCGGCGCCCTGCGCATGAACGCCGGCGCCTATGGCCGCGAGATGAAAGACATCGTGGTCGAGTGCAAGGCGCTCGATCCCGAAGGCGGCCTGCACAAGCTGAAGCCCGATCAGCTCGAATTCTCGTACCGCCATTGCGGCGTGCCCGAGGACTGGATCTTCACCGGCGCGGTGATGCGCGGGACGCGCGACGACAAGGCGAAGATCGCCGAGCGCATGGCCGAAATCCGCCGCGCCCGCGAGGAAAGCCAGCCGCTGCGCACGCGCACCGGCGGCAGCACCTTCGCCAACCCGCCCGGCCACAAGGCCTGGAAGCTCATCGACGAAGCGGGCCTGCGCGGCTTCAAGCTCGGCGGCGCGATGGTGTCGGAGAAGCACACCAATTTTCTGATCAACACCGGCACCGCCACCGGCGCCGATATCGAGAACCTCGGCGAGGAGATCCGCCGGCGCGTGAAGGCCAAGAGCGGCGTCACGCTCGAATGGGAAATCCGCCGCATCGGGCGGCCTCCGTCCGCGGAGGCGCGCTGATGGCGAAAAAGCGCGTCGCGGTGCTGATGGGCGGCTGGTCTTCCGAGCGCGAGGTTTCGCTCTCCTCGGGCAAGGGCTGCGTCGAGGCGTTGAAAAAGGCCGGCTACGACGTGAAGCCGATCGACGTGACGCGCGACATGGGCGCGCTCGTCAAGGCGCTCGAGCCCAAGCCCGACGTCGTCTTCAACATCCTCCACGGGCCGTTCGGCGAGGACGGCCGCATCCAGGGGCTGCTCGACATCCTCGGCCTGCCCTACACGAACTCGGGCGCCCTCGCCTCGGCGCTCGGCATGGACAAGGCGGCGAGCCGCGCGATGTTCGAAGCGGCCGGCCTGCCGATGGCGCCCGGCGAAATCCTCGACCGCACGACCCTGCTCGCCCGCGCCGAGCCCGCGCGCCCCTATGTCGTGAAGCCGATCGCCGAGGGCAGCTCGGTCGGCGTCCACGTCGTGTTCGAGGGCGACAACATCAGCCTGCGCAACATCGCGTCGGATTTGAGCGCGCATGCGCGCGTGATCATCGAGAACTACATCCCCGGCCGCGAGATTCAGGTGGCGGTGATGGGCGACCGTGCCCTCGGCGCCATCGAGATCCGCACCAAGCGCCGCTTCTACGACTACGTGGCCAAATACACGCCCGGCGAATCGCAGCACATCATGCCGGCGCCGATCCACGCCGACGCCTACCGCGCCGCGTGCGACCTCGGCGTTGCCGCGCACCAATCGCTGGGCTGCCGCGGCGTCTCGCGCGTCGATCTGCGCTACGACGACACCAAGGGCGAGCCGGGCGCGCTCTATCTGCTCGAGGTGAACACGCAGCCGGGCATGACGCCGACCTCGCTCGTGCCCGAGATCGCGCAGCACAACGGCATCTCGTTCGAGGCCCTCTGCTCCTGGATGGTGGAGAACGCCGCATGCGACGCGTGAAGGACCGCGCGCATGCCGATGCGAGCCTGCTCGTGAGCCCGGGCGAAATCATCGCGCGCGCGGCCGCCACCGTGCCCGAGCGCCCGCCCGAGGAGAACGAGGGCGAGGCGAAGGTGCGGGTGTGGACCGCGCCGCCGCGCGCCGACGACGACACGATCACGATCCCGCCCGCGTCGGCGCCGATGCGCCGCGCGCGCCGCCGCCCCAAGGACACGCTGCGCTACGCCTGGTTCTATGCCTCGCGCGGCGCCCTCGCCGCCGTGCTGCTCGCGGGCGCCATCGGCCTGCCGATGTGGCTCTTCAAGAGCGGTACGCTCGACGAGGCCGGGCACGAGGCCGCCGAGACCTATCGCCATCTGCGCCAGGGCGAATTCGGCGTCTCGATCGCCCTCAACCGCCTCACCGTCGAGGGCCGCAACCGCACCTCGCGCGAGGCTCTGCGCGCCGCGCTGAAGATCAAGAAGGGCGACAACTTGCTCGCCGCCGATCCCTGGTCGATCAAGAAGCGGCTCGAGGCGCTGCCGTGGATCCGTTCGGCCACCGTCGAGCGGCGCTATCCGACCGCGATGCTGGTGACGCTCGTCGAGCGCACGCCGATCGCGCGCTTCCGCGACAAGGGCGGCGCGGTGCTCGTCGACGAGACCGGCGCGCTGATCAAGGTGGAGCCCGAGAAGGAGCACGAGAACCTCATCCTGCTCTCCGGTGCGGGCGCGCCCGAGGCGGCGGCGGCGCTGCTGAAGCGGCTGGAAGACGAACCCGCGCTGGCGCGGCGCGTCGTTTCGGCCGAGCGGCTCGGCGACCGCCGCTGGGACCTCTCCTTCGAGGGCGGCGCGGTGCTGCGCCTGCCCGACGGCTACGAGAAAGCCGCGCTCGCGAAATTCGCCGAGTTCGAGCGCCAGCACGGGCTGCTCGCGCGCGGCGCCGTCACCTACGACATGCGCCTGCCCGACCGCCTCGTGATCCGCGGCACGCGCACCGCCACGCCGGCGCCCGCACCGCCGGCGAAGCCCGCCGCCGCCAAGCCTGCCAGGAAGACCGGATGAGCCGATGGCCATGAGCGAAAAGAAGAACGGAAAGCCGCGCCGCGACATGGTCGCCGTGCTCGACCTCGGCACCAGCAAGACCGCGTGCCTGATCGCCAAGCTGGAGGATGACGGCTGGCCGACCGTGATCGGCGTGGGCCATCAGCCGAGCAAGGGCCTGCGCTCGGGCGCCGTCGTCGACATCGAGGGCGCGCGCGCAGCCGTAACCGCCGCGGTGCACGCGGCCGAGCGCATGGCCGGCGGCATGATCAAGAAGGTGTTCGTCGGCATCGGCTGCGGCCGCCCGGCGACCGAGCAGCTGTCCGTTTCGATCGACACCGGCGGCCGCGAAATCGGGCCGGCCGACATCCGCAAGATCCTCGACCTCGGCAAGGACCGCCGCCCGCCCGCCGACCGCGAGCTGCTGCACACGCTGCCGATGGGCTTCCGCGTCGACGACCAGCGCGGCATCCGCGACCCGCGCGGCCTCTACGGCAAGACGCTGGGCCTCGACCTCAACACCGTCACCGCCGAGGCCGGGCCGGTGCGGTCGCTCTCCACCTGCATCGCCGGCGGCCATCTCGACGTCGAGGCGTTCGTCGTCACGCCCTTCGCCTCGGCGCTGGCCTGCCTCGTCGATGACGAGATGGCGCTCGGCACGATCGTCATCGACATGGGAGGCGGCACGACCGACATCGCCGCGTTCCAGAACGGCGCGATGGTCTTCGCCGATTCGGTGCCGATCGGCGGCGGGCACGTGACGCAGGACATCGCGCACGGCCTCTCGACCCCGATCGCCGCCGCCGAGCGCATCAAGATCCAGTACGGCGGCGCCGTGCCGCAGCCCGGCGACGACCGCGCCGTGCTCGACGTGCCGCAGATCGGCGCGCCCGAAGAAGGCCCGCCCAACCACATGCCGAAGAGCCTGCTCGTCGGCATCATCAAGCCGCGCATCGAGGAGACCTTCGAGCTCGTGCGCGCGAAGCTCGAGAAGAGCGGACTGCCGAAATCCGCGGCGCGCCGCGTCGTGCTCACCGGCGGCGCCTCGCAGCTCGCCGGCGCCGACCAGATCGCGGGCTCGGTGCTCGACCGGCAGATTCGCCTGGGCCGCCCGCGCCGCCTGCGCGGGCTCGCTGAATCCGCGACCGGACCGGCTTTCGCCGTGGCCACCGGCCTCGTGCTCTACGCGATCGAACGCCACGACAGCGGCGGCCTGGCGGAACTCGCCGCGCTCGTGCCCCCCAAACCGGCGCGCCTGCGCTTCAAGACGGAGCGCGCGCCGCAACCAGAGGGTCCCATCCGGCCCGGAATGATCCGGCGCCTGGGGACATGGTTCCATGACCACTTCTAGCCCCAGCAAACCGACCAAACCCGCGGCTCGGATCGAAACGCCGACCGCACCCCCGAGCCGTCGCCCGAAGGAGGAACCCATGACGCTCAACCTAACGCGCTCCCGCCAGCCGCAGGAGCTCCGCCCGCGCATCATCGTCTTCGGCGTCGGCGGCGCCGGCTGCAACGCGGTCAACAACATGATCCGCCTCAATCTCGAGGGGGTCGAATGCACGGTGGCCAACACCGACGCGCAAGCGCTGGCCCTCTGCGTCGCCGAGCGCAAGATCCAGCTCGGCCTTTCGATCACGCAAGGCCTCGGCGCCGGCTCGCGTCCCGAGATCGGCCGCGCCGCCGCCGAGGAGGCGTGGGACGAAATCTCCGCGCAGATCCAGGGCGCCCACATGGTGTTCATCACCGCCGGCATGGGCGGCGGCACCGGCACCGGCGCGGCCCCCGTCGTGGCGCGCGCCGCGCGCGAGCAGGGCCTGCTCACCGTCGGCGTCGTCACGAAGCCGTTCCACTTCGAGGGCGCGCACCGCATGCGCCTCGCCGAAACCGGCCTGCAGGAACTGCAGGAGGTGGTGGACACGCTGATCGTGATCCCGAACCAGAACCTGTTTCGCGTCGCCAACGAGAAGACGACCTTCGCGGACGCCTTCCACATGGCCGACACGGTGCTCTATTCGGGCGTGCGCGGCATCACCGACCTCATGGTCATGCCGGGCCTCATCAACCTCGACTTCGCCGACATCCGCACCGTGATGAGCGAGATGGGCAAGGCGATGATGGGCTCGGGCGAGGCCGAGGGCCAGAACCGCTCCATCGAAGCCGCCGAGCGCGCGATCTCGAACCCGCTGCTCGACGACACGTCGATGGCCGGCGCGCGCGGCCTGCTCATCAACATCACCGGCGGGCCGGATCTCACGCTGTTCGAGGTGGACGAAGCCGCGAACCGCGTGCGCGACGAGGTGGATCCGCAGGCCAACATCATCTTCGGTTCGGCTTTCGACGAGACGCTGAAGGGCCGCGTGCGTGTCTCCGTGTTCGCGACCGGCATCGACCGTCAGATCGCCGAGAAGCCGAAGGCCGAGCCGCAGCGTGCCGCTGTGGCGCGTCCCGCGCCGGTGCGCATGCCGATCGCGGCGCCGGAAGCGGCCGAAGCCCAGCGCCCCGCCGCCGAGTTCCGCCCGGCGGCGCCCGCCCCTGCGCCGGCGCCCATCGCCGCCCCGCGCGCGGAGCCC
>CAYZSG010000281.1:0-5857 GCA_964481045.1 uncultured Candidatus Odyssella sp. | reverse complement strand
CTTTCGCTCCGTCGCTGCCCTTCCCGCACGGCGAACCATACCTGCGGGTGAAACATGGCCTTGATCGTCGTCAGGGGCGAAGCGCGCCGTTGCGCGGGCAGGAAGCGGTCGCCGTATAGGTGCTGTCCGACGAAAAAGAAAATCAGAAGCGCCGGATTGGCCACATTCACGAGCCAGCTCCAGGTCGACAAACTCACGACCAGGCTCAAGACCAGCGACTCGACCGCCATCGCTGCCAGCAACACAGCCCAGACTGCCGTGAGAGTCCGCCCATAGTCGGCAGCACGTTCCGGCACGGTCCCGAGCTCGAGTCGCATGAAGCGGATGACGATCGGCTCCTCGTTTCGCGCAAGCGAGCGCGCAAACACGAAAGCAAGGCCCGCGAGGATCAGGAACGAAGGCAATGTCAGGACCCGCCCAAATCGCGTCCAGCCCGCGGCGTACATGGCGAGGCCGACCGCAAAGGACAGCGCGTTGGCCAGCAATACGACGGCTAACGCACGGCTCTTCCGCCGAAGGATGCTTAGTGCGAAGGCCAAGAGTGAGACGACAACGAGCAACGCCAGCGGCACGATCACCCAGCCCGCTGCGATGGACGCATGCAGGCAGAGCAACATGACTCCAATGGTTACCGCCTTGGCGCGCTGCGCTGAGCTTATGGGAACCTCCACCGACTTCGAATGTGTGCCGAATCGCGCCGATATTACCCCAATACTATGCCTCTAACCGTTAGCGGCGGCGTTGCGGACGCGCCGGCTGCGCCGAAGCGCTCTGGGACAGAGCCTGACTGATCTTCGGATCGTTCAGGAGCTCCTCGAGCTTAGTTTTTTGGAATGCGGGGAGCGTTGTCGAGTAAGCATTATACATCAATGGGTGGGCGCCCAAATTCTGATCGCCCTTCACCTGATGTTCGCCCACGACCTTGCCCGCACGATCGATGACCACGGCCTGAAGGTCGTACTGCATGCGCAGGTTCACGTAGAGATCGCTCTTCCACTCAGCGATCGTAACAAAGAGTACCTTGCCCGCGTGCGCGGGGGTGACCTGTGCCAGGGCTTGCTCCCGGCTCATCGTCGGCGTGAGGCTGACGACTTGAGCCTTTCGCTCCTGCGTGCCCAGCGAATTTGCGATCGTAGCGGCGAACTCGTCCGACAGCGGGCGCCCGGAGCTGGTGTGAACGCCGAAGGGATTTCCGTAGCCGCCACGCTGAAGCCCGACGAACTGCACGGACTTGTCGCCGGAAACGACGTAGGATCTACGATCGTGTACGCCAACGACGACCGCTTCCGTCGGCTTGGCAACGACGACCGGCGCTTGTGCGGCGTAATCGACCTTGTTTCCGAAGGCGCAAGCTCCGACGAATGCGAGCAACGATACACTTCCGAAAGCTCGTATTACGGCTATAATGGTAGTCATTGAAGCACCCCTTGCCGACCTGCAATAATTATAATTCTGCCGCTGGTAGAAAATCTAGATCGAGGCACAGCTCTACTGACCGGCCCAGTTTGAATTTGCGGTTGAATGGTCTTGTATGAGGGCGAGACAAGGTCCAGGCGTAAGGAAGACAGCTACTTGCAATCCGAACGGATTGTATCGCGGAGCACTTCGATGTCCCGCAGCAGAGTGGTCCTCAATTTCGGCGCATTTTCACTGTGACTGCAAGACTCAGGCAGCCTGTACATCTGTTCATGCGAAGTGAGCATCTTTCGTAGTGCGGCGCAGGTACGCGCGGCGTCTTGAGCTTTTGCCGAGGAAACGTATTCGGCGAGTGCAGCCTCCTTCTCCCGCATCAGGGCCTGAGACTGCGCCAAACAGTGGTCCGCCAAACACGGCGCTGCGTTGAACGCGATTTGGCCGCCCAACAAGCCGGCGATCAGCGTGCTGGTGAAAGGCTTCAGCTGGTCGAAACTCATAGCTTCCCCTCAACGATTAGGGCGCACGTTCGTGCGCGTACTGGGGCGTCTAACAAACCTCCAAATTTCAACGGGCCTGCGGTGTCTCCGGCTCGATCGCCCGCCGCATGCGCTGCAAAAAGTCCGAAGGCCGACGGGGCAATTTTACTGGGCAGATCAGCAGATTACAAAATGCGTACCAAAACGGCGAAGTCAGGAGCTTCAGAGAAAAACGGGGTAGAGAGAATGAATTCGGCATGGCTCCAGACACATGTGGTCAAGAGCTATCGTGGCGAGTATGCGCATTTTCCGAGCATTTCGCAGGCTCAATGCCGCACGGAGAATGTTTATCGAAGTGTGGCTGGCGGAGCGAGAGGTCCTGGGTTCCAACATTCTCCACTCAACCAACTGCAAATCAGCGAAATTTCGAATCCCTGTTGGCCGAGCGAGCAGTCAACCGAAATCAGCTTCCTTTTCGAAGGCTGAGCGGCGCGATATCCTCCGAGCGGCGCCGGCGCGGATCTCGATCCGGCACGGCGGCTTCCATCCTGCGTTGCGCGATTGCGAGACGCTCCAGCGCCGGCAAGGGATCGATCGTGAGCGCGCGGCCGTCCGCGACGACTTGCGCGCCGTCGATGTAGACGTCGCGGATCGCGCGTTCCGCGGCCGAGAATACGAGCGATCGGATCGGATCGCGCACCGGCATCATCAGCGGATGTTTGAGATCGACGAGCACGATGTCGGCCTTGGTGCCAGGCGCGAGGCGGCCGATATCGGTACGGCCGAGCGCCGCCGCGCCACCGAGCGTCGCTGCATTGAACACCGCAGTTGTGCTGCCTGCGCGAATGTCGCGCTCGCTCACGCGCGAGAGGATCGCGGCGAGACGCATTTCCTCGACCAGATTGTGCGGCGCCACGTCGGTGCCGAGGCCCACATTGACGCCGGCCGCCATATAGCGCCCGAAACTCTCAAGCGTGACACCGTACCGCGCGAAAGGTGATGGGCAGTGCGCGACGGTGGATTTCGCTTCTGCCAGCAGCGCGATGTCGCGCCGCGTGTGCCAGCTCGTCCACGAATGCTCGTCGATGAAGATGCCGTGGCCGACGATCGTGCCGGGGCCGAGCAGGCCGAGATCGGCCGCGAACTGGATCGGCGTCTTGCCGTGGCGGCGCACCATCTCGAGGAATTCGTTCATCGCCTGCGCTGCGTGAACCGTGAACGGAATGCCGCGCTCCTTCGCAGCGTCGAAACTGTCGCGCAGCAGATTTTCGGTGCAGGTATCGATCTGCGCCGGGCTCACGAGGCCCGAAAGACGCCCGCTCGGATGGCTCATCGCGGCGTCGATGAGATCAAGCGATTGCGCGAAACGCTGGCGGCCACGCGCCTCGTCCCAGTGATACTCGACACGCTGCGGCACCTCGACGTGCCACTTCGCCGAGGCGTAGGCGGGCGCGAGATAGGCCCGCAGACCGCTCTTCGCGATCAGATCGATCCAGCCGCCATAGTCGAACGATATGTCGACGACCGTCGTGACGCCGGACTGCAGCAGCTCGACGAAGGCCGTTTCCGCCGCGGCGAAGCAGCCATCGTCATCCGGCCAATACGCCATCGAGCGCTCGAACAGGCCGGCCATGTATTGCTCGGGTACGCCGTGATCCTCGCGGATGCCGCGGTAGATCGTCTCGAGGCAGGGATGGGCATGCAGATTGATGAGGCCGGGCATCGCCATCAGGCCCTTGCCCTCGCGCTCGACATCGGCGGGGCCGGCGTAGCGCCCGCCGACATGCGTGAGCGCGTTTCCGGCAAAGGCGAGATCGCCCGAGCGGTAGACGTGCTCGCCGGCGCCGGCATCGAAACCGACGATCCAATCGAGGTCGCGGAAAACGGTGGTGGTGGCCTTGGTTTCGCTTGCCATGGGTGCTCCCGGCTTGGTTCATTCACCGCCGCAGCGAGGCGGTTGGGTCATGCGCATACTTCTGGTCAATCCGAACACATCGGCCGATTCGACGGCGGCGTTCGTTTCGCTCGCACGCGGCGCGGCGAGCCCCGGCACCGAGATCGTCGGCGCCACCGGCCGCTTCGGCGCGAAGCTGATGCGGAACCCGGCCGAGACCGCACTCGGCGTCCACGCCGCGCTCGAGGCGATCGCCGAGAATGTGGAAGGATGCGATGCGGTCATCGTGGCGGCCTTCGGCGATTACGGCGTGAGCGCGGGACGCAGCCTGTTCGACGTGCCGGTGATCGGCATCGCCGACGCGGCCTTCACGGCGCTGCGCCTTGCGGGCACACGCTTCGCGATCCTGACCGTCAACGCCACCGTGGCGCCGCTGATCGCCAAGGCCGCCGCCGAGGCCGGCCTCGGCGAGCGCATGACGGGGATCGTGTATCCCGCCGAAGCGCCCGGCTCAGCGCGATACGCCGCCGCCGCCGCCGAGACCGCGAAGGCGGTGGTCGCCAAGGACAAGCCCGACGCGATCCTCGCGGCCGGCCCTCCGCTGGCGCCGCTCGTGCCGATGCTGCGCGAAGCGGCCGGCGTTCCGGTCGTCGAAGGCGTTTCCTGCGCGGTGACCTTCGCCGAGGCGATGGTGCGGCTCGGCTTCAAGACACGCGCCGCCGGGGAAGCGGGCGACCTCTCGGCGTTCTCGGGCATCTCGCCGAAGCTCATGGCGGCACTGGCGCGGCGCGCGCGATAGCGCCCTGCCCGCGCACTTCCGCGGCGCGCTCGGGATAGTGGCAGGCGACACTGCGGTGCCTCGGTTCGACGACGAGCGGCGGCTTGTCGGTCGCGCATCGCGCGCCGGCAACCGGGCAGCGCGGATGGAACGGGCACCCCGCCGGCAGATCGAGCGGGCTCGAGATCTCGCCCTTCAGCGAAACGCGGATGCTGCGCTGGCCGGGCTCGGGCCGCGGCGCGGATGCGAGCAGCGCGGCCGTGTAGGGATGCCGCGGCTGGCGGAACACTTCGGCCGTGGGGCCGATCTCGACCAGTTCGCCGAGATACATGATGCCGACACGGTCGCTGATGTAACGCACCACGCTGAGATCGTGCGAGATGAACACCATGCCGAGCCGGTGCCGCGCGCGGATCTCGCGCAGCAGGGTGAGCACCTGCGCCTGCACCGACACGTCGAGCGCCGAGACCGGCTCGTCGGCGACGAGCAGGCGCGGCTGCGACGCGAGCGCGCGCGCGAGCCCGATGCGCTGACGCTGCCCGCCGCTGAACTGGTGCGGATAGCGCTGCAGGTGCTGCGCGCCGAGGCCGACCGCGCTCAGAAGCTCCACGACTCGCTCGCGCATTTTGCCGGGCGGCACCAGCCGGTGCGCGACCAGCGGCTCGGCGACGATGCGTTCCACCGACCAGCGCGGATCGAGCGAGCTGAACGGATTCTGAAACATCATCTGTACGTGCCGCCGCGCGCGCCGCAACGCGCCGCCGCGGAGCGCCAGCCAGTCGACGCCGTCGAACGCGATCGCGCCGGCGGTGGGCTCGATGAGCCGCGCGATCATGCGCCCGGTCGTGGATTTTCCGCTGCCGCTCTCGCCGACGATCGCGAAGGTCTCCTCGTGCCCGAGCGAAAACGAGACGCCGTTCACCGCATGCACGAAGCGGCGCGCGCCGAACATCCCGCCGACGCCGCGGCGGCGCACGGGGAAGTCTTTGCGCAAGCCCTCCACGGCGAGAAGCGGCGCTGCCGGCGGCATCGCGGGTTCACGCATAGAGGTGACACGCCACGGCGCGGCCATCTCGCATTCGAAGCGCCGGCGCCTCGCTGCGGCAGCGCGCCATGACCTTCGGGCAGCGCGGATGGAAGCGGCAGCCCGTGGGCGGCGCGAGCGGATCGGCGACCGTTCCGGGAATCGGCTCGAGCGCGCTTTCATTGCCATCGATCTTGGGGATCGAGGCGAGCAGGCCCTGCGTGTAGGGATGCAGCGGCTCTTCGAGCAGACGCGCGGTCGGCCCCGAT
>CAYZSG010000280.1:0-5865 GCA_964481045.1 uncultured Candidatus Odyssella sp. | reverse complement strand
CTCGCCGACGGCGACATCGGCGCGCACTTCTCCGATCGCGATCCGCGCTGGAAAGGCGCGCGCTCCGAAGTGTTCCTGAAACACGCGGTGGAGCTCGTGCGCGCGCGCGGCGGACGCATCCTGCATCTCGACCTCACGTTGATCTGCGAACATCCGCGCATCCGGCCGCATCACGCGGCGATGGTGGCGCGGGTTGCCGAGATCGCCGGCCTCGAAGCGAACCGAGTCAGCGTCAAGGCGACGACGACCGAGAAGCTCGGCTTCACCGGCCGCGGCGAAGGCATCGCCGGGCAGGCCGTCGCCACCGTTCTGCTGCCGGACGGGTGACGCATGGCCGCCGTTTCCACGCCCGTGCGCCTCGTCGCCACTTTCTTCGGGGCCGGCACGTTTCCGGCCGCGTCGGGCACGTTCGGCTCGATGGTGGCACTACCGTTCGGTATCGCGCTGCTGCAGTTACCGGCGCCGTTCGGCCGGCTCGCTTTGCTCGTGGCCGTCACCGGCGTGTTGGCGCTCGGCGTATGGGCATCGGGACGCTATTGCGCGGCAACCGAGCAGCCGGATTCCGGCGAGGTCGTCATCGACGAGGTGGCCGGGCAATGGCTGGCGCTCGTCTTCGCCGCGCCCGACAACGTCTGGCATTTCCTCGCCGCGTTCCTGCTGTTCCGTTTCTTCGACATCGCCAAGCCCTGGCCCGCGAGCTGGGCGCAGGACCACCTGCCCGGCGGCTGGGGCGTGATGATGGACGACATCGTCGCCGGGCTTTACGCCGCCGCCGCGCTCTATGCCGGCATCTGGGCCGCGCAGCTTCCCTATGTCGCCCGCATCCTTCGCATCTTTGGCTGAGGCGGTGCTCGCGCACCACCGCCGCGCGGGCACGAAGCTCGCGACGGCGGAATCGTGCACCGGCGGCGCGATCGCCGCGGCGCTGACCGACATCGCCGGGTCGTCAGACGTCTTCGAGCGCGGCTTCGTCGTCTATTCCAACGAGGCGAAGTGCGAAATGCTCGGCGTGCCCGCGGCGCTGATCGCGCGGCACGGCGCCGTGAGCGAGGAGGTCGCGGCGGCGATGGCCGAAGGCGCCCTCGCCCGCTCGCGCGCCGACGCCGTCGTCTCCGTGACGGGAATTGCCGGCCCCGGCGGCGGCACGGCGACGAAGCCGGTCGGTCTCGTCTATATCGGCTGCGCGCGGCGCGGCGGCCGGCCGGCCGTCGAGCGCCACGTCTATGCCGGCGACCGCGCCGCCGTGCGCGCCGCCACCGTCAAGCGCGCGCTCGAGCTGCTGCTGGTGGCGGACGCGCGATGAGCGGACCGTTCTCGAGGCCGCCGCAATCGACGTCGCCGTTCGGCCCGCCGCTGCGCGGCGGCGACGTCTTGCGCACGATCTTCCTCGGCATCGCGCTCTTCATCGGCGCGTTCCTGTTGCTGCGACAGCTGCTCGTGGGTGACGCGAGCTCGGGCGAGCGCATCAATGTCCTGATCGGGTCGTTCGCGGCGTGGGCCTTCGCGTGGCTGGCCGCGATCTGGTTCGTGTTCGTGCGCAGCCGCGGCATGAGCTTCGCCGATCTCGGCTACACGATCGCTGACCGGCGTTGGGCGCTGATGGGCGTCGGCGCGGGCTTCGGCGCGCTGCCGCTGGCGTTCATCGTCGCGGCGCTGCTGCGCCCTGCGCTCGGTTCGGACGCAAGCCAGAGCCTCCAGCACCATTTCGGCAGCGGCAGCGACTTCACGATTTTCCACGCGCTCACGATCCTGCTTTACGGCGGGTTCCTCGTGCCGCTGACCGAGGAGCTTCTGTTCCGCGGCCTCGTGTTCCGCTGGCTTCGGCAGAGGCTCGACTTCTGGCCGGCGGCGTTCGTGAGCGCGGCGGTGTTCGGCGTCGCGCATGGCAGCGCCGACAAGGCGGTCATCGCCGGCCTGCTCGGCCTGCCGCTCGCCTGGCTGTTCGAGAAGAGCCGCTCCCTCGTCCCGGCGATCCTGCTGCACCAGTCCTACAACTCGCTGGCGTTGATGCTCACCTTCGCCGCGGTCTGGCTGCCCGGCGGGCCGGAGAACTAGGCCGGCTTCGCGACCGCGCCCGTTGGCGCGCCGTAAAGTTGGCGCGCGCGCGATTCGAACGCAGCCACCATCTTGCGCACCGCTTCGTGGAACAGGCCGCCGATCAGGCGCTGCAGCATCTGCGAGCGGAACTCGAACTCGATGAAGAACTCGACCTGGCAACCCTCGGGCGCGGCCACGAAGCGCCAGTTGTTCACCAGGTGGCGGAACGGACCGCTCGTGTAGTTCACGTCGATCGTGTCCGGACGCGCCAGCTTCACGCGCGAGCTGTAGCGTTCGCGGATGAAGCGGAAGCCCACGAGCACTTCCGCGTCGAACACGTCGCGATCGCGATGGAACACCCGCGCGCCGACGCACCAGGGCAGGAATTCGGGATAGCGCTGCACGTCGGCGACGATGTCGAACACCTGCGCCGGTTCGTAGGGGAACAGCTTCGTCTCGCGATGCGCGATCAGCGCCATCACGCGGCCCCGGTCGCACGCGCGGAGTCGGTCTGCGCGCGGCGCGCTTCGCGGAGGCGCCGGAAATCATCGCCGGCGTGGTACGAGGAGCGCGTCAGCGGCGAAGCGGCAACCATCAGGAAACCCTTGCCATAGGCCATGCGCTTGTAGTCGTCGAATTCCGCCGGCGTCACGAAGCGGTCGATCGCCGCATGCTTCGGAGTCGGCTGGAGATACTGGCCGAGGGTCAGGAAATCCACGCCGGCCGAGCGCAGATCGTCCATCACCTGATAGAGCTCCTCGCGCGTCTCGCCGAGGCCGACCATGAGGCCGGACTTCGTGAACATCGCGGGCTCGATCTCCTTCACGCGCTGGAGCAGCCGCAGCGAATGGAAATAGCGCGCGCCCGGGCGGATGCGCGGATAGAGCCGCGGCACGGTTTCGAGATTGTGGTTGAAGACGTCCGGCCCCGCCGCCGCCACCGCCTGGACGGCGCCGTCCTTGTGCAGGAAATCGGGCGTCAGGATTTCGATCGTCGTCGCGGGCGCCGCGGCGCGGATGCGCCGAATAACCTCGATGAACTGCGAGGCACCGCCGTCGTCGAGATCGTCGCGATCGACCGAGGTGATGACGACGTGTTCGAGAGCGAGCTTCGCCACGGCTTCGGCGACGTGCGCGGGCTCGTGCGGATCGAGCCGGTCGGGCCGCCCGGTGGCGACGTTGCAGAACGCGCAGGCGCGCGTGCATACGCTGCCGAGGATCATGAACGTCGCGTGCTTCTTCGCCCAGCATTCGCCGATGTTGGGGCACGCGGCTTCTTCGCAGACGGTGTTGAGCTTCAGGCCGCGCATCAGCGCGCGCGTTTCGTGATAGGCCGGCGCGCTCGGCGCCTTCACGCGGATCCAGGCCGGCTTGCGCGGCGGCGGATTGTCCGGGCGATGCGCTTTCTCGGGATGCCGGACTCGCTCCGCCCCTTGCCGCTCGGATTCGAGCGGGCGCTCCGGCAGAGCGGTTGGGACGATTTCGGACATGCGCGAGGGTTCGGTTGGGGCTCTCGCACTAACACTTGATGCCCGGGGGCCTCAGCGTCAAGGCGGCATAACTGCCTAGCGCTATCGCCCAAGCGCTGGCACGTCACTGTCGCGGGAAGTCGAAAGACAAAAGCGCCCGCCCCGTGTGGGCGAGCGCCTTCGCATCCAGCTTCACTCGATCGACGTCAGTTGGCCGTGTTGGGGGCCGGCGGATTGGGAGGATTCTTCAGATCCTCCAGAGCGCGCCGCTCGGGCGTCATCCGGCGATACGCTCGGTTTTCCTGCGGCGTGCGATGCGTGTCGGGCGGCGGGTAATAACCGCGCTGGCGATAGCGCGGGTTATGATCGTAGTCGTAGCCGCGGTTGTCGTACCCGCGATTGTAGCGGCCGCGCGGAGCGATGCCGCAGTTCGATTCCGCCCAGCCGGGCTGAACGTGCGTGCAGTGGCCGCCCACGCGATAGGCCTGGCAGATCATGCCGTAGGGCGGATTGTCGGTATTGTGCGGGGGGCCGAACGGCCGGCCATAGGCATCGAAGCACTGGCCCATCGCAGCCGACGCGGGCGTCGCAGCGGCGATCGCGCCGAGCAAACCCAGGGCCGCCGTCAGTGTCGCAAGCGTTTTCATGCGTTCTCCTCTACTGCGCGCGGTGCCCCCACAGGCCACCGCGTCGCTACACCCAAACATACGAACGACGGCGCCCGATCCGTCCCGGCATCGGTACGAATTCAGTGACGCAGGGGCATGCCCATACGCCCAACGGAACCGAAGGTTCCGTTCACGCGCAGTTGATCGTGCGTTTGGAGATAAAGAAGAGGCGCAGGCGGGCGCAGACCGCCGGCAATCCTAGAACGTCCGGCGGATGAATTGCTGCAGCGCGCCTTCGATCGATTCGGCGAGCTTGTCGGTGCCGGGCAGCGTGAGTTCTCCGACGTCGAAGCGTCCGCCCTTGCCGTCGAGGCGCGGGCGCGACGTCACCTTCCAATCGCCGCCCTCGGTCTCGAGCCGGAGATAATACTCCGAGAGGCCGGGTACACCGGAAAGGTCGATGAGGAAATCGGCAACCGCGCTGCGCGGCGGGTGGCTTTCCACGGAGCCGGACAGCACCTTGAAGTCACAGGTGCGCCCCACGCCCTTGACCATTTCGGAATACGCCTCGAACAGCGGCTTCACCACTTTTTCGAGGGCCTGGTTGGCCTTGCGCATCTTCTCGATGCTCTGATCCTCCGCCTCGGCCTTTTTCGCTTTGCCGACGAGCGCTTGGATCTCTTTTGAAAAACGACTGCGGTCGCGGGCAAGAAACATGGCAATCATCGTGCGTCCACTGGCTGACCGCCAGACATAGCGCGCGATATGTTAGAGGATGGTTAATGGCTAAATATGAATTACACGGCCATAGGCCGCGAGCACGGATTCGTGCATCGCCTCCGACAGGGTCGGATGCGGGAACACGGCGTGCATCAGCTCGCCTTCGGTCGTCTCCAATGTCTTGGCGATCGAGAAGCCCTGGATCAGCTCCGTCACCTCGGCGCCGATCATGTGCGCGCCGAGCAGTTCGCCGGTTTTGGCGTCGAACACGGTCTTGATGAAGCCCTCGCGGTCGCCGATGGCCGTGGCCTTCGCGTTGCCGAGGTATGGGAACTTGCCGACCTTCACCTGATAGCCCTTCTCCCTCGCCGCCTTCTCGGTGAGGCCGATGCTGGCCACCTGCGGTTCGCAATAGGTGCAGCCGGGGATCTTCGTCACGTCGAGCGGATGCACGCCGGCGACGCCGGCGATTTTCTCGACGCAGATGATGCCCTCGTGGCTGGCCTTGTGCGCCAGCCAGGGCGGGCCGACCAGGTCGCCGATCGCATAGACGCCGGGCTCGCCCGTCCGCAGCCACTCGTCGACGACGACGTGCGTCTTCTCGACCTTGATCTTCGTCCCTTCGAGCCCGAGCTTCTCGACATTACCGACGATGCCGACGGCGAGGATCGCGCGCTCGGCCGTGATCTCCTGCGACTTGCCGCCTTGCTCCACCGTCGCGGTGACGGAGTCGGCCCCCTTCTTGAGCGACTTCACCGCGGCGCCGGTGAGCACCCTCATGCCCTGCTTCTCGAACGCCTTCTTCGCGAAGGCGGAAACCTCATCGTCTTCGACCGGCAGGATGCGGTCGAGCACCTCGACGACCGTCACTTCCGCGCCGAGCGATCGGTAGAAGCTGGCAAACTCGATGCCGATGGCGCCGCTGCCGATTACGAGCAGCGATTTCGGGAACGCCGCCGGCACCATCGCTTCCTTGTAGGTCCAGACGAGCTTGCCGTCGGGCTCGAGCCCCGGCAGCGTGCGCGCCCGGGC
>CAYZSG010000279.1:0-5891 GCA_964481045.1 uncultured Candidatus Odyssella sp. | reverse complement strand
TCGCAGAGATGGGAGCCGATGAACCCGGCCCCGCCGGTGACGAGAACGCGACGGCGCGCGGCGGGAAGCTTCGCTTCGACTGACATTCCGCTCACCAATAGGTCGGCCGGCGGAACGTGATCCAGCAGAAGTCGCGCCGGTATCCCTGGGCCCAGAGGGCCACGCGCATCAGGACGTTTCTCCAGAACTGGCCGAGCACGTAGTCGCGGCGGACCCTGTTGCCGCGCAGGATGCGCATGCCGCGCCACACGCCGCAAAAGCGCATGACGACGACGGCGAAGAGCCGTTCGCCCAGCACCTCGCGGTAGCGCCCGGGATCGCGCGCGAGGCACGCGCCGATGTGCGAACGCGGCGTGTGCTGCTTCGTGCGCTTGTCGCGCATCAGCGGCGCGAAGCCGCCGAGCACGAGATTGTCGGCGAAATTGTTGGCGCCGTGGCGGCGGTAGGAGCCGAGCACGCGGTCGACCACGGCGGTGCCGCCGATCGCGTGCGCGAAATTGGCGAGGAAATCGTCGGCCGAGATGCGCATCTCGATGTCTTCGGCCATGATCAGCGCGAGCACGTCGCGCCGGAACATCATCGAGCTGGTCGTTCCCCAGATCCAGAAGCCGCCCCAATTGGCGTCGGCGGCGATGAGATCGGCCTCGAAGCGCTGGCCGAGCGGCGCGTTCTCGATCGCGTGCCGCGTGATGAGGCGCTTCGGCAGCGCCATGAACGGATAGAACTGCCGGCGCGGATTGACGCCGAGCGCGCGTCCCTCGGCATCGACGATCCATTGGTCGGAGGTGGAGAGCGCCGCGTAGACGGCCGGGCTAAGATGGCAGGCGACGTTCGCGGCGACGAAATCCTCGGCGAGCAGATCGTCGGCATCCAGGAAAACGACGAACGGCCCGCGCGACGCCGCGAAGCCCTTGCGCATCGCGCCGTATTGGCCCGCGGTCTCGCGGCCGCGCAGCACGATCGTCTCGAACCGCGGCGCGGAAGACTCGATCGCATCGAGCACGGCGCCGCTCTCGTCCGTGGAGTTGTCGTCGACGACGATGCACTCGACGTGCGGATAGGCCTGCTTCTGCACCGAATCGAAGCATTCGCGCAGATAGCGCGCGTAGTTGTGGTTGGTGATGACGATGCTGACCATCGGAAGCCGGTCGGCCAGGGCGGTGGTACTGGCGGTCATGGAAGCGGTGCGGCCCTGTTTTCGCTGCGCGCCGGCCGGGATCACCCGCGCCGCCGTTTCATGTTGCCGCCAACGCACCGGCCGCGCAAGCGGGCCAGCCGGTTGCCGACAATCACTTGTCGCGTATGATCGGTGGGGGCTGGGACAGGCGGCCGCGGGCGCGGTTGCATAACGTCAGGGCCGATATGGCAGGCCATCGCTTGCAGCACGCCTCCGCGTTCCGAGGAACGGGGTGCCGGCCGCGTGTTGGCCGAAGCACGTTTCGAGGACGATGTTTGGCATGCGTGTGGCACTGCTCAACTGCTACCTCCAGGGCGGCCACACAGAGAATGCCGAGGTGGAATCGTCGGCGCGCTTCGTGGAGGCGACGCGGCGCCTGGGCATCGAAGCCCGCTGTTTCGCGCGCAGCGAGGACCTCGCGGCGTTCCGGCCCGATTTCGTGCTGTCGCTCTCCTACAACGACGCGAAGCTGGCCGGCTTCCCCACTTACATCCTTCTCACCGCGCCGCCGCGCTGGTTCGACGCGCTGCCGCGTTTCCGCCGCAACGTGCTGACCTACGACGGCTACTGGACCGTCTCGCCGAGCGTCTCTCGCCATGTGGGCGCCCTCTATGCGAAGGCCGGCAAGCCCGATCTCGGCGCCTTCGCCGCGATCTCCTACGTCCGCACAGATTTCGCGCCGCTCGACTTCTCGTGCGCCTTCGCCGCCTATATCGGCACGAACTGGGACGGCAACCGGCATGCCGATCTGTTCCGCGCGCTGGCCCCGCTCGGCATCGCGCGCTTCTACGGCAAGCGCGAGCGCTGGGCGCACATGCCCGAGGAGGCCCTGGGCGGCGAGGTGCCGTTCGACGGACGCGCCGTGCTCGACACGTACCGCGCGGCCGGCATCGGCCTCTGCCTCGGCCACGCCGATTTCGACGCCGAGGGCATTCCGACGAGCCGTACCTTCGAGGTTCCGGCTGCGAGCGCGGTGATGATCGCGGCGCGCAACGCGCTGGTCGAGGAGGCGTTCGGTGATGCCGTGCTCTACATCGACGCCGGCGCCGCGCCCGAGACCGCGGCGGGCGCGATCCGCGAGCATGTCGCATGGGTGCGCGCGCATCCGAAACGGGCGCTCGCGATGGCCGAGGCCTGCCATCGCGTCTTCAACGAGCGCTTCGCGCTCGAGGCGCTGCTCGCCAAAGCGCTGGACATGCACCGCCGGGCCTGCCGCGAGGTCGGCTTCACCCCACGCGACGCGGCGGGCGCCGCGGAGGACGCCGGCGGCTTCGGCGCCACGGTGGCGATCGCGGTTCGGGACGCCACGCTCGGCGGATTCGCGCGCTGTCTCGATTCGGTGCTGCACCAGACCCTTCCCGCCCGCCGCGTGATCGTCCTCGACGGAACAACCGGCGGAGAGGCGCGCGACGTGCTGCGCGCACACACCGGTGCGCAGGAGGTGGAGCACCGGCGCGTCGGCCACGGGCCGGCCGGTTTCGCGACGCAGCTCGCGCGCGCCTGGGATCGCGTCGCGGGAGAATGGGTGTGCTGCATCACGCCCGATGAGGCGCTCTATCCCAACCACCTTTTCGCCGCCGCCGAAGCGGCGAAACGCCATCGCGCCCGCAGCGGCGGCGCCCCGCCCGCGATCATCCATTCCGGCCTGGTGCAATGCTCGGAGGCCGGCGAACTGCCGGAGTTGATGCATGACTACTACAATGTGCTGCGGGCAGAGCACATGCGGCTCGCACAGTTCGATTTCGGTCCGGCCTGGAAATCCGGGTCACGGCTGCCGCTGAACCCCGCAAGCCTCGTGCTGCATGCGCCATCGCTGGCGGAAACGCTGGCGGGGCGGCGCTTCCCGCGGCTGTTCCCGCCGGCCCTCGCGCGGCGGCTGCGCGCGCTGGCGGAGGCCGGCGGCATCGCATTCACCGCCTCCGTCACGCTTGCGACCATGAGCCCGCGCCGCTATGCCGGCTATGGCGAATTCACCCCGCCCGCCGATTGACGCCACTGCAACCGAAGATCGCCGGCGCGAACGCGGCAGGTGACTCGCGATGCATCCTGTGTCACATATCGCGCGTATCGGGAACCGTGAGGCTTCGGGGGCCGCACGTGCAGGACGTGGCGCTTCGCGCAGACGAGATTCGCTCGACGGGATTCAAACGTGTGTTCGCCCTCGATCCGGGATTGGGGCCGATCCCCGGGCACTGGGCGACGTATGCGCGCAAGCTTTCGGCCGCGTTCCGGGCACTCGGGCTCGACATCGTGCTGTGCGGCAACCGGCAGCAGGAGCCGCGCATCCTCGACGGTCTCGCGGTCGAGCCGCTGTTCTCGCTGACGCCCTACGAGCGCTATGGCGAGGACCCGCACGATCCGCCGACGGCGCTCGCCGCTTTCCAGCGCCAGACCATCCAGTTCGCCGACGACCTCGAGAAACTCGAAGCTTTCGGTCTTTCGGGCGACGATCTGCTGATATTCTTCACGGTCTATCCGCAGATCCTCGGCGGCCTCATCGAATGGACCCGCCGCCGGCCGGAGGGCCGCATGCAGCGCGTGGCGCTGCTGATGCAGTTCGCCGAAGAGGTGAACGTGTACGAGAAGGCACGCGGCGCGCATGGCGACGTGTTCTACATCGACTACTACCGGCGCATCATGCCGCCCGGCGAGGGGCGCAACGCCCATCCGTATTGGCGCTATTTCTCGGCCTCGCCCGGTCTCGGCGACCTGTTCTCGGCGCTGATGGGCAAGGACGTGCGGCCGCTACCGATGCCCGGCAGCGCCGCGTGGCCACCGCCGCGCCAGCGCGCCGAAGGCGATCCGGTCGCGGTTGCGCTGCTCGGGCACACCTCGATCGCCAAGGGCGGCTTCCTGCTGCCCGAGATCATCGAGACGACGCTCGCGCGGTTCCCGAACGTCCGCTTCAACCTCCACCTCAGCACCAATCCCGACACGCGGGATCTCGACGGGCGATTCGCCGAAGGGAGCGACCGTCTTCGAATCCTGCGCGGCTACGTTTCGGACGACGAGATCCAGGGCATCATCGACGATTCCGACATCGTGCTGCTGCCCTACGCGGCGCCGAAATACCGGCTGATGCCCTCGGCCATCTTCATTCAGGCCGCGTGCTCGGGCAAAGTCGTGGTGCTGCCGGCCGGCTCGCACATGCATCGCGAGCTGCTGCTGCGCGGCGGCGGGGGCACGCTGTTCCACGAGCACAGCGCCGCGGCAATCGACAAAGCGCTCTGGAGCGCAATAGAAGGAGTGGACCGGCTTTCGCGCCTGGCGGCGGCGGCCGCGCCGGCCCATCGCGAGATGAACAATCCCAATGCATATGTTAAGCGCATCCTCGACTCGTTCGCCTGACGCCGCGGCGGCGACGCTCCGGCGCGTAGCACTGCTCAACCGCTACGGCGACTGGTGGGATCAGCGCGAACGCATCGCGCGGCTGCGCACGGCGTTCGCGCGCATGGGCATCGAGTTCGCGCTGTTCGGCAAGAGCGAAGAGATCGACGCGTTCGCGCCCGATTGCGTGCTCGTCACGACGCCGCAGGACCCGAAGCTCACGAAGTTTCCGACCTACGGCCTCATCGACCAGCCGATGCACGCCTTTCTGCACGTGCCGCGCTTCGTGCGGAATTTGCTCACCTATGACGGGCACCTCACCATCTCGCCGGTGCTGAAGCAGATCGTCGGCGACCTCACCTTCTCCGCGCGCAAGCTCAACACCGGAACGGCGTTCTTCGGCATCACGTTTCCGTCGACGGTGCTCGACGTACCGGATCTCGCGGATCCCAAAATCTGCTACGTCGCGTCGGACCTGACGCGCACGCATTTCGACATGCTGCTGGAGCGCCTCGCGCGCGAGGGCGTGCTGCGGCTGCACGGCGCCGAAGGGCGCTGGACCGGGCGCTTCGCCGCTTCCTATGCCGGAACGCTCGCGACCGACGGCGAGGCCATTGCGGGCGCTTATCGCGCGGCCGGAGTCGGCCTCTGCCTCAACGCCTGCGACGATCTCAACAAGTGCATCTCCCCGCGCCTCCTCGAGATCGTGGGCAGCGGCGCCATCGCCATCGCCAACCGCAGCGACCACCTCGCTGCGACGTTCGGCGACACGCTGCTCTACATCGATTCCACGGCCAACATCGACGCGGCGCGGGAGCAGATCCTCGCCCAACTCGCCTGGGTCAAGGCGAATCCGGAGGAGGCGCAGCGCAAGATCATCCGCGCGCACCGCATTTTCGCGGAGGGCTTCGCGCTCGAGCGGCTCGTGCCCAACCTCGTCGAGCTGCACCAGAAGACTCTGGTGGCCAAGGGCTACGTGCCCGCGCCCGGCGAGCGGGCCGAGACGATGCCCTCGGTCAGCATCATCACCCGCACCGGCGGGCGCAGCCGGCCGTTTCTCGAGCGCGCGCTCGACAGCCTCGTGGCGCAGAACTATCCGAATCTCCAGGTGATCTTCGTTCTCCACAAGCATTTCGACTGGATGGACGAGCTGATCGCGAAATACACGCCGGCGCTGAAGTTCAAGATCGTCGAGGCGCTGGGTTCGCTGCGCTCGACGGCGATCGTGCGCGGCATGGAGGCGGTGAACACCGACCTGTTCGGCATGCTCGACGACGACGACGAGCTGCTGCCGAACCACGTGCGCACGCTGGTGAAAACGCTGCGCCATCATGACGGGCGCGACTGGCGCGGGCGCATCCTCGCCGCTTACGCCTCGAGCTACATC
>CAYZSG010000278.1:0-5891 GCA_964481045.1 uncultured Candidatus Odyssella sp. | reverse complement strand
ATCTCCATCTTCATCGCCTCGGGCGAGCCGCCGCCGTGCAGGCTGATCGTCGAATACCACCCGGCCGTCGACGATACGGTGAGGTCTTCGAGGAAGCGCGCGAGCTTCGCGCGATGCGCATAGGGCACGTCGGGATGGCCGCGCAAGGTCTCGGTGATCGCGCCTGCCGTCGCCGGATTGTGGTCCTCCTCCGGGCCCGGCAGCGCCACGATAAGGCCGCCCGCCACTTCGTGCGCGATGCGCTGCATGTCGTAGATCTGCGTCGCCAGCATCAGCTTGCCGATGTTCGCATAGACCGGCTCGGGCTCGATGTTCCCGCTGGGATCGCGCATGCCGTACACCGACGAAGCGACGCCGCAGGCGAAGATGCTCTCGACCGTCTTGATGAGATCGACCATGCGGTCGCGCAGATGCGGCGCCGTCGCCGGCGAAAGCCCGTTCGCCTGCATCGTCATCGTGCCGGCGCCGATCAAGAGATCGCCGAAGCCAGCGCGCGCGGCGATGCAGGTGTGGCGGTGATGCGTCGCATAGGCGCGCGTGAGATGCCCCGACCACTCCCACTCGCCGTCGAGGAACACGCGATTGTCGGGCACGAACACGTCGTCGAAGAAGATCGCGCCGAGCGACTGGCCATAGCGCCCGCTGAAGAGGGCCGCCTTCTCGCCGGGTCGCCCGGCTGGCCGCGCCGAGATCGTGACACCCGGCGCATCGAGCGGCACCGCGCAGGCCACGGCAAAGGCCGCGTCCGCCGCCGTCATGCTGCGGCACGGCAGCACGAGGATCTCGTGCATGTAGGGCGCGCCGGTGACGATCGCCTTGGTGCCGCGGATGACGATGCCGTCCTTCCGCCGCTCCTTCACATGGACATACGACTCGGGCACCGCCTGCTCGTGCGGGCGCAGCGCGCGATCGCCCTTCCCGTCGGTCATCGCGATCGCGGTGGTGAGGTCTTCGTCCTGCACCCAGTGCATGTAGTCGAGGAAGCGCCGGTGGCGGCCGCGATCGCGCTCCTGGTCGATCTGCCACGTCGTCTGGAACAGCGCGTTGAACGCGTCCATCGTGAGATAGCGCTGCGCGCAGCCGGTCTCCTGGCAGATCAGGCGCACCGCCTCGAGCTTGGTGAGCAGGTCGGTGGAGGTGCGGTTGATGTGCAGCATGCGGTTGATCTCGCGCCCCGACGTGTGCTGCTCGGCCACCATCAGCGGGCGGAACTCGTTGCGCAGCGCGAAATCGTAAGCGACGCCCATCGCCGCCACGCCCGGCGCCAGCGCCGGATCGTCGGCGATCGAGGAGACCGCGCGGCCCTCGACGAAGACGCGCGGCTTCAGGCGTCGCAGCGATTCGCGGTAGTCCGATCCCGACATGAGCATCGGCGTATCCTCCCAGGCGTCATTATAGCGGCGCCGCGTCCTAGCGGTTTTCGCGCGTTGCGGGCGCCGGGGCGGTCCCCTAAGGTCGGACCCGAAATCGAACCCCGGCACATTACGGTAATCCCATGCGATATGCGGCGTGGCTGTTGATTCTCGGCTTGTCGAGCGCGTCGGCGGCGCCTGCCGCGGCGGACGCGGCCGCCGATTTCGTGCTCGCGACCGACGCGGCCAAGAAGGGCCAGCGCGATCAGGCGCTGACGCTCGTCACGAAGGCGATCGAAGCCAACGAAGCGACCGGCCGCGACCTCGCCAACATGCATTATTTCCGCGCCGAGCTTTACGGCCTGGCCAACAAGCTCGACGAGGCGATCGCCGATTACGGCAAGGCGATCGAGATCATGCCCGATCTCGCGGCCGCCTATCACGACCGCGCGCTGGTCTACGCGCAGCAGAAGAAATATTCCGAGGCCCTCGACGACCTTTCGCGCGCGCAGTTCCTGATCCCGAACTCGCCGCTGCCCTACTACAATCGCGGCCGCGTCTACGAGGCGATGGGCAAGCGCAACGAAGCCATCCTCGAATACCGGCGGGCGCGCGCGCTCGCGCCGCGGATGAAGGAGCCGCAGGACGCGCTCAAGCGCCTCGGCGTCAAGTAGCGCCGCTCCCACGGCGCCGTTGCGCGGCGCCACGGACGCCGGCCGCCCCGGCGGCCAGCCGCTTCGCTGCGACCGCGCCCTCGGCCGGCAACGCCCTCGTCTTCCATCAGCGCGCACGTCCACGGTGCAAACACCCATGCATCGTCCGCGAGAATGAGCGGGTGCGCGGCCAGCGGTCAAAGAGAAACGGCATTGCCGCGCCGCCCCCGCACCGGCCATGCTCGCGCGTCACGCGAGGGGAAACGCCATGCCGAAACGACTTCAGGACCGCGTCGCCATCGTCACCGGGGCCGGCTCGTCCGGGCCGGGCTGGGGCAACGGCAAGGCCGCCGCCGTGCTGTTCGCGCGCGAGGGCGCCAAGGTGCTGTGCAGCGACGTCAACGAAGCGGCGGCGCGCGAAACCGCCGGCATCATCCGCCAGGAGGGCGGCGCGGCCGAGGTGTTCGCCTGCGACGTCTCGAAATCCGATCAGGTGGCGGCGATGGTGAAGCGCGCGCGCGAAGCGTTCGGCGGCCGCATCGACATCCTCCACAACAATGTCGGCATCGCCGTCACCGGCGGGCCGGTCGAGCTCTCCGAGGACGATTGGGATCGCGTCTCGGATGTCAACATCAAGAGCATGTTCCTCACCTGCAAATACGTGCTGCCGGTGATGCTCGCGCAGGCGCCGAACGCGCACGGGCTGCGCGGCGCGATCGTGAACATCTCGTCGGTGGCCGGCATCCGCTGGTCGGGCGTCTCCTATCTCGCCTACAGCACCACCAAGGGCGCCGCCCTGCCCCTCACGCGCTCGGTGGCGCTCGAATATGCGAAGCACGGCATCCGCGCCAACGCGATCCTGCCCGGCCTCATGAACACGCCGATGGTGCGCGGCGCCGCGATCCAGGATTCCTACGGCGGCAACGAGTCCGAGATGATCCGCCGCCGCGACGCGCAATGCCCGATGGGCCATATGGGCGATGCCTGGGACGTCGCCTACGCCGCGCTGTTCCTCGCCTCCGACGAATCCAAGTACATCACCGGCGCCGAGCTCGTCGTCGACGGCGGGCTGACGTGCAAGGTAGCGTAGCGGCCGCCTACTCCTGCTTCTCGATCCCGCAATCTTCCATCAGCGGCTTCGCCTTCTCGGCGAAGCCTTCGAGCTCGAGCGTCTTCTCGACGACGGTGCGCGGGCCGGGGATGCGGACCATCAGCTCGCGGCGCACGAGCGCGGTCTCGAACAGCTTCTTCACCTCCGCGCCCTGGAACACGGCCGAGCTCGGCACCGGCGTGTCGCCTTGCATCCATTGCGCCGATTCGGGCGGGAAGCGGTAGCGCAGGATGTTGGAAATCGGCCACGTCGAGACGACAGTGAGCACGAGCCGCCCGCGCGCACACACGAAGGCCAGCGCCGCCACGGCGTCCTCGTATTCGATCCTGGTCTGCACCGTGTGGCGGTCGGTGCCGGTCTGCGAGTCGCGGAACTTCGCGTATTCCCAGACGGTCGCGGCACCCGCGGGCAAGGCGTTGCACAGCAGCGCCGCGGCAAGGCACGCCGCGCGCGGCAGGACGGATCGCACGCTGCGCGTTCCCTTCCCCATGACTGCACCTTATCAGTCCGCACGGGCGGCGTGTAAAGCGCCGCCCGCGTCTAGCGCGTCGCGACCCATGCGCCGGCGCCGATCATCAGCGTGCCCGAGGTTCGGTTGATTATCTTCACGGCGCTGCGGCTCTTGATCAGCGCGCGCGCCCGCGAGGCGAGCCAGGCAAAGCCGAGATTGGTGACGATCAGGATGCCGACCACGACCGCGGCCATGATCGCCACCTCGCCGCTGCCGAGCGTGCCGAGATCGGCGAAGGTGGGCAGGAACGCGGCGTAGAACAGGATGATTTTCGGGTTGGCGAGATCGACCAGCGCGCCCTCGCCGAAGCTCTTCCAGAAGCGGCGCGGCACCGGCGCGCCGGCGATCTGCATCTCGTGCGTGCGGTCGGTCCAGAGCCGGATGCCGAGATAGATCAGATAGGCCGCGCCGAGGATCTTGATCGCGATGAACAACTCGCCGAGCACGGACGAAATCGCACTCAGGCCGAACACGGCCAGTAACAGATAGGCGAGATCGACGACGGCAACCCCGGCCACGAACGCGATCGACGCGCCGAGCCCCGAGAACAGCGACCGCGCGACGGTGGCGACCACCACCGGCCCGGGCGTGAGCGCCAGGATGAAGACCGCCACGGCAAGGGCGAGATAGCTGGCGAGGGACATCAGAAGCACTCCGGATTCGCTACGGTGTCGGCTGATCTAGCGCGCCCGCGCGAGCGAAACCAAGGCCTTTTCCGACGCATTTCCCCCGCGCGCGGAGACGGCGGAAAAATTGCCGCCGCATGCGCGATTCCGGCCCTCGCGCCGCAAAGCTTGTCGCACCCGGCCCGTTCCGCTGGCCTCGCCCGATCGCTCTGATATATTCGATTCGCGTAGAAACGTGCTTCGGGAGACAGGAAACGCCATGCATAGCACCATCATGAATTACCCGCTGACGCTCGTGCATTTTCTTGAGCGCGCGAATTTGCTGTTTCCGAAGGTCGAGATCGTCTCGCGCAAGCCCGACAAATCGCTGCACCGGCAGACCTACGCCGACTTCTACCGCCGCTCGCGCGCGCTGGCCGAGGCGCTGACCAGGGCCGGAATGAAGCCGGGCGACCGCGTCGCCACGCTCTCGTGGAACCACTATGCCCATCTCGAGTGCTATTTCGGCGTCACCTGCGCCGGCGGCGTGCTGCACACGCTGAACCTGCGCCTGCACCCCGACGAGATCGCCTACATCGCGGGCCACGCCGGGGACCGCTTCCTCATCGTCGACGACGTGCTGCTGCCGCTCTACGAGCGCTTCAAGGACAGGGTGAAGTTCGACAAGGTCATCGTCGTGCCGCTCTCGGGCGCCGTGCCGGCCGGCATGACGAGCTACGAGGATTTCATCGCCGCCGCCACGGGCAACTGGGCGTTCCCGACGATCGGCGAAACCGACGGCTGCGCGATGTGCTACACCTCGGGCACCACCGGCAAGCCCAAGGGCGTCGTCTATTCGCATCGCAGCATGGTGCTGCACGCGATGGCGAGCTGCATGGTGGACATGCTGGCGATCAGCCAGGACGACTGCGCGATGCCGGTCGTGCCGATGTTCCACGCGAACGCCTGGGGCATCCCCTACTCGGCCGTGTTGGCCGGCGCCAAGATTGTCTTCCCCGGCCCGCATCTCGACGCCGAATCGCTGCTCGACCTCTGCGAGCGCGAGCAGATCAGCTTCTCGGGCGGCGTCCCGACCATCTGGCTCGCGATCCTCCAGAACCTCGAAAGCGGGCAGCGCAAGTGGAAGCTGCATCCGAAGTTCCGCTCGGTCGTCGGCGGCTCGGCCGCGCCGCCCTCGCTGATCGAGCGTTTCGACAAGTTCGGCATGAAGGTCGTGCACGCCTGGGGCATGACCGAGATGTCGCCGCTCGGCACGGTCGCGCACGTGAAGCCGCATCTTGCGGCGAAGGGCGAGAAGATCGCCTACGAGTATCGCGCCAAGCAGGGCGTGCAGAGCCCGTTCGTCGACATGCGCGTGATGACCGCGGACGGCAGCGAAGCGCCGTGGGACGGCAAGACGATGGGCGAGCTCGAAGTGCGCGGCCCCTGGATCGCGTCGAGCTACTACAACCAGCCCGACGCGTCCGACAAATGGAGCGCCGACGGCTGGTTCCGCACCGGCGACGTCTGCACGATGGATTCCGAAGGCTACATGCAGATCACCGACCGCTCGAAGGACGTGATCAAGTCGGGCGGCGAATGGATCAGCTCGGTCGATCTCGAGAACGCGATCATGGGCCACCCGGCCGTGGCCGAAGC
>CAYZSG010000277.1:0-5949 GCA_964481045.1 uncultured Candidatus Odyssella sp. | reverse complement strand
GTCCATCAGGGTCTTGGCGGTGGCTTCGGGGTTCTTCCAATAGCCCTTCATCACCTGCGGCCCCTCGATGCAGAGCTCGCCGCGTTCGCCGAACGGCAGGATCTTGTGCGGGTCCTCGCGGTCGGTGATCACGATCTTCGTCGCCGGCACCGGCAGGCCGATCGACCCGGCCTTGTTCGTGCCTTCGATCGGATTGCAGCAGGCGATCGGCGAGCTCTCGGTGAGGCCGTAGCCTTCCACGAGCGTGCCGCCGGTGGCCTTCTCGAACTTCTGCTTCACCTCGACCGGCAGCGGCGCGCCGCCCGAGATGCAGCCCTGGATCGAGGTCATGTCGGTGGTGCCGGCGTTCTTGTGGCCCGAGATTGCCACATACATGGTCGGCACGCCGTGGAAGATCGTGGGTTTCTTCTTCGGGATGAGCTGCATCACCGCTTCCAGCTCGAAGCGCGGCAGCATGATGATCTCGGCGCCGATGCGGATCGCGCAGTTCATCACCGACGTCATCGCGAACACGTGGAAGAAGGGCAGCACGCCCATCATCCGCTCGTGGCCTTCCTTGGCGGTCGGGAACCAGGCGCGCGCCTGCTCGGTGTTGGCCCAGAGATTATAGTGCGTGAGCATCGCGCCTTTGGGCGAGCCGGTGGTGCCGCCGGTGTATTGCAGCACCGCGATGTCTTCCTTGGGATCGATCGAAACGGGCTGATAGGCGCCGTCGTTCTTGATCAGGTCCTTGAAGCGGACATGGCGGTCGTCCCACGCCACCTGCGCCTGATCCTTCTTCTTGACGATCGGATAAAGCAGGTTCTTCGGGAACGGCAGCGAATCCTGGATGCCGCCCACGACGATCTTCTTGAGGCGGCTCGTGCCGAGCATCGCCTTGATCTTCGGGTAGAGCACCTGGAGGCCGAGCGTCACCATCACGTCGGTGTCGGAATCCTCGATCTGGTGCCTGATCTCGGGCTCCGAATAGAGCGGCGAGTAGTTCACGACCGTGCCGCCGGCCTTCAAAACAGCGTAGTAGCAGATCACGAAATGCGGCGTGTTCGGCAGGAACAGCCCGACCTTCGTGCCCTTCTTCACGCCGATCTGCTGCAGGCCCTTGGCCGCGCGTGCGACGAGGCGGCCGAGCTCGGCGTAGGTGTATTTCTTGTCGAGGAAATCGAGCGCGGGCCGATCGGGGAAGCGTTGAACGGCCTGGTCGATATTGTGATAGAGCGGCTTCGGCTCGAAGGTCTGATCCCATTTGACGCTGGCGGGATAGGTCTTCAGCCACGGATAGGCGGGCGCGGGCGCGTCCATCGAAGTCGTCCTCCCGAGAATTTGCATCTTTGCCGGGATTGTGCCCGAGCGGCACAGGCGCCGCAATCCAGGCCGGACCGCGTTTTAACGCTTCATTCGTAGCGTAGCGCGTCGATGGGATCGAGCTTCGAGGCCTTGCGCGCCGGGTAGAAGCCGAAGAACACGCCGACGGCGGCCGAGAATCCCACGGCCATCATGATCGCCTGCGGCTCGATCAGCACCGGCCAGTCGCCGGTCCGCGCGATCAGGTGCGAGCCGCCGACGCCGAGCGCCACGCCGATGAGCCCGCCCAAGAGCGAGAGCGTGATCGCCTCGACGACGAATTGGGTCAGGATATCGCGCCGCCGCGCGCCGAGCGCCATGCGCAGGCCGATCTCGCGCGTCCGCTCGGTCACCGAGACGAGCATGATGTTCATAATGCCGATGCCGCCCACCAGCAGCGAGATCGCGGCCACCGAGGCGAGCAGGATGCCCATCACGCGCGTCGATTCGGCGCGCGCGGCCAGGAATTGCGAGATGTTGCGGATGTTGAAATCGTCCTGCGCGCCCTCGCCGATGCGATGGCGCTGGCGGAGCAAGGTCGCGACTTCCTGCTCTGCCTCGCCCACGTCCTGCGCGTCGCGCACCTTCACGGTGATCTGGCCGACGAGGTTGCTCTTCACCCATCGGCCGCCGAGCACGCGCTTCTTGGCCGTCGTGAGCGGTATGAACGCCGTATCGTCCTGATCCTGGCCAAACGGCGTCTGGCCCTTGGCCACGAGCACGCCCACCACCTGCACGGGCACCTTGTTGATGCGGATCACCTTGCCGATCGGATCCTCGCCGGGGAACAGGCGCTCGGCGACGGTCGCGCCGACCAGTACCACCTTGCCCGCGCCGCGGTACTCCATGTCGTTGAACGCGCGGCCCTGGTCGATCTGCCAGTTGCGCGCGATCATGTATTCATCGGTGATGCCCTGGATGCTCGTCGACCAGTTGGTGTTGCCGAACACGAGCTGAAATCGGCCCTGCACCGAGGGCGCCGCCACTTCCACGGAGGGCACGTCGCGCTGGAGCGCCGCCGCGTCTTCCTCGGTCAGCGTGATGTTGCTGCCGGTGCCGCCGCGCGCGCCGCCGGTGGTGCGCGAGCCGTTCAGCACGATCATGATGTTCGCGCCGAGGCTCTCGATCGATTCCTTGACGCGCGATTCGGCGCCGGCGCCGATCGCGACCATCGCGATCACCGACGAAATGCCGATGATGATGCCGAGCGAGGTCAGGATGCTGCGCAGCAGATTGGCCTTGAGCGCGGTGATCGAGGCGCGGATGCAATCGCCGATGGTCATGCGGCCTCCGGCAGCGGCATCGCGGCGACGATCTCGGCCGCCTTGATCGGCACCGCGACCGGCTCGTCGGAAACCAGGCGGCCGTCGCGGAAGCGCAGGATGCGCTTGGCATGTGCGGCCACATGCTCGTCGTGCGTGACGACGATGACGGTGATGCCCTCGGCGTTCAAGCGCTGGAAGAGGGCCATGATCTCGGCGCCGGTGCGGCTGTCGAGCGCACCGGTCGGCTCGTCGGCCATCAGCACCTGCGGGCTGTTCACGATTGCGCGCGCGATGGCCACGCGCTGCATCTGGCCGCCGGAAAGCTGCGAGGGGCGGTGGTCCATGCGCTGACCGAGGCCCACCGCCTCGAGCGCCTTCGCGGCCTTCTCGTGGCGCAGGCGCCGCGGCACGCGCCCGTAGGTGAGCGGAAGCTCGACGTTGTCGAGCGCGGTCGCGCGCGCGAGCAAGTTGAACTGCTGGAAGACGAAGCCGATCTTCTCGTTGCGGATATTTGCGAGCGCGTCGGAATCGAGCTGCGAGACGTCGTGGCCGTCGAGCCAGTAGGAGCCGCCGCTCGGCGAATCGAGGCAGCCCAAAAGATTCATACAGGTCGATTTGCCCGAGCCCGAAGGGCCCATGATCGCGATCATCTCGCCCCTCGGAATCGCGACCGTGAGATCGACGAGCGCGCGCACGTCGCCGCCGCCGATGTGATACGTCTTCGAGAGCTTCTCGGTGCGGAGGAGCGGCGTCGCCATGATGCGCGTCCCGCGCCCGCTCAGAGGCCGAAGCGGCGGCCGGGGCTGCGCGGCGCCGCGGTGCTCGCCGGGCCGCCGGCACCGGTGATCACCTGGTCGCCGGGCTTGATCTCGCCGCTCACCAGCTCGGTGTTCGTGCCGTCGGTGATGCCGACCATGATGCGCACCGCTTTCGGTTCCGCGTTGGGGCCAAGCACGTAAACGGTGGCGCGGCGCGGGCCGCCGTCGCCGGCGGCGCCGCGCATGTCGGCGTATTTGGAGCGTTGCTCGGGCGTCAGCAGCGCGGCGATCTTCTCCTCGGCGGCGCGGCGGAGCTTCGCGATCTCCTCGCGCATTTCCTCGATCGCCTTGCCGCCGTCGCGCAGGCCGCGCATCTTCTGGCCCATCTCGCGATAGATCGCGATCACCTGCTGCTCCTGTGCCGGCGTCAGCTCGAGCTCCCGCTTCAGCGTCTCGATCTGGCGGCGCGCGCGCTCTTGCGGGTTGCCGCGTTCGGGCGCTTCGCCCGTCGCATCGGTGCCGGTGCGCTCCGGGCGCGCGTTGCCGGGGCGGAAGCGTAGCGCGGTATTGGGCAGCATGACGACGTTCTCGCGCCGCGCAATCTGGAACGTGACGTTCGCGGTCATGCCCGGCAGCAGGCGCAGATCAGGGTTCTGCGTGCTCACCACCACGGTGTAGGTGATGACGCTGGCCACTTCCTTCGGCGCCTTGCGCACCTGGCGCACCTGGCCCGGAAACGTGCGGCCGGTGAAGCTGTCCACCGTGAACGACGCGGTCTGCCCCTCGCGGATGCGGCCGATATCGGCCTCGTCGACGTTCACCTCCACCTGCATGCGCTTCAGATCCTGCGCGATCGTGAACAGGATCGGCGATTGCAGGCTCGCCGCCACGGTCTGGCCGACATCGACGTTGCGCGCGATCACGACGCCGTCCACCGGCGAGCGGATGAACGTGTTCTCGAGGTCGATTCGTCGCTGGGCGAGCGTCGCCTCCTTCTGAAGCACCTGCGCCTTGGCAACTTCGATCTGCGCCGCCTGTTCCGCTTCTTTGGCGATGAGGCCTTGCACTTTCGCCTCGGCCTGCTCGTGTGCCGAAACGGCCTGGTCGTAGACCGATTGCGAGATCGCCTTCGAGGGCAGCAGTTCCTTCTTGCGCGCGAGATCGAGCTTCGCCAGCTCGAGCACCGATTTCGCCTGGCGCGTGTCGGCCAACATGCTTTCGAGCCGGGCCCGCATCAGCAGCACGTTGCCCTTGGCGGTGGCCACGTCGGCCTCGATCTCGCGCACCTTGGCCTCGAAGGTCGCGGGGTCGATGCGCGCGATGACCTGGCCGGCCTTCACCTCGGTGTTGAAGTCGGCCATGAGCTGCTTGACCTGGCCCGAGATCTGCGTGCCCACATCGACGGTGATAAGGGCCTTCAGCGTGCCGCTCGCGGTCACGATGTTGGAGATCGTTCCGGTCTCGATCTTGGCGAGCCGGTAGGCCGGCTTCCCGCCGGCGGCGTCGCCGTTGCCGAACCAATACCAGGCGGCGGCCGCGACGATTGCGAGGCCGACAATGTATTTGCCGGGCCCAAGGACCCGGGAGACGACGCCACGCCTTGGCTGTGCCATGTCGTGCTTTTTCCTCGCGGCGGCCCCACCCAAGCGCCCAGGGCAACCTGCCGCAGACCATTATATACGCTGTTCGGCCCCTGTTCCGTCGCCTTTTTGGGCCGTGATTTCAGGCGCCTTGCCAGAGTGCGGCGGTTCACTATTTATGGGGCCGGGCGGGCCTCCCGGCCGGGGGCCCGCGCATTTGTTGCGTATGGGGAGCATCGGCATGAAGTTCGGCGTCGGCCAGGCGGTGAGAAGGCTCGAAGACCAGGCCCTGATCACGGGCGGCGGCCGATTCACCGACGATTTCAAGCTCGCCAACGCGGCCCATGCCTACGTTCTGCGCTCGCCGCACGCGCATGCGCGCATCGTGTCGCTCGACGCCGCGAAAGCGAAGAAGGCCAAGGGCGTGCTCGCGGTGCTCACCGGCGCCGATGTCGAGGCCGACGGGCTCGGCCTCATGCCGTGCATGATCCCGATGAAGAACCGCGACGGCAGCGCGCGCCACGACACGCCGCGGCCGCTGCTGGCCAAGGACCGCGTGCGCCATGTCGGCGATCCGGTGGCGCTGGTCGTGGCCGAGACGCTGCTCCAGGCGCGCGACGCGGCCGAGAAGATCGAGATCGAGTACGAGGAGCTGCCGCACGCGGTTGACACCTACGCGGCCGCCCAGCCCGGCGCCCCGCGCGTGTGGGAGCACATCCCGAACAACATCGCATTCGATTGGGAGAAGGGCGATCGCGCCGGCGTCGAAGCCGCGCTTGCCGGCGCGCACAAGGTCGTCAAGCTGCGCATCGTCAACAACCGCGTCGTCGTCAATTCGATGGAGGCGCGCGCCTGCCTCGGCGATTACGACGCGGCCACCGACCGCATCACGCTCTATACTTCGTGCCAGAGCGTGCAGGGCCTGCGCAGCCAGCTCGCCGACATGATCTTCAAGATCCCGAAGGAAAAGGTGCGCGTCGTCTCCGGCCATGTCGGCGGCGGCTT
>CAYZSG010000276.1:0-6015 GCA_964481045.1 uncultured Candidatus Odyssella sp. | reverse complement strand
CGGTGGCCGCGTTCTACCGCAAACTCGGCTACATCGACGGCGGCACGCATGTGTTCGAGCGCTGGCTGAGGCAGCCGAAGCGCCCGAAGCCCGCGCCGCCGCGCATCGAGACCGTCATCACCTATCTCGAGATGACGGCGCCGCCCCCGCCCCGGCCGCCGCGCCAGCCCGCGCACCAGGTGGCACTGCTGCGCCTCGCCAAGCCATCGGCCCGCTTCTACCGCTATCTCTATGGCGCCGTCGGCGAACCCTGGCTGTGGTACGAGCGCCGCGCGATGACCGACGCGGAGCTGCTGCCGCTGATCCGCGACCCCGGCATCGAGATCTCGGTGCTCTATGCCGACGGCGAGCCGGCCGGCTATGTCGAGATGGACTACCGGATCAAGCACGACGTCAATCTCGCCTATTTCGGCCTCGTGCCGCAGTTCATCGGCCACGGGCTCGGCGGCCTCCTGCTCGGCCGCGCGGTGGAGGAGACCTGGCGGCGCGGCGCCCGGCGGCTCTGGGTCCATACCTGCACGCTCGACCATCCGCGCGCGCTTGCCCTCTACCAAAAAGCCGGCTTCGTGCCGTATAAGCAGGAGACGAAAGTGATCGACGACCCGCGTGCCCTGGGCCTGATCCCGTCCACGGTGCCGCTGCCCCCGGCCGCGCGGCTCGCCTCGCCGAAGTGAGAACGCCCGCGCCGCGTGCCGGGGCAACACGTCAGGGAGAAACTGCGATGAAGAGCCTTATTGCGAAGCTTCTGATCGGCGCCGCCCTGCTTGGCACGATCTCGGCCTGCAACACCTTCCAAGGAATCGGCGAAGATATCAGCGCCGCCGGCCGCGGCCTCTCCCGCGGCGCGGAGCAGACGAAGCAGAAGATGTAGGCCGGAGGCCGGCCGCGCAGAACGCCGGCGCTTTCAGTTCCGAGGCGTCACGCGCACGGCGGCGAAGCGGAAGACGCCGAAACGCCGGCCGCCCGCGGCAAATGGATCGACGCCGGCGACTCCGGGAAAGATCGTCAGCCCGATCGTGCCGCGTAGCGTTCCCGCGGGTTCGCGCGCGATCGCCCAGTCGCTGCGGGCGATCGATTCCTGCGGGGGAAATCCGAAATTCAGAGTGACGCCGGCAGCCGCGCGGGCGCCCGTGCAGCGCCATGCGCCGCGTTGCGCGCTGAAGCTGGAGCCGCTCACGCCCTGATGCTGGCGCGAATCGACGACATCGAGCGTTCCGTCGGCGTGCAACGTCAGCAACGCGCGCGAGGCGAACGCGCCCGCTTCCGTGGCGATGTCGGCAAGATAGGCGCCTGCCAGCGCCGCGCGGCAGGGATTCGCGCCGCCCTGCGCCTGGGCCGCCGCCGACGCGCCCGCACTGGCGAGCAGTATCGCGGCCAGCGCGCTGGCGCGCCTCAATCCCCGTGCCTGCCGCGTAAAGCCGAAAGCCTGCATGTCGCCCTCCCCTTGCCGCCTTCGGCGTGGCCACACGATCATCCTAGCGGTTGAACTCTTGGCGTAAAGCAATCTTGACTTTGATCCTGTTTTGTTCTATCCGGCGAAAGCCTCGAATTGAGGCTGGCCCAGCAGCGCTTCGGCACCGCCGGACCATGCTCTTTGGACAGTGTACATCGGTCTCGCTTGCGCAAGGGCGCGCGCCCCCCAAGGTATGCGTCGACGCCGCCGACGCGCTGCGTCGCTTCGCTGGTGCAGCGCCCGAAAAGCCAAGCAAAGCCAACCCGAAGCCAAGAAAAGCCAAGGTTTGCGCGTCAGCGCAAGCACCGCGCCGATCCGACGGCGCTTCGCCCGCCGTTGCACGTCCGATGCCTACAAATGACTACAAAAGCCTACGTTTGACTACGCCGGGACGGGGGGCCCTCCCCCGCCCTCAATGCCCCAGGATCTGCGACAGGAACAGCTTCGTGCGGTCGCTCTTGGGGTTGTTGAAGAATTCGTGCGGCTCGTTCTGCTCGACGATCTTGCCCTCGTCCATGAAGATCACGCGGTCGGCGACGCCCTTGGCGAAGCCCATCTCGTGCGTGACGCAGATCATCGTCATGCCGTCCTTCGCCAGGTCGATCATGACGTCGAGCACCTCCTTGATCATCTCAGGGTCGAGCGCCGAGGTGGGCTCGTCGAACAGCATGATCTTGGGGCTCATGCAGAGCGAGCGCGCGATGGCCACGCGCTGCTGCTGGCCGCCCGAGAGCTGGCCCGGATATTTCAGCGCCTGCTCGGCGATGCGCACGCGCTTCAGCATCTGCATAGCGCGCTCTTCCGCCTCGCCCTTCGGCATCTTGCGCACCCAGATCGGCGCCAGCGCCAGGTTCTCCAGCACGGTCATGTGCGGGAACAGGTTGAAGTGCTGGAACACCATGCCGACTTCGCGGCGGATCTGCTCGATGTGCTTCAGGTCGTTGGTGAGCTCCACGCCGTCGACGACGATCTGGCCCTTCTGGTGCTCCTCGAGCCGGTTGATGCAGCGGATCAAGGTCGACTTGCCCGAGCCCGAGGGGCCGCAGATGACGATACGCTCCTTCGGCTGCACCTCGAGGTTGATGCTCTTCAGCACATGGAACTGGCCGTACCATTTGTCCACGCCGCGCATCGTGATGATCGGCTGCATGATCCCCTCCCCGCTCAGCGGCGTTTACGGCGGCCGGTCTCGAAGCTGCGCTCGAGATACTGGCTGTATTTCGACATGAAGAAGCAGAACACGAAATAGATGAGGGCGATGAAGGTGTAGCCCTCGGCGTAGAAGGCGCGCCAATCGACGTCGGCGAGTGCTATGTCCTTCGTCGCCAGCAGCAGGTCGGTGAGGCTCACGATGCTGACCAGCGACGTGTCCTTGAACAGGCCGATGAAGGTGTTGACGATCGGCGGGATCACGATCGTGATCGCCTGCGGCAGCACGATCTTCGCCATCATCTGCCAGTAGTTGAGGCCAAGCGCGTCGGCGGCCTCGAATTGGCCGCGCGGAATCGCCTGAAGGCCGCCGCGGATCACTTCGGCGAGATAGGCCGCGGAGAAGCCGATGATCGCCACCTGCGCGCGCAAGAGGTCGCTGATCTCGACGCCGCGCGGCAGGAACAGCGGCAGCAGGAACGAACCCACGAAAAGGAGGCTGATCAGCGGTACGCCGCGGATGATCTCGATGTAGCCGACGCAGAACATGCGGATCAGCGGCATCTTCGAGCGCCGGCCGAGCGCCAGCAGGATCGCGAGCGGGAACGCCACCGTGATGCCGAGGATCGAGAGCAGCAGCGTGAGCGGCAGCCCGCCCCAGAGCGACGTGGAGACGAAGCTCATGCCGGTCGGAACTTCGAACCAGACGCCGGTGACGCCCGCGAGCAGGCCCGTCGTGCCGGTGATCTCGGTCAGAACCGCGTCGAGCACGCGCACGATCGGGCCCGTCGCCACGGCCAGCAGCGCGAACAGCGACGCGGCCCACAGCAGCAGGCTGCGCACGCCGCCCACGCGGCTCCGCAGGCCGGCGATGCCGAACGCGGCGGCGGCCGCGACGGCGGCGGTGCGGAAGCCCACCGGGATCGCGCCGCCGAACATGAGGATGAAGAACGCGCCGAGCCCGCCGATCCACACCAGCGCGATCCACGGACGCCAGAAGCGGCGGAAGCAGCTCACCAGCACCACCGTCAGCAGCACGCCGATGCCGAGCAGCGGCCGCCAGTGCTCGTCGAACGGATAGCGGCCGAACAGGATCACGCGGTGCTTCTCGCGCACGAAGGCCCAGCACGCGCCCTCGCCCGCGCGGCACTGCTGCGGCGTCGCGTCGCCCCACGTCGCGTCGAGGAACAGCCAGCTCACCGCCGGCGGAATGATGACGATGATGAGATAGGCGCAGAGAATCGTGAGCAGCGTGTTCCAGATGCCGTTGAACAGATTCTTGCGCATCCAGCCCAGGAATCCCGTCGTCGCCGGCGGCGGGCCGAGGGCTGCGCTTTCGGTCGCGGTGTCGGAAGCGGCCACGTCAGCGTTCCTTCAGCGCGATGCGCTTGTTGTAGATGTTCATCGCCAGCGAGATCGAAAGGCTGATCGTGAGGTACACGGCCATGATCAGCAGGATCGCCTCGAGCGCGCGGCCCGTCTGGTTCATCGTCATGTTCTCGATCGCGACGACGTCGGGATAGCCGGCGATGAGCGCCAGCGACGAGTTCTTGACGAGGTTGAGATACTGGCTCGTCATCGGCGGGATGATGACTCGCAGCGCCTGCGGCAGCAGCACGAGGCGCAGGGTCTGCCCGCGCGTGAGCCCGAGCGCGCTCGACGCCTCGGTCTGGCCGTAGCTCACCGCCAGGATGCCGCTGCGCACGATCTCGGCGATGAACGCCGCCGTGTAGATGACGAGGCCGATCAGCACGGTGAGGAACTCGGGCCCGATCGAGCCGCCGCCGATGAAGCGGAACCGCGTCTTAGCGGCGACGTCGAATTCGGCCGGCGCGCCCATCGCGAGGAACACGATGATGGCCGGCACGAACAGGATGCCGAGGCTCGGCAGCAGGCGCTTCGGCGAGACGCCGGTGGCGTTCTGCCGCCGCTTGGCCCAGCGGTTGTAGACGATCACCGCCACGAGCGAGGCCAGCAGCACGGCAGCGACCGCGTAGTGCGCCGTCTCGAGCTTCAGCAGCGGGAAGATCAGGCCGCTCTTGTTGAGGAAGAAGCCGCCGCCGATGACGAGCGGATTGAGCTGGTCGGGCAGCGCATTGCCGAAGAAGGCGTAGATGAAGATGAGCTGCAGCAGCAGCGGGATGTTGCGGATCGTCTCGACATAGACGGAGGCGATCTTGGCGACGAGCCAGTTCGACGAGAGTCGCGCGATGCCGATGATCGTGCCGAGGATCGTCGCCAGCACGATGCCGATGATGCCGACGCGCAAAGTGTTGAGGATGCCGACGAAATAGGCGCGCCCGAACGTGTCGTCGGGATTCCAGTCGATGATCGTGTCGCTGATCGGGATGCCCGAACGCGAGTTGAGGAAATCGAACCCGCTGCGAAGGCCCCGCGCGCGCAGGTTCTCGATCGTGTTGCTGACGAGCAGCCACACCGCGAAGCCGAGTATCGCGAGGAAGGCGACCTGATAGAGGATGGCGCGTACGCGCCGGTCATTCCACCAGGCGCCGGTTGCCGGTGTGCGCGTCGCGGAAGGATTGGGGTTTGCCACCGCGCCGATTCCGCGGACCGAGGTGCTAAAGCGAATCCGCCGCCCCAGGAGGCCCGGGGCGGCGGATCGCTTGCCTTAGCGGACAGGCGGCGCGTACTGCAGGCCGCCCTTGCTCCAGAGGGCGTTCAAGCCCCGCTCGAGCTTGAGCGGCGTCTTGGGACCGACGTTGCGCTCGTAGATGTCGCCGTAATTCCCGACCTGCTTGACGATCTGATAGGCCCAATCGCCCTTGAGGCCGAGCAGCTTGCCCATGTCGTTCTTCTCGTCGACGCCGAGCAGGCGCTTGATGCCGGGATTGGGCGAACTCTTCATTTGATCGACGTTCGCGCGGCTGACGCCGAATTCCTCGGCCTCGACCATCGCGTAGAGCACCCACTTCACGATCGCGAACAGCTCCTCGTCGCCGCGGCGCACCGCCGGGCCCAACGGCTCCTTCGAGATGAGCTCGGGCAGGATCACGTAGTCTTCGGGATTCTTGGCGTCCTTGGAGCGCGTCGAGGCAAGGCCGGAGGCGTCGGTCGTGTAGGCCTGGCAGCGGCCGGCGAAGAACGCGCCCACGGCCTCTTCGATCTTCTCGAAGACGATGGCCTTGGCCTTCGACAGGTTGTTGGCCTTGAGGAAGTCGGTGAGGTTGAGCTCGGTCGTCGTGCCCGACTGCACGCAGATCTCGGCGCCGTCGAGCTCCTTGGCGCTCTTCACGCCGAGCTTCTTGGCGACCATGAAGCCCTGGCCGTCGTAGAACGTGACGCCGGTGAACACCATGCCCTGCGCGGCGTCGCGCGTCAGCGTCCACGTCGTGTTGCGCGAGAGCACGTCGATCTCACCCGACTGGAGCGCGGTGAAGCGCTGCTGCGCGCTG
>CAYZSG010000275.1:0-6030 GCA_964481045.1 uncultured Candidatus Odyssella sp. | reverse complement strand
GCTTTTCGTCGGCCGGCGGCGTTTTCTCGGCGGGCTTATCCTTCGGCGCGGCCGCGGGCGTGGTGGGCGCATCGGTGCCCGGCTTGTCCCACGGCTTGTAGACGACGGCCGCTGCGGCACCGAGCGCCACTACCGTCGCCGCCGCGAAGCCCCAACGCGCGCCCCCGCCGGCGGATCGCCGCAGCGGGGGTTTGCCGAGAATACGGGTCGTCTTGGCATCTTCGAGATCGGCGCCGATGCTGGCCGGTGGCGGGCCGCCGACGCGCACCAGAGCTATGGTGATGTTGTCGCTCTTGGGCTTGGCGCGGTTGAAGGCGCGCTCCGCGAGAATCTTCGCACCGTCGTCGCCGAGATTCTTGGCGGCGAGCGCCGAGGCCATCTCGGGCAGCTTGATCATCTCCCAGAGCCCGTCGGAGCAGACCAGGAATCCATCGTGCTCCTTCACGCTGTCGGAGCCGAAATCCGGCATCGGCACCGCGTCGCCGCCGAGGCTCTGCGTCAGCCGATTCTGGTCGGGATGCGTGCCCATCTCCTCTTCGGAGACCTTGCCGAGATCGACGAGCATCTGCACGACCGAGTGATCGCGCGTGAGCCGCGTCACCTGCCCGTCGCGCAGGCGATAGATGCGGCTGTCGCCGACATGCGCCCAATGCGCGCTGCCATCGTGAAGATAGAGCAGCACGCAGGTGCTGCGCGGCGTGAGGCCCTTCTCGGCACCGGCGCGGTTGATGGCCTCGTGGCCCTCGCGGATGATGCGCTCCAGCAGGCGCTTCGGCTCGATCGCGGTCTGCTCGTGCTGGTCCCAGATGCGGCGCGCGGTTTCGGCGACCTGGGCCGAGGCGAGGCTGCCGCCGGCGTGCCCGCCCATGCCGTCGGCGACGAGCACGAGCTGCTCCCCGCGGCCGTCGTTGGTCAGGACGAGGCCCGCATCCTGCTGCTCGTTGCGGCTGCCGACGTGCTGCGCGTATCCGCGTTCGATCTTCATGGCCGGCCCGGTGAGCTGGTTTGCGCCATCTAGAGGGTCCATTCCACGATCGGCGTGGTTTCGCCGTTGCGGAACGGCGTGACGACGATCGCCGTCGTGTTGTCCTGCCCGCGCCTGTTCTTCTCCTCGACCGCGCGGAGAAGGTTGCGCGCGAGGTCGAGCGCGTCGGCGTCTTCCTTGAGAATTGCGGCGATTTCTTGATCCGACAGCGTTTGCAGCCCGTCGCTGGCGAGCAGAAACTTGTCGCCCGCCTTGAGCCGCACCGGCGATTCGCGCAGATCGAGCTTCGGGATCGGCTCGCCGATGAGCGCCGAGCGCAGCGCATTGCGGTGCGGATGGCGCGCCGCCTCCTCGGGCGAGAGCGAGCCCGCCGTCACCTGCTGCGCCAGCAGCGGCGCCATCGAATGGTCTTCGTTGAGCTGCTTGATGCCGCCGTCGCGGAATCGCCAGAACGGCGAATCGCCGACGCTGACCCAGACGAGCCCGTCCTCGAGGAATCCCGCCGCGACGAGCGTGCAGCCCATGCCGGTGAGCTGCGGGTTGCCGTCGGAGTCGACCCGGATGCGTTCGTTGCTCTCGGTGAGGCTTTTCACCATGCGGTCGGTGACGGAGCCCTGCGCGCCCTGATAGGTGCCGAGGAACGTATCCACCGCGAGCGCGCTGGCATGGGCGCCGCCGCTGTGTCCGCCCATGCCGTCGGCGAGCACGACCAGGAGATGCGACGGGCTCGGATCGGACTCCTTGAGGTCGTTCAAGAAGCCGAAATCGTCTTCCTGGTAGGGCCGGCCGCCTTGCAGTTGCAGGCCGGCGAAATGCCGTCCTGGAATCATGCGCGGCGCTCCGTCACGTCTCGGCGTCCCCGCTTTCGCGGGGATGCCGCCTTACGCTCGCTGGTGGCCGCCGGCGCCGGACGCACGGATATCACTTCTGGTACCAGTCGAAGCTCTTGCCGCAGAACGGCACGAAGCGGAGCTTGGTCTGGCCGAGCAGAATTTCCTCGCCGCCGGTGAGCTCCAGCGGCGACATCACCGGCTGTTCGTTGACGTAGACGAGGTTACGGCCATGTCCGGGCAGGATGTAGAACCGGCGATGGCGGCCGTCGAACGTGATCGTGGCGTGGTTCTCGCGCGAGATCTCCTCGTCGCCGAAATCGAGCGAGACGTTCTCGGTCGGCGCGCGGCCGATGCGATTGTTGCCGTAGCCGATGTTGAGCGACGCGCCGCGGCCCGGTCCCTCGACGATGGCGAGCCAGCCGACGACCGGATCGGCGATCGTGAAATCGCCCGAGACGGGCGTGCCGGCCTTGGGCCGTCCGGCCTGTGACATCGGCGCGGCGCCGGCGGCGACAGGCTCGGGCGGCGGTGGCGCCGCGGCGGCCGCGGCCGGGCGGTTCGGCCGGTAGATCTTCGTGGCGGCGTTGTCGGCGGGAATGTAGTCGCGTGCCGGCGACGGTCCGTCGCGGGTCGGCGGCGGCACCTGCGCGCTCGCCGGCTGCGCGCGCGGCGGAACCGGCGGAGGATCGGCGGGAATGTAGTCGCGGGCCGGTGCCGGCTCGTTGCGCGCGGTTTCGCGCGGCAGCGGCGGCGGGTTGGCGGCGAACACCGTGGGCGTGGCGTCCGCACCGGGCGCGGCGGCGCCGGGGTTCGTGCTGTCGGCGGTCGGCGCCGTGGCGATGTGCGTCGGCGGCACCTCGTCGGTCTGGTCGTCGCTGGCGAGCAGGCGGTCGCGGATCGAGCGGCGCGGAACCTTGCGGGTCGCGTCCTCGCTCGCCTCGTCGCCGCCCTTGATCGTTTTCCCGTCGGGTCCTTTGCGTTGCATCATCCGTCATTCCTCCTCGAACCGAATCCCCGAGCGGAGATCCGGCCGGTTCACCAATTCATCATAGTCAAAAGCGCGAGCGACGCCAGAAACCCCTCCCCTGGCGCACCGCCGATCGCCTGGCGGCCCCCGTCACGTCCCCAGCTGCCACGCATTGTTGCGGAAACACGCGACCCCCGTGCCCGTGTGCGTGCGGCCGGCCACCGTCAGCGTCTGCTGGAAGCGGCGGCACATCGTGCCGTCCTGGCCGGGCATGGTTGCGAGGATGCGGATCGAGCCGGTGGCGCCGGAGCGCTGGTTGCTCCAGGTGCTGGGCGCGGCGCCGTCGCGCGCCGTCTCGAGCGTGAGCTTGAAGAGACGGATCACGTAGAAGCAGTCGGTCTCCGACGCATACATGCCCTTGATGACCGACAGCTCGCAGCTCACGCCTTTCGGGCGGCTAGCTTCCTCCTGCTCGCGACGGCGCGCCTCTTCCTGCTCGCGCTGACGCTCCTCCTCCGCGCGGCGCCGGGCGTCGTCGTCGCGGCGGCGGGCTTCTTCCTCGCGGCGGCGCGCCTCTTCCTCGCGGCGCGCCTGCTCCTGGCGCGCTTCCTCGGCGCGGCGGCGCTCCTCGTCGCCCTGGGCGCGGCGCGCCTCTTCGGCCTTCTTGCGCTCTTCCTCGGCGCGCTTGCGCGCCTCTTCCTGGCGCCGCGCGGCGTCTTCCGCCTTCTTGCGCTCTTCCTCGGCCTTGCGGCGCGCTTCTTCGTCGCCGCGCCGGCGCGCCTCGTCCGCCTCCTGCTGACGCTTCTTGATCTCGTCCTCGGCCTTGCGCCGCTCTTCCTCTTCCTTGCGCCGCGCTTCGTCCGCCGCGCGGCGCTGCGCCTCGGCGTCGGCGCTGATCTTGGTCGTGTCGTTCCCGCGCTTGTCGGTGCTGGCGGTGCCGGTGCCGAACAGGCCGTGATCCGGATTGAGCGCGATATAGGCGCCCGCGCCGGCCGCGCCGAGCAGCACGACGACGCCGACGATGATCGCCGCGATCTTGCCGCCGCCCATGCCGCGGCGCTGCGTGTGCGCGGCCGCATCCTCGCGCCCGACGGTCGGGAAGCGCATCGAGGCGGATCCGCCGACCGTGGCACTGCCGGCCTGGCCCATCCGCGGCGCGTTGCCGGCGATCATCGTGGCGCTGGCGCGCACCGACACCGCATCGCGTCCCATCGTGGGCGGCGGCGCCTCGGGCACTTCCTGGCCGAGCAGCATCGCGCGCCACTGATCGACGGTCTGCGGCCGCTGCTCTTCTTCCACCCGGAGGCCGATGTCGATGCCCGTCAGAAACGCCTCGCTGAAGCGCCCGCGCCCGGCCTCGACGGCCGGCGTGATCGGATCGCGCTTCACGCGCGCCGGCGCCTCGGGCGGAATGCGCCCGGCCACGGCCTGATAGAGGATGCTGGCCGTGGCGTAGATGTCGGTCCACGGCCCCTGATTCCCGTCGGCGAAATACTGCTCGAGCGGCGCGTAGCCGGGCGTCACGATCGAGGTGAGGTTTTTGCTTTTGCGGCCGACCGCGTTGCGCGCGGCGCCGAAATCGAGCAGCACCGGCGAGCCGTCCTCGCGGATGAAGATGTTGCCGGGCTTCAAGTCGCGGTGGAGGTAGCCGGCCTTGTGCACAACAGCGAGGCCGTCGAGCAGCGGAAGCGTGAGGCCGAGCAGATCCTCTTCGGTGAAGTCGCTGCGATGCTTGCGGAACAGCTCGGCGAGGCTCTGCCCCTTCTGGTATTCCATCACCATGTACGCCGTGCCGTTCGCCTTGAACGCGCGATACACCGGCACGATGTTGGGATGGCGGAAGAGGCCCAGCGTCTGGGCCTCCTTCATGAAACGGTCGAGGCCCCATTCGTAGTCGTTGTTGTCGGCCGTCGAGCGCGGCTGCACCTGGGAATCGTCGCGCCTGACCGCGAATTCGGTCGGCAGGTATTCCTTGATCGCGACGTCCTTGCCGAGGTTGTTGTCGGCGGCAAGGTAGGTGATGCCGAAGCCGCCATGCCCCAGCACGGACTTCAGCGTGTATTCCTGAAGCTGGTAGCCCGCCGGCAGGGCGTTGAAATGCTGTTCGCTCATGGACTTCCGGAGCCGAGGCGCCCGCGCGCGCCACGCAATAGGTTACGGGAACGGAATAGGAGGCCGTGCCCAAAATGCTCGCGGCGGCAGGGCCGCGCGAGCTCCGGGCCGATGCCCCAACACACTTAGTACGTCTACCACAGTTAATGTTCTGTCGTAAGTGATTGCGAACACAGGGGGGAGAACCGGCTCTCCGCGAGATCGCGCGGTGCCGAAAGAATCTCTACTGCCCGTGCTGGCCGGAAATGGGCGGCCCGCCGTTCGAGAGCAGGAGCCCGGCGGTGCGGCGAATCGTGATGGCGCCGCCCTCTGCGCCGACGGCGAGGCCGTCCGCCAGCGCCTCGATCACGCCGCCCTGCGCGGCGGGCAGAATGCGGAACGTGACGAAGGCGCGCTCGCCGCCGGCAGCGGCGGTCGCGCGGCTCGGCACGACGTGGAGGACGCTGCCGATAGCCGGAACCACGAAGCGGATCGGCGTCTCGGCGCCCGGCAGCGGCAATGCCGCCTGTTCGATTCCGTTGCGCGAGATGGCGAGCTTCACGTCCGGTAGCGGGGGCGTGCCGCTTTCGCGCCTCAGCGCGATCGTCCACACGTTCCGTTCGTGCGCCACGCGCACGCGCATGCCGGCGGCAACGCGCGCGGCGAGCAGAGTCGCCTGCGCGTGCTCGACGCGCTTGAGGCCCGCGACGCCGGGTCCAAGCTGTTTCTGGGCCTTATCGAGATCGAAGGCCTCGCGGCGCGGAAACACCATCCAGACGTGATCGCCGAGCGTGAAGACGGCGGCCGCGACCGGCTCCGGCCACGCCACCACGATGCGCGTCTCGGTGCCGTCGCTGGTCACGTTCAGGGTCGGGCTGATGGCCGGCATCACCGGCGGCTCGACTGGCCCGTCGGGCGCGGGCCGCGCCGCCGGGGCCGGGCGGATATCGGGCGCCAGCGGCGGCCTTGCATCGGGCACCTTCGCCATCGATTGCAGAGGCCTCGCTTCTTCGGCGCGCGGGGCCGCCGGCGCGGCGGGGCGCGGCACATCGGGTTGCGGCACGGCGGGCCGCTCGGCCTGCATGGCCGGTGGCGTCGCCGGGCGCGGCGGGAGGGCGTCGCCGGCCGCGCCGGGCGATTTCAGCGCAGGGCCG
>CAYZSG010000274.1:0-6101 GCA_964481045.1 uncultured Candidatus Odyssella sp. | reverse complement strand
GAACTGAGCGCGCGCCGGAATCTCGTAAGGCCGGGTCACGCGCCCCTACGCGACACCGAACGACTTCAGCATTTTCGCCGTGATCGACTGGCGCAGTTTCAGCATGTCGCGCCAGGGATCGCGCTTAAGCGCCGCGAGACGCGCGGCGGCGTTGTCGAGCCGGAAATGGTCGGAGCGCAGCGACGGCGTCAGCTCGTTCCATTCGATCGGCATCGAGACCGGCGCGTTCGGGCGCGCGCGCGGCGAGTAGGGGGCGACGAACGTGGCGCCGTAGCCGTTGCGCAGATAGTCGATGAAGATCTTTCCCTTGCGTGCCTTCTTCGACACCGTGACGACGTAGCGATCGGGCCGGTCGCGCATCATCGCGGTCGCGAAGGCCTTCGTGAAATCCTTGACCGTGTCCCAGCCGTGCTTCGGCGCGATCGGCGCGGCCACGTGCAGCCCCTTGCCGCCCGTCGTCTTGAGGAAGCTTTCGAGGCCGATGCTCTCGAGGCGGTCGCGGATCTCGAACGCGGTCGCGATCACGTCCGTCCACGGCATGCCTTCGTCGGGATCGACGTCGAATACGATGCGGTCCGGCATCATGATCTTCGCGGCCTTGCAGCCCCAGGTGTGGATTTCGAGCGTGCCCATCTGGGCGAGGCCGATCAGCCCCGCGAGATCGCGGATCGCCGGATAGCTCTCCTTCTTGCCGCGCGCCTCGTTGTGCACTTCGTAGACGGCGCCGGGCGTCCCCTGCGGCACGCTTTTCTGATAGAAGCACGCGCCTGCCGCTCCGCCGGGGCAGCGCACGAGTGACAACGGCCGTTCGCGCACGTGCGGCAGCATGAGGTCGGCCACCGCGGCGTAGTATTCGGCGAGGCCGAGCTTGGTCACGCCGTGCGCGTCGTAGAGCACGCGGTCGGGATGCGTCAGCACCGAGAACAGCTTCGCGCGCGCCTTCGGGATCGCGGATTTTGCCGCCATTGCCTGTTTCGGCGCCTCCGTCGTCACCTCGGCGGCCGGCTTGTCCTCGCGCAGGCCCTTGAACGAAGCATGGCGCACGATCTTATCGGCCGTCCAGCCGGGGAATTCGATCTCTGCCACCAGTTCCGGCTTCACCCAGCGCGCATCGCGCTGCCGACCCGGCACGGTCACGGGCGCCTTATCGGTCCTGATCGCTTCCAGCCGCTTGCGCAGCCTGCGGGCCGAGGCATGCGTGAAGCCGGTGCCCACGCGGCCGCTATAGGCGAGAGCGCCGCCGCGATATTGCGCCAGCAGCAGCGCGCCGATCGTTCCGGGCCCGGTCGTGCCCGGCGTGTAGCCGACCACGACCATCTCCTGCCGCTCGACGCATTTCGATTTCTGCCAAATCCCGCTGCGGCCCGAGACGTAACGCGACTCTGCCCGCTTCGAGACGGCGCCTTCGAGTGCCAGCGTGCACACCTGCCGGAAGAACGCGCCGCCCTCGACCGTGAAATGCTCGCTGAGGCGGATGCGGCCGTTCGCGCCGAGCGGCGCCAGCAGCGCGGCCAGGGCTTCTTTCCGCTCCCCAAGCGGATGGTCCGTGAGCCTCTCGCCGTCGCAATAGAGCAGGTCGAACGCGTAGTAGGAGAGGGTGCTCGCGTCGCCTTCCGAAAGCGCCTCTTGCAGGCGCGAGAAATCGCTGACGCCGTCTTTGTCGAGCGCCACAACCTCGCCGTCGATGATCGCGCTCGTGACGTCGAGCCTTTTGAATTCGGGCGTGAACGTGCGGAAGCGATCGGTCCAGTCGAGGCCGGTGCGCGTGAGATATTTGATCGCGCCGCCGTCGATGCGGACCTGGATGCGATAGCCGTCGAACTTCACCTCGTGCAGCCAGCCGGCCCCCGTCGGCGGCTTCGCGACGCGCGTCGCCAATTGCGGAGGGATGAAATCGGGCATGGCCGTGGCCTTGGCGGCACGCCGCCGCCTCGGCTTCGATTTCGCTTCGCCGCCGTTCTTGGCGCGGTTGCTGTGCCAGGTGCGGACTTTGCCTTTGCCGGCGCGGACATCGTCGAGGCTGCGCCCGCTTTCGACGCTGTTGGGCTTTCTCGCCACGAGCACGTCGCCTTTGCCGCGACGCGCGTCATCGTCGGTGCGCTTGATGAGCAGCCAGTTCTGCTTCGACGATCGGTCGCGCGCCCCGTAGCGGCCGCCGCCGATACGCACGAGCGACCAGGCGCCGCGCATCTTCTCGCCCTGCATGGTGAAGTTGAGATGGCCTTTGGCGTCGGCCTTCCCGGGATCGCCATCGGGCTCCCAGGTGCCGCGATCCCAGATGATCACCGGGCCGGCGCCGTATTCGCCCGGCGGGATCACGCCTTCGAAGCCGCCATATTCGAGCGGATGATCCTCGACGCGCACGGCGAGACGCTTGTCGCCGGGATCGAGGCTGGGGCCCTTCGGCACCGCCCAGCTCTTGAGCGTGCCGTCCCATTCCAGTCGGAAATCGTAATGCAGGCGCCGCGCGCCGTGCTTCTGGATCACGAAAGAGCGGCCCTCGCGCGGTGCGACCTTGCCGCGCGGCTCGGGCGTTTCCGCGAAACGGCGCTTGGCGTGGTAGCGCGCCAGCGCGCCCTTGGTCTTGCGCCGCCGCTTTGCTGGCATGGCCTCACGCGGCGCGCGCGTGGCGCTTGCGCGCCGGCCTGCGGCGGGCCTTGCGGCGCGGCTTGGCCTCGCCCGTGCCGCTTTCGCCGGCGCCCGCGCGCGCTTCGCCGCGCAGGCTCTTCTTGAGCGCGTCCATCAGGTTGATCACCTGCGCGGTCGGACGCTTCTCCTCGATCACCTTTTTCGCGCGCCTGTCGCCGAGCTTGGCCTTGATCAGCTCGCGCATCGCGTCGTCGTAGTGGTCCTTGAACTTGCCGGGGTTGAACTTTGCCGTCTTCTGCTTGATGAGCTGCTTGGCGAGCTCGAGCTGCTCGTCGTCGGCGGGCGCGTCCGCGATGTCCTCGAAATAGGATTGCGATTCGCGCACCTCTTCGCCGTTGCGCAGTGTCTCGAGCACCATCCCCTTGCCACAGGGCTTCAGCGCCGCGATGCGCTCGCGGCCGCCGAGCACGATCTGGCCGAGCGCGTATTTCCGCGTCTGGCGCAGCGCGTCGCGGACGACGCGAAACGCCTCCTCGGCCAGCTCGTTGCCCGGCGCCACGTAGTAGGGCTTGTCGAAATACATGACGTCGATGTCGTGCGTATCCACGAACTGCACGAGGTCGATCGTGTGCTTCGATTCGATCTTGAGCTTGTCGAGCTCCTCGGGCTCGAGGAGGACATAGTGGTCCTTCTCGTATTCGTAGCCCTTGATGATCTCGTCGCGCGGCACGGCGCCCTTGCCGGGCACGATCGTCTGGTAGCGGATGCGTTCGCCGCTCTTCTTGTCGATCTGGTGCAGCGGGAACTCGCGCGCCGCGCGCGAGGCGGTGTAGAGCTGCACCTCGAACGAAACCAGCGAAAGCCGGACATGGCCTTTCCAATAGGGGCGGGGCGCCATCGCGTCCTCTCGTTTCCAGTCGATCCAGTCAGAAACGGGCGGAGTGCGGCGCGAGTTCCGGCGAGTGGGCTCTAAGAGGCCGCAGCGCGCTTCTTCGGCAGTTTGCGGAACAGCGGATCGACCCAGGCCGGCGGCAGGGCGGCGATGAGGTTGACCATGAAGGCCAGCCGCCACGGGAACGCGATGCGCGCCTTGTTGCGCTCGAGGCCGCGGCGGATGATGCGCACGGCGCGATCCGCGTCCATGATCAGCGGCATCGGGAACGTGTTGCCCTCGGTCATGCGCGTGCGGACATAGCCGGGGCAGACGACCGTAACCTCGATGCCGTGCGCGTGCAGCTCGCCGCGCAGGCCCTCGCCCCACACCTTCACCGCAGCCTTGCTCGCGCAATAGGCCGGCGCGCCCGGGAAGCCGCGATAGCCGGCGAGCGAGGCGACGATCGCGACCTGGCCGCGCGGGGCGGCGCCCGCGCGAGGTTTCTGCAGCAGCAGCTCGATTGCCGGGGAAACCGTGTTCACGACGCCCTGCACGTTCACGTCGAAGATGCGCCGCGCCTGCGCGGCACTCTCGCCCTTACCACCGGAGCCGGCGGAGATGCCGGCATTCGCGATCACGAGATCGAGCGGGTGGCGGGCATGGGCGCGCGCGATGAAGTCCGGCATGGCCGCCGCGTCCTCCGCGCCCACGGTTTCGGCGAGCACGTCGGCGCCCTTGGCGCGGCACGCGGCGGCCACGGCCTCGGCGCGCGCCGCGTCGCGGCCGGTGAGCGCGAGGAATACGCCGGGTGCCGCGTAGTCGAGCGCCAGCGCCTCGCCGATGCCCGATGAGGCGCCGGTGATCAGGATCGATTTCGGATCGCGCATTGTGGATGTCCCCGGCCTTGTTGCGAAAGGCGCCGCTGTTATAGTGCGGCATGTCCCGCCGCCAGCGCCCCCGACAATAGCACCGCGATACCAAGGAGCGAGCGCGTGACCGTTTCCAGCATGACCGGCTTTGCCCGCGCCGAGGGGCAGATGGGCGTTTACGGCTGGTCGTGGGAGCTCAAGAGCGTCAACGCCAAGGGCCTCGACATGCGCGTCCGCCTGCCGCCGGGCCTCGACTCGCTCGAAGGTCCGGTGCGCGAGCGCCTCGCGGCGAAGCTGAAGCGCGGCAACGTCACCGCCGGCCTCACGGTCGCGCGCGCGGCCGGCGCCGAGCGCGTCGTCGTCAACGAGGCGGCGCTCGAAGCCATGCTGGCGCTGCCGGCGAAGTATGCGGGTCGCATCGATCCGGCGCCGCCGCGGCTCGACGCTCTCTTGGCCGTGCGTGGCATCGTCGAGGTGGTCGAGGCGCCCGACACGGAGGAGGAGCGCGCGCGGCGTAGCGCCGCGATGCTGGCGACGCTCGATCAGGCGATCGACCGCCTCGCCGCGGCGCGGCGCAACGAGGGCGGCCGTCTCGCCGAGATTCTGAAAGGCCACGTCGCCGAGGTGCGCCGCCTCGTCGATGCTGCGGCGAACGCCGCCGGCGCGCGGCCTGAGAAGCTGCGCGCGAAGCTCGAAGAGCAGTTGAAGGCACTGCTCGAAGCGCGCCCGCCGCTCAACGAAGACCGGCTCGCGCAGGAGGCGGCGCTGCTCGCCACGCGCGGCGACATCCGCGAGGAGATCGACCGCCTGCGCTCGCATTGCGAGGCCGCGGTCGAAACCATCGCGAAGCCCGGCGCAGTCGGCCGCCAGCTCGATTTCCTCGCGCAGGAGTTCAACCGCGAGGCCAACACGCTCTGCTCCAAATCGGCCGACGTCGAGCTCACGCGCATCGGGCTGGACCTCAAGACGACGATCGACCAGTTCCGCGAGCAGATCCAGAACGTCGAATGACGGAAGTTGGCCGCCGCGGCTTGATGCTCGTGCTCTCGTCCCCCTCGGGCGCGGGCAAGACGACGATCTCGCGTGCCTTGCTCGAAATGGAACGAGGCCGAATGACGATGTCAGTGTCAGTGACGACTCGACCACCGCGACGCGGCGAGGTTGATGGACGGGATTATTTTTTCATCGACCAGGCAAGGTTCGAAGCAATGATCCGGCAACGTGAGTTGTTGGAGCATGCGCAGGTGTTTGGCCACTCCTATGGCACACCAAGGGAACCTGTTGAGGAAGCACTTAGTCGTGGTCAGGACGTCGTCTTCGATATTGATTGGCAGGGGACGCAGCAGCTCCGAGAGCATGCTCGACACGACATGGCCAGTATCTTTGTGTTGCCGCCAACTATACCTGAGTTGGAAAGGCGTTTGCGGATAAGGGCTCAGGACTCTGAAGAGGTTGTGCGTGCTCGGATGGCCAAGGCAGCCGAAGAAATTAGCCATTGGGCGGAATACGACTACATTATTGTGAATGACGAACTTGAGAGATGCATGTCGCAAGTCACTGCAATATTGACCGCCGAGCGACTAAGGCGTGACAGACAAGTTGGAGTGGGCGATTTCGTGCGCGGGTTGATGCAAAAGGGTTAGCCGGAAGCCGAACCGCGAAGCGGTTCTGCCCCAAAGCCCAGGGTTGCGGCGAAGCCGCTACCCTGGGATCACTTCGCGGTTCTCATGCGAAGCGGCGAAATCATGCCTTCGCGAACACCCGCGCCA
>CAYZSG010000273.1:0-6222 GCA_964481045.1 uncultured Candidatus Odyssella sp. | reverse complement strand
GCGTGGCGCCGAGGCCATAGGCGCCGTCGCGCAGCGATTGCGGCACGGCGTTGATCACGTCGTCGGACAGCGACGAGACGTAGGGAATGATCATCACGCCCATGACGAGCCCGGCGGCGAGAGCGCTTTCCGACGCCGTCTCGAGGCCGAGCGAATTGCCGAAATCGCGAATGAACGGCGCCACGGTGAGTGCCGCGAAGAAGCCGTAGACGACGGTGGGGATGCCGGCGAGCACCTCCATGATCGGCTTGACCCAGTTGCGCACGCGCGGCGAGGCGTATTCCGAGAGATAGATCGCCGCGAACAGGCCGACCGGGCCGGCGACGAGCATCGCGATCGCGGTGATCAGCAGCGTACCGGTGAAAATGGGCACGGCGCCGAAGCTGCCGGAGGAGCCGACCTGGTCGCTGCGCAATGCCTCCTGCGGGCTCCAGCGGACGCCGAACAGGAATTCGCCGATCGGCACGCGGTCGAAGAAGCGCAACGCCTCGAACAGCAGCGAGAGGATGATGCCGATCGTGGCGAAGATCGCGATCGTCGAGCAGACGATGAGGAACCAGCGCGCCACGCGCTCGACGGCGTTGCGCGCACGCATGGCGGGGTTGATGCGGCGGTAGGCGAGGAACGTGCCAAGGCTGGCCAGCAGCAGCATGACGGCCACGAGCATCCAGCGGCTGAGCTCGACGAGCCGCTTGTAATGCTCGGCGGCGGCGGCCACGGCCGCGTCGGGCTGGGCGCGCACGACGTTGCCGGTGGCGATGTTCTTGATGTCCGCCAGCAGCAGCGCCTTGCGGTCCGGCGCGAGGCCCCGGAGCTGGTCTGGCAGCGCGGCCTGGACGAGATAGTCGACGACGGAGCTTTGCGCGGCGATCCAGACGATGAACAGGATCAGCGCCGGCACGCCGGCCCAGACGGCGATGTAGAGCCCGTAGTAGCTCGGCAGCGAGTGGAGCGTCCGCAGCGCGCCGCCTGAACTGGCGATGGCCCGACGGCGGCCGAGATAGAATCCGGCGGCGGAGAGGATCACCAGCGTCGCCAGGATAACCGGATAGTCCATGCCCCGCCCCTGAGCGCCCGCCGCCCTGATCTTCGTCCGGCGGGTATCGCCCAAAAAATCCGGCCGCTCCCGCCGAAGCGGGAGCGGCCGCCGTTTCGCTACATGCTAAGGTTCGACATGGTCTTAGCCGCGTCGTTCACCTTCTTGAACTCGGCATCCGGCAGCGGCACGAGGCCCTTGCCGACGAGATAGCCGCGCTTGCCCATCGCGCGGGCATGCGTGTATTCGGCCACGAACTCCTTGATGCCCGGCACGACGCCCATGTGCGCCTTCTTGACGTAGACGTACATGTCACGGGCAATCGGATACTTGCCGCTCGAGATCGTCTCGAAGGTGGGCTCAATGCCGTTGACCGTGTGGCCGTAGAGCTTGTCCTTGTTCTGATCGAGGAAGCTGTAGCCGAACACGCCGACGGCATTCGGGTTGGCGACGAGCTTCTGGACGATGACGTTGTCGTTCTCGCCGGCCTCGACGTAGGCGCCATCCTCGCGAATGCTCTGGCAGACTGCCTTGTGCTTCTTGGCGTCGGTCTTGGCCATCGCCTTGAGCGACGGGAAGCTGTCGCAGCCGGCCTCGAGCGCCAGCTCGTTGAACGAGTCGCGCGTGCCCGAGGTGGGCGGCGGGCCGAGCACCTCGATCTTCACGGCCGGAAACGACGCATCGATGTCTTTCCAGGTCTTGTTCGGATTCGGGATCAGCTTGCCGCCGTCTTTGTTGCCTTCCGGCACTTCTTTGGCGAGCGCGAGCCAGAGCTGGCCGAGCGTGAGGTTGAACTTCGGCCCGGTTTTCGCCTGCGCGATCGCGATGCCGTCGAAGCCCACCTTGATCTCGAAGATGTCCTTCACGCCGTTCTTCGCGCAGTCGTCGAACTCGCTCTTCTTCATGCGGCGCGAGGCGTTGGTGAGATCGGGATGCTGCGTGCCGACGCCGGCGCAGAACAGCTTCATGCCGCCGCCGGTGCCGGTCGATTCGACGACCGGCGCCTTGAAATTGCCGGCCTTGGCGAAGCGCTCGGCCACCGTGGTCGTGAACGGATACACCGTCGACGAGCCGACGATGCGGATCTGATCGCGCGACTGCGCGTAGGCTTGTCCGGTCAGGGCGGCCGCGCACACGGCGGCCAACATCAACGTTTTCGTCACCTCACACCTCCTTGAACATGATTCGGGTGCCGGCGCGCCCGGCCCCGGCAATTTCGTCGTCCGCGGTCGAGTGCCTGCTTCGTGCGAGCACGTTTCCGACCGTGGCGGGCGCAAGCTAGTGAGGCCGGGCAACAGTCTTATTACCGTTGCGTGTCAGTTTTATTGCAGCGCCTGCGGCATCCTGTGCGGCGGGCTAACGCTCTGGCGCCAAAGGCAAAAACACGGTGAATCGGCTGCCTTGGCCGAGCTTGCTTTCGATCGCGAGGCGGGCCCCGTGGCGGTTGAGGATGTGCTTCACGATGGCGAGGCCGAGGCCGGTGCCGCCCAACTGGCGCGAGCGGCCGCGATCGACGCGATAGAATCGCTCGGTGAGCCGCGAGAGGTGCTCGGGTGGAATGCCCTCGCCCTGATCGATGACGGCCACCTCGGCCGCCGCGGCCGGGCGCTTCTCGCGCGGATCACGCGGCGTGGGCAGCCGGTCGCCGCCGGCGCGCGCGACGGAGATGACGACGGCGGTGCCCTCGCGCCCGTATTTCACCGCGTTGTCGAGGAGGTTCTGGAACACCTGGATGAGCTGATCGCGCTCGCCGGTGACGGTGAGCCTGTCGTCGTCCGCGGTGCGGCGTTCGAGGCGGAAGGTGATGCGCCGCGTCATCGCCTGCACCTGGAGAGCTTCCATGAGATTCTGGAGGATCGGCAGTAATTCGACGCGGCCCGTGGGCGCCTGATGCTCTTCGAGCTCGATGCGCGAGAGCGACATGATGTCGTCCACCAGCCGGCGCATGCGCGCGGCCTGCTCCTGCATGATCTCGAGGAAGCGCTGGCGCGCCTCGGCGTCGCCGGCGGCGGGGCCGCGCAGCGTCTCGATGAAGCCGATCAGCGAGGCGAGCGGCGTCTTGAGCTCGTGGCTGACGTTGGCGACGAAATCGGCGCGCATCTGATCGAGCCGCCGGCGCGCCGTGTCGTCGTGGAGCACGACGAGAGCTGCCGGCTCGCCCGGGCCGCCATCGGCGAGGCGGCGCACGATCGCGCGCACGCTGCGCTCATTCTCGCCGTGCATCGTGAACGCGCTCTCGTGGATGCCCCCGGCGGAGAGCGCGCGCTCGACCGAGCCCGTGAAGCCGGGATCGCGCAGCAGGCCGGTGAGATCCTGCCCGACCGGCGCCAGGCCGATCAGCGCGGCGGCGGCGGGATTGGCATCGAGCACCGTGCGGTTGCGGTCGATGCGCAGCACGGCATCGGGCAGATCGCCGAGCACCGCCTCGGCCGCCGCTGAGCGCCGCTCGAGCCGCTGATGCGCCGCCGCGATCGCGCGCGCGGTTTCGCCAGCGGCGCTTGCGAGGCGGCCGGCCGGCGCCCAGTTCGCCTCGGGCAACGCGGGCGGCGGCGCCGGGTTCTCGCCGGGGCGCAGCGCCACGATGAATTTCCGCGCCGCCTCGAGATCGGCCAGGCCCAGCCGCGCAACCGCGTAGCAGCCCGCCAGAACGATGAGCACGCCCAGCACGGCCCAGTGCCACGCCAGCACTTTGAGCGCCATCAGCAGCGCGAGCACGACGCCCGCCGGCGCCGCCGCGAGCACGGCGGTGACGAGGCTGTGGCGGACGAGTGAATTGGAATCGGGCATCGGCAGGCCTGCGCGCGCCTTCTCACGAAACCGTACCCGCGCGCAAGAGCGCGGCTGCCGCGCGGCGCGCTGCGGGCCCTGCCATATTGGCGCCATGGTCTCGGCGATGGTACGTTGATCGGGCCTGATTCACGCGAACCGGCAAGGCACCCCTACGCTCCATGGACGAGAGGACCAACGCGCTGCCCGTGGGCACCGAGCTCGAGGGCTATAGGGTCGTCGCCTTGCTGGGCGCCGGGGGCTTCGGCATTACCTACAAGGCCGTCGACCTGCTGCTCGACCGCCACGTCGCGATCAAGGAATACCTGCCGAGCGTGCTCGCCAACCGCGGCGCCGACCGGAAGACGGTGAAGCCGTTCGGCCGGCAGGAGGCGGAGCAGTTCGTCTGGGGCCTCGAGCGTTTCCGCACGGAAGCCAAGACCCTCGTCGCGTTCCAGCACCCCAACATCGTGCCGGTGCACCGTTATTTCGAATCGAACGGCACCGGCTATCTCGTGATGGCGTTCCAGGACGGCAAGAGCCTGGCCGACGTCATCGACGCGGTGGGCACGCTCAGCGAAGACGAACTGCTGACGATCCTGCGGCCGCTCGCGATCGGGCTCGCCGACGTGCACGCGAAAGGCTTCCTGCATCGCGACATCAAGCCGGCCAACATCATCATCCGCCGCGACGGCACGCCGGTGCTGATCGATTTCGGCGCCGCGCGCCAGGCGGTGACGCGCCAGAGCCGCGGCCTCACCGCGATCGTGACCGAGGGCTACGCGCCCTACGAGCAGTACGAGACCGACAGCCACCAGGGCCCGTGGACCGACATCTACGCGCTGGGCGCCGTTCTCTATCACTGCGTGACCGGCCGCCGCCCGCCCGAGGCACCGAAGCGCATCGCGGCACAGCTCCGGAAGCAGCCCGACCCGATGGTGCCCGCCGGCGTGGCGGCCGGCGGCAACTATAGCGAGAGCCTGCTCGGCGCGATCGACCAGGCGCTGACGGTCGAGGAAGCGAAGCGGCCGCAGAGCGTGAAGGAGTTCATCGCGGTCGTGGAAGGCCGCGCGCCAGCGCCGGGCGCCGCGCCCGGCATTCCTGCCGGCGAAGCTTTCATGGTGGATGTGCCGTCGCAACCGCTCGAGCGCCTGACGCGCGCCGCCGCGCCGCCCGTCGGGGCCGCGCCCGCGGCGCCGGCCGGCGATCCGTCGGCGGAGATCGCCGGCAATTTCATGGTCGAGCCGCCCTCCTCGCCGCTTGGCCGCCGCAGCGCCGCGCCGGCCTCGCCCGCGCCGCCCAAAGAGCCGTTGATCGCGCGCGTGCGCAAGCCCGATCAGCCCGCGCCGGCGCCGGCGAGCGACACGCTGATGGTGGGCGGCGCCACGCTCATCGTCGGCAGCGAACAGCAGGCCGCGGCCACCGAAGCCGCCTCGGCGGTGCGGCCGACCGAGCCGTCGGCGCGCCGCGGGCTGCGCAGCCGCGCCGCGGCGCCGGAACATCAGCAGGCGCCGGCGCGCAAGCGCAGCAAGGTGCCGCTCATCGCCGGTGTCGTCATCGCGCTGCTCGCTGGTGGCGGCGCGGCCGGATATTTCGCGCAGAAGGGCGGCACGCCCGGCCCGGCCGCGAACGCGCCGCCGCCGCGGAACGACACGGCCAGCACCACCGCCCCGCCCGCCGCGCCGCCGGCGTCCAAGACGAGCGAAGAAGGCGCCGCGCGCAGCAAGGCCGCGGCGCCCGAGCAGATCTGGCAGCACCTCGAGGGCAAGACCGGTCAAGACGTGGTGCGCCGCATCTTCGTGCTGCCGGACGATCGGATTCTGATCGTGGGCGGCCGCATCGATGCCGAAGGCGGCAACAGCGACGTCTGGTTCTGGCGCTTCAACGCGAAAGAGGGAAAGCCCGTCGGCGAGCGCAAGACCATCACCAACGCGCGCTTCGACAGCGCCAACGCGATCGTGTTGCGTGCGGACGGCGGATTGGCGCTCGCGGCGGCGCGCAAGAATCTCGGTTCCAATTCGCTCGTGGGCTGGGTTGCCCGCACTTCGTCCGATGGCGAGCTGCAATGGCAGCACACGTTCCAGGAATACGCGCTGACCATCCCCTACGCGCTGACCGTGCTCGCGAACGGCGACATGATCGTGGTCGGCAGCGCCACCGAGCAGGGCCAGAACGGCACCAAGGGCTGGGCGGCGCGCATCGCGGCCGATGGCCGCGTGGTGTGGAACAAGCTGTTCGGCAAGGGCGTCGACGAAAGCCTGCAGAGCGTGGCGATGCTGCCCGACGGGGGCATCATCGCGGTGGGATGGCTCAACGTCGAGCGGCCGGCCGGCGAGGACCGCAACCTCTGGATTCTGGCGCTCGACGGCGAAGGCGCCGTGCGCTGGGAGAAGAAGGACCTTGGCGACGAGGCCGACGAG
>CAYZSG010000272.1:0-6235 GCA_964481045.1 uncultured Candidatus Odyssella sp. | reverse complement strand
TCAGCTCCGCATGCGCGTGCGCCATGTGCACGGCCGCGCATTCGTGACGAACGTCGACGATGCGGATACCGCGCCGGGCCACGTGGTCCCAGATCGGCTGGATGTGCCCGCCCTGCAGGCCGAAGACGCGGTCCACGTTGCGCGCCTTCAGGAAGCGCGCGATCCATTCGGCGCCGCTGTCGGGCGTGCTGTTGAGATCGATGGTGTCGGCCATGTGTCCTCCGCCCGCCGCGTCGCGGCCTCGGCTTGTCGTTGTTCAGGTGCCGCCGAAGCGCTGGCGCAGCACGCGATGCAGGATCTTGCCGGTCGCCGTGCGCGGCATGTCTTCTTCCGCGATGAACGAGAACGAGCGCGGCCGTTTGTAGCCGGCGATGCGTTCCCGGCACCAGCCGGCGAGCTCGGCCTCGCCGGCCGTGGCGCCGTCGTGCAGGATGACGACGGCATGGACGCGCTCGCCCCATTTCGCGTCGGGCAGGCCGATCACGGCCACGTCCTTCACCTTCGGGAAAGAGCCGACCACGGCCTCCACCTCCGACGGATACACGTTCTCGCCGCCCGAGATGATCATGTTCTTCTTGCGGTCGACGAGCCAGATGTAGCCGTCTTCGTCGCGCCGCGCCATGTCGCCCACGGTGCAGTAATTGCCGCGGAACGCCTCGGCGGTTTGCGCGGGCAGCTTCCAGTAGCCGTCGAACGTGTAGGGATTGCATGAGAACAATTCGCCGGGCTGGCCGCCGGGCACTTCGTTTCCCGCCTCGTCGAGGATGCGGATCGGCGCGGAGCCCACGCATTCGCGGCCGACCGAGCCGAGCTTCGTGAACTGCTCGTGCGGGTGCAGCATCGTCACCCAGCCCGCCTCGGTCGAGCCGTAGAGCTCGAACAGGCCGGAATTGCGGAACATCTCCATCACCGCGCGCTTCGTGTCGGGGCGCGCCGGAGCGGAAGAGATCATCAACTTCGTCACCGCATCGCGATCGTGGCGCTCGCGCACGGCGGCGGAAAGGCCGAGCATCATGATGTAGTGCGTGGGCACGAGCGAGGTGAAGGTCGAGCGGGTTTCGGCCAGCGTCATGAGGCAATGCTCGGGATCGAAGCTCTTGCGCGAATAGATCGTGACGCCGCCACCGCAATAGCTGAAAGACCCGAAGAAATAGAGCGAATTGGCGTGGCACATCGGCATGACCAGCAGCGCGCTGTCATCGCGCCGGATGCCGAGCTCGATCTCGGTGATCAGCGAGAGCAGCGTATTGGCCTTATGGTTGCGGATCGCGCCCTTCGGCCGTCCGGTGGTGCCGGAGGTGTACATCAGCATCCACGGGTCCGTGGTCTCGACCGCAACGGCCGGCTCGCGATCGCTGCCCCGCCCCAGCAGCGTCTCGTAGTCGAGCCATCCCGCGGGGCACGGCGCGGCGCCGAAATGGATGATGCGCGACGCCGGCACCGGCAATGCCGCGCGGATGTCCTCGATCACGCCCGTCAGTTCGTCCTGGACGATCAGCGCGGCCGCGCCCGCGTTCTCGACGATGTAGGCGACCTCGGCTCCGACCAGGCGGAAATTGATCGGCACGGCCACGAGCCCGGCCTTGGCCGTGGCGGCATAGATCTCGGCCCATTCGATGCAGTTGTAGGCGAGCACCGCGACGCGCTCGCCCTCCGCGAGGCCGAGCCCGAGCAGCGCGTTGGCGAGCCGGCAGGCACGCCGGTTCCAGACGCGGAACGTCATCGCGCGCTCGAGGTCGCGCACGCCGGGGGCGTCGGGTTTCAGGTGCGCATGCGCGGCGAGCATGCCGCCGAGCGTCAGGAGGTCTTGCATCGCCGTGACAAAGCGTGGGCGAGGCCGAGCGTACCGGGCGCGATCTCCAGGTTCAACGTGGCCAAGCGGCTGCTGCCACCTTCTCTTCCCCGCTTACGGGGGAAGGCTTCTTGCGCCTACGTCTTCACGCTCCGCTGATGCGCGTTCCAGTAGCGCTCGAGATTCGCCACGAGTGCGGGCGAGGTGTGGCAATAGGCCTGCTCGCGCGCATAGACGGAGAGATAGCGGATCATCGCCGAGAGCGGCTCGTCGATAATGCGGAACGCGCGGCGGTTCGCGGCGGCGTTGACGACGCCGGAATTGGTGAGGCCGTCGGCGACGCGCTCGATCGCCGCGTCCATCCCGCCGGCCGGCACGATCTCATCGCAGAGCATGCGGCCCTCGGGCGAGGCGCAGTCGATGCGCTTCTCGTACATGATCGCCTGGCGCGTGAGGCGGTCGCCGACGAAGCGCGGCAGGCGCATGTTCGCCATGCCGGGGATGATGCCTTCCTTTCGCGCTGGCAAAGTCATGTAGGCGTTCTCGGCGGCGAGCACATAGTCCATCACCAGCAGGATCTGGCAGTGGCCGCCGATCGCGAATTCCTCGACCGCGGCGATCCACAGCTTCTCGGTACCGAAGCCGAGCGTCTCGTCGGGCGGGTCCTCGCGGCGCGTGATGCCGCGATAGATCTTGTTGAGCATCCCCAGGTCGCGCACGAGATAGAAGAGATACGGCACCTTGCCCCAATAGAGATGCGTGAGGTTGATGCCGGCGCCGAACGCGCGGCGGCCGGCATATTTCGCGTGCGGCAGCGGCCCGCCGCGCAGCACGCAGATCTTCGTGGCCGGATCGAGCAATGCGAGATCGACGGCGATCTCGAGCGGCGTCATCGTGGTCGCGTCCTCGGCATTGAGCGCCTCGGGGTTGCGGATCGTCACGGTGCTGACCGCGCCGCGCCGCTCGATCGTGGCCTTGCCGCAATCGGCCCTGCCGGTGCGCTCGAACTCGGCGAGGCGCGCGCGCGATTCCGCGAGCGGCAGCATCATCGCGTGGCAGAGATGCTGCGCCAGCGCTTCGTGGCGCATGAGGCGGGCCACGAACAGGCCCTGGTCGAGCTCGATGCCGTCCTTGTCGGCCTGCTTCAGCACGGCCTCGCGCGCCAGTTCCTCGCGCGTCGGCACGAGGCCGGGCACCAGCACGGCGGCGTCGAATACGAGATCGTCGAGCCGCACGTAGCGCGAGAGATCGCCGGTGAGCTTGCGATAGACGGCATCGACATGCGCCTCGAGAAACGCCACGCGCGTGCCGCGCGCCGTCTCGAGGATCGCCGCGGCCTCGCGCGCCTCGCCGGCGTTGCGCTTGGGCTTCGCGGGCAGGCGCGCGAGCGCCTCGCCGGCGCGGCGCCAATGCGCCGAGAACGCCGCGGCGTCGGCCTCGAAACGGCCGGTCGGGAGCGGAATGTCTCCCGCCGTAGCGGAGGCCATTGCATTGCGGGCAAGCGCTGCGGTCACGGCGTATTCTCCTATCGGGATGCGTTCTGCGTTTCGGCCTCGGCGAGTCCGCCGAAACGCTGGAAATAGTAGGGCCGCGGCTCGGGCAACGGGCCGTCGGCGGTTTCGAGCACGGAGGTCGCGTAGCGTTCCGCCGCCGCGGCGACGCGGCGATAGAGATTGCGGCACAGCACGCGTGCCGAGCCGCCCTCCCAATCGGGCGAAAGCAGCTCGGCCGGCAATTCGGGATCGCGCAGGATGATGCGGCGGTATTCGTGGATCAGCAGCACGCGCAGCACGAAGCACGATTCGGGATCGGGATCGGGCGCCTTTTCGAGCGCCTGCCACAGCGGCCGGAAGCGCTCGATGAAGCGCCGATAGGCGGCGCGCAGCGCTTCGAGGTCCCAGCAGGATTGCAGCAGGTCGCGCGAGCGTTCGGATGTTGCGTTCATCTGCTCGACGCGGCCGGCCACGCCGAGCTTCGCGAGCACGCGCTCGACGCCGGCGCGATCGGGGCTCGGATGCGCGAACACGCCGGGCGCCACGGCGCCGAAGCCGAGCCAGGTCAATTCGCGGCGAAGCTGCAGCCGGGTCTCGCGGTCGATGCCGCCGAGATTGGTCAGCACGAGGTGCCAGGTGCCGTCCCACGGCGTCGGCGCGGCCGCATAGATGCGGCGCGGCGGATCGGCGACCAGCGCCTTGTGGCCGAATTCGGTGAGGCCGTAATAGCTGCGCCGCCCTTCGCGCGCGACCGTGAACCAGCCTTCGCGCGAGAGCCGCAGCACGCTGGTGCGCACGAGGCGCTCGTTGAGGCCGAGCGGCGCCACAAGGCGGATCAGGCTGCCGAGCCAGATGCCGGCGCCGTGCGGCGCGATGGCGTCGCCCCACACGGTCACGAGCAGCGATTTCGCGCGCGGCTTGAGGCGCCGCGGCAGCGCGGCCGTGAGCGGCTTCAGGCGGCGGCTTTCATCCACCACTGCAAATTCCGCAAGGCCGGCATCGGCCGATGATTGTCATATCATGCACGTATCTTGTGAAACCTGTATCGGAATTGCCGCCGCGTGCTTTGCCGCGTTTGTCCCTGCGTCGTACGATTAGATACACTATTTCCTATCCTAGAGATATATGTGTAGTATTTCATAAGAGATGCAAGGCGGCCGCGGGGCCGCGCGCCGGAGATGGGCCGGGCGCGCGGCGACGAAGATCGGCTAAGATCGGCGCGGCCGGCCGAGGAAGAGCCGGAACGGCGGGAGGAGTTCCAGGGTGATGCGATGCTGACGATGAGTTCGGCGCTTGACCGCTGCCGGCGCCTCTACGGCGGCCGGCGCGCCATCGTCGATGCCGAGGGCACGTGGACGTGGGGGCAGCATCTCGATCGCGTCGCGCGTGCGGCCGCGATCCTCGCGGCGCGCGGCGTCAAGCCCGGGCAGCGTTTCGGCATCCTCTCGCGCAATCTCTTCCGCCACGCCGAATTGCTGCACGCCGGCTATTGGATGGGCGCCGTGCCGGTGCCGGTGAATATCCGCCTCGCCGCGCCCGAGATCGCGTTCATTCTGAATGACGCCGATGTTAAGGCACTGGCGGTGGACGAGCCGTTCCTGCCGCTGATCGCGCACGAGCAGATCGCGCCGTTTGCGAAGAACGCATTCGCGGTCTCGCCGAAGCCGCTCGGCGGCGCGCTGCCGGACTATGAGACGCTGCTGAAATCCGCGGCGCCGCATCCGCGCTTCGAGAGCGGGGAGAACGACGACGCGATTCTGCTCTACACCGGCGGCACCACCGGGCGCAGCAAGGGCGTGCGCCTCACGCACCGCAACGTCGTCTCCAACGGCATGCAGTGCGCGATGGAGATGGGCTTCCGCGGCAGCGACATGTATCTCCACATCGCGCCGATGTTCCATTCGGCCGACCTGCTCGGCACCGGCTACACGCTGCTCGGCGGCGCGCACACCTATCTGCCGCAGTTCACGCCCCAGAACCTGATCGCCGCGTTCCGGGATCGCCGCGCCACATCGACGATGATGGCGCCGACGATGATCATCATGACGTTGCAGGAGCTGAAGCCGGCCGAGTTCGATCTCTCCTCGTTCCGCTGGATGCTCTACGGCAGCGCGCCGATGGCGCCGGAATGGATCGCGAAGACCATCGAGGCGTTCCCGAACGTCGAGGTGTGCCAGGGCTACGGCCTCACCGAAACATCGCCGATCCTCACCTATCTCGATTTCGACGAGCACAAGAAGGCGCTGGCGAGCCGCAACTACGAGATCCTGAAAGCGGCCGGCCGCCCGATCGCCGGCGTCGACATGCGCATCCTCGACGAGAAGGGCAACGAAGCGCCGCTCGGCGAGGCCGGCGAAGTCGTCGTGCGCGCGCCAAACGTCACCAAAGGCTATCTCAATTTGCCGGAAGCCACGGCCGCCGCGATCCGCGACGGCTGGTTCCACACCGGCGACGTGGGGCGCATGGACGAACAGGGCTACATGTATCTGCTCGACCGCAAGAAGGACATGATCATCACCGGCGGCGAGAACGTCTACACGGTCGAGGTCGAGCAGGCGATCTATCAGCATCCGGCCGTGGCCGAGTGCGCCGTCGTCGGCGTGCCCGACGAGAAATACGGCGAATCGCTGTTCGCCGCGATCGTCATGCAGCCGGGCAAATCGCTAACCAAGGAACAACTCATCGAGCACTGCCGCGCGCGCATCGGCGGCTACAAGGTGCCGCGCCAGATGGTGTTCCTGCCCGCGCTGCCGAAAAGCGCGATGGGGAAGATTCTGAAGACGGAGATCCGGAAGGAATACAGCGACCCCGGCAAGCGGGCGGGGTAAGGCAAAGCGCCGATCGCGTAGGGGCGCGCGGCGCGCGCCCGCTCGCCGCGAGCGAGGCGCCGAGTTTGTGGAGGGAGGGCGCGCGCCGCGCGCCCCTACGTGTTGTACGCCCAGGAGAAACG
>CAYZSG010000271.1:0-6287 GCA_964481045.1 uncultured Candidatus Odyssella sp. | reverse complement strand
CCATCTCGTCGGCGATCGACGAGAGCGCGTTCTTCACCACTTCCATCGTGATCGGATCGGTGTTGGGGCGCATGGGCTTCACTCGCGCGCGAGATGGATGTTGCCGGCCGCATCGACGCGCGCGGTCCAGCCCGGCGGCACGATCGCGGTGGAATCGTATTCCTCGACGATGAGCGGGCCCGCCTGCGTGCCGGCGTCGGCGAGCGCGGCGCGCGTCAGCACCGGCACCTCCACCTGGCCGTGGCGCGGGCCGAAATAGGCGGCGCGCGATGTTGATGCTTCGCCGTTCGCCTTGCGTGGCGGCGGCGCCGGCTCCTCCTTCGCTTTCGCCACACGGCCCTTGACGCGTAGCGCGACACACTCGACGGCCTCGGCTTCCGCGCGGTGGCCATAGGTGCGCGCATGCTCGGCGCCGAACGCCTCGGCCATCGCCGCGCGATCGGCCGAGAACGGCACCGGAAGCTCGTGTGCCTGGCCCGCATAGCGGAGATCGGCGAAGCGCGCGAGCGACACCTCTTCGGCGCGGTAGCCGTCGGCGGCGAAATCGTCGCGCAAGGCGCGCTCGATCTCGGCGTAGACCGTCTCGATCTCCGGGGCCTCGACCGTCGCCAGCGCGCGCAGGAACGCGCGGCTCCGCTCCTGCTCGATGTCGGAAAGGAGCAGGCCGACGGCGCTGAACACGCCGGGATCGGGCGGGATCACCACCTCGCGCATCTCGAGAAGATCGGCGATGGCAGCGCCCACGACCGGGCCGTTGCCGCCGAATGCAAACAGCGCGAAATCGCGCGGATCGCGGCCGCGATAGGTGGAGACAGCCTTGACCGCGCGCACCATCGTGCCGCACGCGACCTCGAAGATGCCGTAGGCCGTATCGCGGAGATCGCGGCCGAGCGGCTTGGCCACACGCTCTTGCAGTACCGCGCGCGCCTTCGCCGCGTTGAGCGGCAGATCGCCGCCGAGCAGGCGGGCAGGATTGAGGTAGCCGAGCGCCACCACCGCATCGGTGAAGGTGGGATCGGTGCCGCCGCGGTCATAGACCACGGGGCCGGGAGCCGCGCCCGCACTTTTGGGGCCGACATGCAGGAGCCCGCCGCGATCGACGGACACGATGCTGCCGCCCCCGGCACCGATCTCGGAAATGTCGATCACCGGCAGCTTCAGCGCGTAGCCGCCGCCCATCACGAGCTTGCTGCTGAGGTTGATGCCCGCGCCCACCTCGTAATCGCCGGTGCGCGCGACCTGGCCTTTCTCGACGATCGAGGCCTTGGCCGTGGTGCCGCCCATGTCGAGCGTGAGGCAGTCCCGCGCCTTCTCGCGCGCGCTCAGCTTGGCGGCGCCGATGACGCCGGCGGCGGGGCCGGATTCGACGAGATAGGCCGGCTTCTCGGCCGCCATGCGCAGCGACATCACGCCGCCGTCGGACTTCATGATATCGACCGGCGCCGCGATGCCGAGCGCTTCGAGATGCTTTCGCAGCGAGGCGAAGTAGCCGCGCAAAATCGGCCCCAGATAGGCGTTGATGACCGTCGTGCTCGTACGCTCGTATTCGCGGATTTCGGGCAGGATGTCGGACGAGCAGGTGATGAACGCGTTCGGCAGCGCCGCGGCCACGATCTCTGCGACTCGCTTCTCGTGCGCCGGGTTCGCGTAGGAATGCAGCAGCGCGATCGCGACCGCTTCGACTCCGGCGGCGGCGAGGCGCTCGGCCGCAACGCGCGCGCTCGCTTCGTCGAGCGGGCGGCGCACCTCGCCGCGCGGGCCCACGCGCTCGGCCACTTCGAGGCGCAGGCGCCGCGGCACGAGCGGCGGCGGCTTCGGATAGCCGAGCGTGTACATCTCGGGGATGCGCAGGCGGCGCATCTCGAGCACGTCGCGGAAGCCCTCGGTGGTGACGAGACCGGTGGAAGCACCCTTGCCTTCGAGGATCGCGTTCGTCGCCACCGTCGTCGCATGGACGATGCGCGCGATCTGCTCCGGCCGGACGGCGCGGCGCTTCATCAACCGCGCGAGGCCTTCCGAGATCGCGCGGCCGAAATCGTCGGGTGTAGTAAGCACTTTTCCGTTCACGCGCGAGCCGTCTTCGCCCGCGAGCACGATGTCGGTGAATGTGCCGCCGATGTCGATGCCGACGCGGTACCGCATCATCACCGCACCTGGAGGACGACGCGGCCGCGCGTGTGCGCGCCGGATTCGACCATGCGGTGCGCGTCCGCCGCCGCGGCGAGCGGAAACACCTTGCCGACCTGCGGCTTCAAGGCGCCCTTCCCGGCCAGCGCGAGCACGGCTTCAAGCGTCTCAATGCGGTCGTGGATCTTCGCCTGTTTCAGCGACACGCCGTATTCGGCCGAGCGGTCCTCGAACGGCTCGGCGATGAGCCAGACGAGCGCGCCTCCCCTCTTCAGCACCGGATAGGAGCGCCGGTGGATCTCGCCGCCGACCAGGTCGTAGACCACGTCGTAGCCGGAAAGGCGCTTCGCGAAATCCTCGCGGTCGTAGGCGATCACGTGATCGGCGCCGAGGCCGGCGACATATTCGGCGTTGGCGCCGCGCGTGGTGGCCGCCACCTCGGCGCCGAGATGCTTGGCGATCTGGATCGAGAGCGAGCCGATGGCGCCGCCGCCGCCATGGATCAGCACTTTCATGCCGGGCTTCACGGCGCCGACTTCTGCGATGCCGATCCACGCGCACATGCCGGCATGGCAGAGTGCCGCGCCCTCGAGGAACGAGACGTTCGCCGGAAGCGCCGCGATTTCGCCCTTGCGCCGCGCGATCTTCTCGGCCGCCCCGCCCTGCTCGACATGCTGCGCCACGAAGCAGACGCGGTCGCCGACGCGCGCATACTTCGCCTCGGAGCCCACGGCCGCGACGATTCCGGCGCCGTCGCGGCCCGGAATTTTCGGCAGCTTCACCGGGAAGTATTGCTGCAAGACACCCTGGCGCACCTTGCAATCGCCCGGCGCCACGCCGGCCGCGTGCACTTCGATCAGAACGCCGTCAGGCGCTGGCGCCGGATCGGGCAATTCGGCGAGCGCCAGCACCTCGGGCCCGCCATAGCGTGTATACTGAATAGCTTTCATTTTTCCAGGATAAGGCCGAAACGGTGCGCAATCTAGCGCGGCCTGCGAATCCCACCATCCCGATCGCGAATGCGCGTCATGCGCCGGCACGGAGGAGCGACGCTTCGCGGCTCTACGGCAGCAACAATGTCGCCCCCGTCGTCCGCCGCGCTTCGAGATCGCGGTGCGCGGTGGCGGCGTCGCGCAGCGCATAGCGCTGGTTGATGCCGGCGCGGATGATGCCGCGGCGCAGCGCCTCGAAAGTGTGGCCGGCGATCTCGCGCAGCGCAGCGGGCTCGGCCGTGTAGTGAAAGAGGACCGGTCGGCTCAAGGTCGCCGATTTCGCCGACAGCGCGGCGGGATCGACGGGCGCCACCGGCCCCGAGGCCTGGCCATAGGAAACGAGGTGGCCGCAGAGCGCCAGCGCGTCGAGCGATCCGGCGAAGGTGGCGGCGCCGACCGAATCGTAGACGACGGCGCATCCCTTTCCTTTCGTGATGTCGCGCACGCGCGCGACGAAATCTTCGCCCGCGCCGACGAGCGGATAATCGCAGCCATTGTCGCGCGCGAGCCGCGCCTTCGCTTCGGAGCTGACCGTGCCGATCACGGTGGCGCCGATGTGCTTGGCCCACTGGCAGAGCAACAGGCCGACGCCGCCCGCCGCCGCGTGCACGAGGATCGTGTCGCCGCGCCTCACCGCGTGCGTGCGATGCAGCAGGTATTCGGCCGACATGCCCTTCAGCATCAGCGCCGCCGCGTCAGCGTCGCCGATGTCGTCGGGAATAACAACGAGGTGTTCGGCCGGCATCGTGCGGATCTCGGCATAGGCGCCGACCGGCGGGCAGGCATACGCCACGCGGTCGCCGGGCAGGATACCGATCACGTCCGGCCCCACATCGAGCACCTCGCCGGCCGCTTCCATGCCCGGCGTGCCGGGTGGCGCGAGCAGCGGATAGGCGCCGGTGCGGACATAGACGTCGATGTAGTTGAGACCGATCGCCGTTTGCCGGAGGCGCACCTCGCCCGGGCCGGGCGGCGGCACGCGCACGTCTTCCACGCGCAGCACCTCCGGTCCGCCATGCGCGCGCATGACGATCGCGCGTGCCTGCATCGTGCCGGTGGGCGCGCCCGCACGCGCGCGCGGCGCGGCGCGGCGCGCGCTTCCGGCCGCCGGCGCCGCCTCGCCTTCGAGGAAGCGGCGCGCGGCGACGAAACCGCCGACATAGATCTCTTCGCCCACCATGCGCGCCAGCTCGGCGGCGCGCTCGGGCGGCGGATGGAACGTGGAGCGCCAGTGCCAGAAGGTGCGGTTGCCGTCGCTGACCGGCTTCAGCGTGACGGTCGAGACATAGCCTACCAGCGGAATCGGCGATTCGAGAATGCAATAGGTGTAGGTGCGGCCGCGGTCATCGAGCGCCAGGAGCTGCTCGCGCAGATGCGCGCCGTCGGCGAGGCGGAAATTGCGCACGCAGCCCACCTGATCGGGCGCCTTGCCGTCTTCGATGTGGCTTTCGGCGACCGCAGGGTGCCACTGGTCGTGCGCGTTGAAATCACGGACGAACGCCCACACCTCGTCGACCGGCGCGTTGATGATCGTGCTGCGGACGACGGTGACCATCGCGCCTCAGCGCCGGCCCGCCTGGCGCTTCAACTGATCGAACCCCGCCTGGAACACGCCCTGGCCGATCTGCGTGACCAGCTCGTGCTCGCGCGCGGGATCGCAGTCGAACTCGGCGGTCCACTCCGCGAAAGTGCGGTCGCCGTCGGTGATCGGCATCAGCTTCAAGGTCGCCGTGTAGTTCTCGACGCCCATTGGCGATTCGAGAATCGCGTAGCTGCAGATGTATTCGTAGTCCGAAAGCGAGAGGAGCTGCTCGCGGATGTTGCCGCCGTTCTTGAGGTTGAAGTTGCGGATGCAGCCCACCTTGTCCGACGGCTGGCCGCCTTCGATGCGGCTGTCGGCCACGATCGGCATCCAGCGCGGCAGGCCGTTGAAGTCGCGGACGATCGACCAGACGCGGTCCGCGCTAGCATCGATGACGGAGGAGACGTAGACGCGCGGCATCAGGGCTTCTCTCCGCCCTCTTCGATTTGCTTCGGACGCTCCTCGGCGGCCTTGCGCACGTCGGCGCGGCGCACCTGCATGAGGTTATCGGTGAAGCGCGCGACGTCGCCGCCGCCGCCCTGGAGGCCGATCTCCTTCATCACCTGGTCGATCAGCGGCGCCTGCACGCGATAGCGCAGCGCGCTGTTGAGCACGTCATCGGTGATGCCGGCGGCGCCCTTGCCGTTGCCTTCGCCGCTTCCGAGACCGCTGACCTGCACAATCTTGATGCCTTCGATCTTCTCGAGCGGCTTCACGCTTTCGCGGATGATCCCTTCGAGCTTCTCGATCACGCGCATGCGCAACGCCGCGACGCGCGCATCGGGTTCGAGCATGTTCTGCGCCTCGTTCATCAGGCGCGTGCCTTCGGCCTCGATCTCGTAGCGCAGCTTGGCTGCGAGCACGCGGATCTTTTCCGCCTCGGCCTCGCCCTCGGCCGTGAGGCGGCGCGCCTCGGCGCGGTCGAGCGCCGCCGTCTTCTCGGCCTGGGCGGCGACGCGCATCTGCACCGCCTCGCGCTCGGCCTCCTGAGCCGCGCCGATGAGATCGATCTGCTTCTTGCGCTCGGCCTGCTCCACCTCGCGCGCAGAGAACACTTTCTCCTCGGCGGCAACGGCCTTGGCGCGCGCCGTGTCGGCGAGCGCCTGCGCCTCCGACTGCGCCTTGGATTTCTCGGCGACCGCGATCGTGCGCTCCTGCTCGGCGAGCTCGAGCGACTTGCGCCTGTCGATCTCGAGCCGCTGCGTCTCGCGCTCGCGCGCGATGCGCTCTTCGTCGAGACGCTGCTCGCTGGCGATGCGCGTCTTCTCCACCTCCTCGCGCGCCTCGAGCTGTGCCTGCTCGGCCTCGCGCTCCCTCTGCGCGCGCTCACGCGCGAGCTCAGAGCGCTGCGCGGCGCGCTGGATCTCGATCTGGCGCTCACTTTCGATGCGCGCATACTCGCTTTCGCGCTCGATCTCCAGGCTCTGCCGCTCCGCCTCCAGATTCTTGTTGCGGATCTGGATCATCGTGTCCTGCTCGATGTCGTTGCGGATCTTCTTGCGCCGCTCGATCTCCTCGGTGAGCCGCGTCAGGCCCTCGGCGTCGAACGCGTTCGAGGGGTTGAAGAAATCCATGTTGGTCTGGTC
>CAYZSG010000270.1:0-6300 GCA_964481045.1 uncultured Candidatus Odyssella sp. | reverse complement strand
CGTTGTCGCCCACGTTGTCGGCGATCACGGCCGGATTGCGCGGGTCATCCTCGGGGATCCCCGCCTCGACCTTGCCGACGAGATCGGCGCCGACGTCGGCGCCCTTGGTGAAGATGCCGCCGCCGAGACGGGCGAAGATCGAGATCAGCGAGGCGCCGAAGCCGAGCGCCACCAGCGAATCGATCACGACGCGGTCGCCGGGCTTGGAGCCGAACACGGCGGTGAGCAGGTAGAAATAGACGGCGACGCCGAGCAGCGCGAGGCCCGCGACCAGCATGCCGGTGACGGCGCCGGCCTTGAACGAGAGATCGAGGCCGCGCGCGAGGCTTTCCATCGCACCCTGCGCGGTGCGGACGTTGGCGCGCACCGACACGTTCATGCCGATATAGCCGGCGGCGCCCGAAAGCACCGCGCCGATGACGAAGCCCAGCGCCGGCTTCCAGCCGAGCAGCCAGAGCAGCAGCGCGGTGACGATCACGCCGACGATGGCAATCGTCGTGTATTGGCGGTTGAGATAGGCGCGGGCGCCTTCCTGGATCGCGGCGGCGATCTCCTGCATGCGCTGCGTGCCCGCGCTCGAGGCGAGCACCGCACGGCTCGTGACAATGCCGTAGACGATGGCGAGCACACCGCACGCCAACACGAACCAGATCACCGCAGTCATTTTCGATTGTTCCTTGAGCTGAAACGCGAACAAGCGCCGCGCGGACTGGCGGCCGGCCGGGTTGGCCCCGGCGCGCCCGGCGTCCTCTCCCCTCGCGGGCGGCGCAAGCGGCGCGGAACTTAGTCAAAAGGCTGATAGGGCGCAACAAATCCGTTTGCGGCAATTCGCGCGCGGGACGCGCGCATTGTCAGGCGGGCGTTGCCTTCCCTTCCACCGCGCTTGTGGGGGAAGCCGGATAGGGGTCAGCGAGCGGGCACGACGGCAAGAGTATCGTTTGCGGCCTCGCCCCCATCCAACCTTCCCCCGCAAGCGCCGGGGAAGGCTTTCATCCTAGAAATGCTGCCAGCCGCCGTCTTTGACGCGCACTTCGCCGCCATCGGGCCCGAGCACGCGCACGCCGGGATGCGTCACGATGCGGCCAATGCGCGTCAGCGGCACGCCGGCCCTGCGCGCGGCGGCGCGCAGGCCCGCCTCGGCCTTGAGCGGCGCCGTGAACAGCAATTCGTAATCGTCGCCGCCGGTGAGGCGCGTCAGCGCGTGGCGCTCGCCGGCCTGCTGCGCGGCGGGGGACGCCGGCACCGAGGCGAGATCGATCTCGGCGCCGCAGCCGGAGGCCGCGCAGATGTGGCCGAGATCGGCGACGAGCCCATCGGAGATGTCCATCGCCGCGGTCGCCAGCGGCGCGATCGCGCGGCCCAGCACGAGGCGCGGCTCCGGCAGATGATAGCGCCCGGCCAGGAAGCGCCGGTGCGGCGCCGCCAGGTCTGGCAGCTTGCCCTTGAGCGCGAGGAGGCCGAGCGCCGCGTCGCCGATCGTGCCGGAAACAAATACCGCGTCGCCGCGCCGCGCCCCGCCGCGCAGCAACGGACGGCCGGGCCGCGCCTCGCCGATCGCGGTGATCGAGATCGTCGGCGGACCCGGCGTGCGGGTCATGTCGCCGCCCAGAAGCGGAATGCCGAACTCTTTCTGATCGGCGCCGAGCCCGGCCGCGAAACGCGCCAGCCACGCCGCCTTGGTATCGGCGGGCAAGACGAGCGCGAGCATGTAGCCGAGCGGGCGCGCGCCCTTGGCGGCGAGATCGGAGAGGTTCACGCGCAGCGCCTTGCGCGCGATGAGGTCGGGCGGATCGCCCGGCAAGGTGTGGACGCCGACGACGATGGCGTCGGTCTTGAGCACGAGGCGGCGGCCGAAGCGCGGCGCGAGCCAGGCGAGATCGTCCTTGAGGCCGAAGCTTCCCGGGTGCGTGGCAAGCGGCCGGAAATAGCGCGCGATCGCCGCGAATTCGCCCGGCATGCGGCCGCGCGCCGCCATGCCTCAGTTGCTCTTGGGGGGCGGCTCGGACGGCGGCGCGCCCGTCCCGGCCATCTCCTCGGGCCGCAGCACGCGCGCCAGCTTGTCGAGCACGCCGTTGACGAAGCCGGGCTCGCGCCCTTCGTAGAACGCGTTGGCGACGCCGATGTATTCGGCGATGGCGACGCGCGCCGGCGTCTCGGCGCGCGCGAACAGCTCGTAGGCGCCGGCGCGCAGCAGCGCGCGCAGCACGCGGTCCATGCGCTCCAGCGACCAGCCGGCGGCGAGCGCCGAACCCACCATCTCGTCGAGTTCGGCGCGCTTCTCGCACGCGCCGCGCACGATGGCGGTGAACAGCTCGCGGTCGGTCTCGCCGATGGCTTCTTCGACACCGGCGTCGTCTCTCGGATTCGGCACCGTGTCGATGCGATGCGCCACGAATTCGCGCAGCACGCGGTCGGGCGACGCGCCGGTCAGCTCGATCTGGTAGAGCGCCTGCACCGCCGCGATGCGCGCGGCTCCGCGCCGCTGCGCCTTGGGCGAGCGGTGCGGCTCGCGCGCGGCGCCGCGCTGGTTCATGCGCGGTTCCCGCCGAGGAATCGGCTCTTGAGCTCGATCATGCGCAGGCACGCGGCCGCGGCGTCGCCGCCCTTGTCGAGCTGTTTCGGGTCGGCGCGCTCGATCGCCTGCGCTTCGGTCTCGCAAGTGAGGATGCCGTAGCCGATGGCCATGTTGTGCTCCATCGTCAGCGCCATCAGCCCGCGCGCGCTCTCGGCGCAGACATATTCGAAATGGCTGGTGGCGCCGCGGATCACGCAGCCGAGCGCCACGAAGCCGTCGTACATGTTCATCGCGAACTTGATGGCGCCCGGAAGCTCGAACGATCCCGGCACCGAAAGGCGCTCGTATTTGACGCCCGACTGCTCGAGCACCGCGATGGCGCCCTTCACCATCATCTCGGTGATGGGCTCATGGAAGCGCGCCTCGAGGATCAGCACCTTGCCCTTGAGCTTCGGGATCGTGCGCGTCGTCGGCCGGCCCTTGGTCGCCATCAGGCTTCTCCTGCCGGGATCGGCCGGCGCTCCAGCACGCGCAATCCATAGCCTTCGAGGCCCACGATCGTGCGGCTGCTGTTGGTGAGCAGCACCATGTCCTGTACGCCGAGATCAATCAAAATTTGGGCGCCCACGCCGTAGTCGCGCAGCGCCGGGTCGTGGCCGTGCGTCTGCTCCTCGCCGCCCTCGGGCTTGCGCATGCTGTCGGACAGCGACGAGACCCACGGCTCGCGGATCAGCACGATGACGCCGCGCCCTTCCTTGCCGATCAGGCGCATGCTGGCCTGCAATTCGCCCACATGGCTGTCGCGCTTGTCGCCGAGCAGGTCGCGGAACACCGAGAGGCGATGCATGCGCACCATCACCGGACCGGGCGCACGGAGATCGCCCTTCACCAGCGCGAGGTGCTCGGCATATTCCGCGCGGTTCACATAGACAAAGGTGCGGTAGGTGCCGCCGTAGCGGCTCTCGAAGCTGCTCTCGATGATGCGCTCGACGATGCGGTCGTGGCGCCGGCGATAGGCGATGAGGTCGGCGATCGCCGCGATCTTGAGATTGTGGAGCTGCGCGAAGGCGACGAGATCGGGCATGCGCGCCATCGTCCCGTCGTCGTTCATGATCTCGCAGATCACGCCCGAGGAATGCAGCCCGGCGAGGCGCGCCACGTCGACAGCCGCCTCGGTGTGCCCTGCGCGCACGAGAACGCCGCCCTCGCGCGCCATCAGCGGGAAGACATGGCCGGGGATCACGATGTCGGACCGGCTCTTCGTGGGGTCGATCGCGACCGAGATCGTGCGCGCGCGGTCGGCGGCGGAGATGCCGGTGGTGACGCCCTCGCGCGCCTCGATCGAGACGGTGAACGCGGTGGAGTGGCGCGTCATGTTGCGCCCGGCCATCAGCGGTAGGCCGAGCTCCTCGATGCGCTGCGGCGTGAGCGCGAGGCAGATGAGGCCGCGGCCGTTTTTGGCCATGAAGTTGATGGCGTTGGGCGTGGCCATCTGGGCCGGGATCACGAGGTCGCCCTCGTTCTCGCGGTCTTCGTCGTCGACGAGGATGAACATCCGGCCGTTGCGGGCCTCTTCGATGATTTCCTCGATGGACGATAGATAGGATCGGTAGGGCACGGTGAGGTCCATGTTGCGCGCTCCGGCGCTTTCAGCCGCCGAGGCGGGCGGCAAGCTGGCGCTCTACATAGCGCGCCAGCATGTCCACTTCCATATTGAGCCGGCGCCCTGCGTCCATTCCGCCGAGCGTCGTGTGCATGGCGGTATGGCTGATGATGTTGATGCCGAAGTGCCCGGGCTGCACGTCGTTGACCGTCAGCGAAACCCCTTCGAGTGAAACCGAGCCCTTGGCGGCCACGAAGCGCGCGAGCGCCGGGGGTAGTTCGATCTCGAAGCGGATGCTGCCGCCCTCCTCGCGCCGCGCCAGCACGCGCACGACGGCGTCGACATGGCCGCTGACGAGATGGCCGCCGATCTCGTCGCCGGCGGCGAGCGAGCGCTCGAGGTTCACCTTCGTGCCGGCGCCCCATCCGCCGAGCGTCGTGCGCGCCAATGTCTCGGCCGAGGCCTCGACCGCGAACCAGTCGGGCCCTTTCTCGATCACGGTGAGGCACGGCCCCGAGCACGCGATCGACGCGCCGAGCGCGACGCCACCCATGTCGAAGGTCGTCGCGATCTCGAAGCGCCGGTCGTGGCCCGCCCCTTCGGCGCGGACGGCGCGGACCCTGCCGATGTCGGTGATGATGCCGGTGAACATGCGTCGATCTAGCGGAGTGCCGCGAAGGTTTCCAACGTATCCGTGCCGAGAGTCCGCGAATCGATGCGGCGCCATCGCGGGGCATGGTTGGGATCGGCGATGCCGAGCGGCTCGAGCGCGGGGACGCCGTCGCCGCCCAACGCCAAGGGCGCGCGGAACCAGGCGATGCGGTCGACGAGGCCGGCTTTCATCAAGGCGCCGGCGAGGCGCGCGCCGCCTTCGACGAGCACGCGCGTGAGTCCGCGCCGGCCGAGTTCCTGCAGCATCGCCGAGGGATCGGGGCGGCCGAGCGCCCCGGCCGCGACGGTGACGATCTCGACACCGGCCGGCAGGTCGCGCGGCGGCGCCGTGCCCTCGGCGAGAACGAGCCAGACCGGCCCGGCGTCGAGCGACGCGAACAGGCGCCGCCCCGCCGCCACCATCGCGCGGCCGGCGACCGCGATGCGCACCGGCGGGCGCACCGGCAGGCCGAGGAGGCGCACGGTGAGCATCGGATCGTCGGCGGCAAGCGTCGAGGCACCGATCATCACCGCGTCGTGGTTCGCGCGCAGCGCGTGCGTGGCGGCGCGCGCGGCTTCGCCGGTGATCCACTGGCTGCGCCCGCCCGCGGCGGCGATGCGCCCGTCGAGGCTGGTCGCGGTCTTGAACGTGACCAGCGGCCGCCCTTCCCGCACGCGCAGGAAGAAGCCGGCGTTGATCTCGGCCGCCTCTTCCGCCAGCACGCCGTCTTCGACCGCGACATTGGCGCGAATCAGCGCGCCGGCGCCGCCGCCCTTCGTGCGCGGATCGGGATCCTCGACCGCGTAGACGACGCGCGCGACGCCGGCCGCTGCGAGCGCATCGGCGCAGGGCGGCGTGCGGCCATGATGGGCGCAGGGCTCGAGCGAGACGTAGGCGGTGGCGCCGCGCGCGGCCTCGCCGGCGGCGGCGAGCGCCACGGCTTCGGCATGCGGCCTGCCGCCCGGCGCGGTGGCGCCCCGCGCGATCACGGTACCATCTTTCACGAGCACGCTGCCGACCGCGGGATTGGGCCAGGTCGTGCCGAGCGCGCGGCGCGCCAGCGCCAGAGCCGCGCGCATATGCGCCGCGTCTTCGCGCGCCGGCTTAATCCCTGTCTTTGTCGCGGACGGCGTCACGCTCTTGCGGACTCAAGGTCTCGAGGAACTGCTCGAAGTCGCGCGTTTCGCGGAAGTTCTTGTACACCGAGGCGAAGCGCACATAGGCGACCGGATCGAGGCTGGCGAGCGCCTCCATCACGAGCTGGCCGATCTGGCTCGACGGAATCTCGCTCTCGCCCGAGCTTTCGAGCCGGCGCGTGATCGAGTTGACGATGCGCTCGACCCGCTCTTCGCCGACCGGGCGCTTCCTCACCGCGATCATGATCGAGCGCAGCAGCTTGTCGCGGTCGAACGGCGCGCGCTGGCCGTTCTTCTTCACGACGACGAGCTCGCGCAACTGCACGCGCTCGAAGGTGGTGAAGCGCGAGCCGCAGGCCGGGCAGAAGCGCCGGCGGCGGATCGCGGAATTGTC
>CAYZSG010000269.1:0-6382 GCA_964481045.1 uncultured Candidatus Odyssella sp. | reverse complement strand
CCTTGTCAGCCGCGATGAGAGCAGCGGCACTTGTTTCGTCGTGACTACCTATTACCCTGATGCCGAGCGATGGGACCGGGCGTTCCGAAGGCGTGTGCGATGAAATGCGTAATCTGCAAAATCGGCGAGCTGCACGACGGGCACACGAATGTCGTGCATGCGCGCGGCACGCACGTCGTGGTGATCGAGAACGTCCCAGCGCAAATCTGCGATACCTGCGGCGAATATTATCTCGACGAGAACGCCGCGCAGACGGTTTACGATCAGGCCGAGAAAGCTTTGGCGAGCGGCCACCCCTACGAAGTCCTCAAGTTCGCCGCATAGCCGGAAAGTCACGAGCAATGGCCGAATTCACGCTTCCCAAGAACTCGAAGATCAAGCCGGGCAAGAATTTTCCCGCGCCGGCCGGCGCCAAGCGGATCAAGAAGTTCCGCGTCTATCGCTACGACCCGGATTCGAAGGACAACCCGCGCATCGACACCTACGAGGTCGATCTCGACACCTGCGGGCCGATGGTCCTGGACGCGCTCATCAAGATCAAGAACGAGATGGACGCGACGCTGACCTTCCGCCGCTCGTGCCGCGAGGGCGTGTGCGGCTCCTGCGCGATGAACATCGACGGCACCAACACGCTCGCCTGCACGAAATACACGTCCGACGTGAAGGGCGACGTGCCGGTCTATCCGCTGCCGCACATGGAGGTGGTGAAGGATCTCGTGCCCGATCTCACCAAGGCTTATGCGCAGCTCGCGCTCATCGAGCCGTGGCTCAAGAGCAAGAGCGCGCCGCCGACCCGCGAGCGCCTGCAATCGGCCGAGGAGCGCCAGAAGCTCGACGGGCTCTGGGAGTGCATCCTTTGCTTCTGCTGCACCACCTCGTGCCCGTCCTATTGGTGGAACAGCGACCGCTATCTCGGCCCCGCCGTGCTGCTGCAGGCCTATCGCTGGCTGGCCGACAGCCGCGACGAGGAAAAGGGCGAGCGCCTCGATGCGCTCGAAGACCCGTTCCGCCTCTATCGCTGCCACACGATCATGAACTGCTCGAACACCTGCCCCAAGGGCTTGAACCCCGCAAAGGCCATCGCCGAGACGAAGAAGCTGATGGTGGCGCGGAAGGGGTGAGGCGGCTTATGCTCGGCGAAACATCGCGGAGGAGGAGACGCCCATGATCACCGCCATCACCGAGTTCAAGCTGCCGAAGGGCACGCCGCGCGAGCGGGCGCTCGAGATCTTCAAGGCCAGCGTGCCGCGCTATTCCGGCTTTCCGGGCCTGATCCGCAAGTATTACCTCTACGGCGCCGACGACAGCGTGAAAGGCGTCTATCTCTGGGAAAGCCGCGCGGCGGCGGAGAAGCTCTACACGCCGGAATTCCGGAAGGGCGTGAAGGAGCGCTTCGGCTCCGAGCCCACGATCACGTTCTTCGAAACGCCGATCGTGATCGACAATCTCACCAAGGAAACGATCGCGGCCTAGCGCACGGCGGCGCCGGGGTCGCCAATTTCGGCGAGCAGCTGACGCGCCTGGCCGAGATCGTGCTTGAGGCGGGGCAGGGCGTCGGTCGCGAAGCGGCGAACCGCTTCGTTGCCGCCGCCGGATTCGGCCTCATAGCCGCGAATCGCGTTTTCATAGAAGACAATCATCGCGCGCAGGAACTGCCGGTCGAGCGCCTCGCCCGCGCGGATGCGGAGGCGGTGGAATTCGCGCGTGCGCTGCGGAATCTCGTGCGTGGCGTTGGCGGGAAGGTCGGCCGCCGCCGCTTGCATGCCGGTCTCGCGCACGATCGCGGCGAGCCGTTCGTTGCGCGCCTCGAGATCGCGCCGGAGCGCGGCCGCGAACCGCCGCACGTCCGCATGCTCGGCGCGCTGGGCGGCCAGGCGCGCGAGCGAAGCCTGGATCCGCCCGGCCTTGAGCGAGCGCTCGGCGAAGGTCTGCGCGGAAGGATCGGCGGCCTCCGCCGCGCACCATGACGCGCCGATCAGCGCGATCGCCAGCCCAGCCGCCGCGAGACGCATGGCCTGCCTCCCTTGCGCCGGGCTATGCGCGGCCCGGCTCGGGAAGCAAACGCGCGCCGTGGCGGCGCGGTTCCGGCCTTGTGTGCAACAGCGCGGGCCGGCGGCCGCGGGCGGCGCGAAGCCGCGCGCCCTGGCCGCCGGCCCCCGCCTCCCTCACGCCGTGCGTGACTTCGCGAGAACCGGCGCGCGGCGCTGCGGCGTGCGCTCCGCGCGCGCGAACAGGCGCCGTATCGCGCGGCCCAGCGTCCGGAAAAATTCAGCGGCGGATTCGGCGCGCATCTGCTGCGCCTTCCGCATGTAATACTCGTATTCGGCGGGGGTGATCTCGGCGCTCGGGCGATAGATCGGGGCCGAAATCGGTGCTGCGTCTTTGCCGTCCATGGAAGAACCTCGTCTCATCCAGTTGAGGCGTCTTCCTCCCGCACGAGCAACGCGACCGCGATGGCGGTTTCGCTGCTCCCGCAGACTGGCTGCGGCCGCGGCCTGGCGGCCGTCTTATTGCAATGCACAATGCAATTTAGGCTTCCATATTTGATCAATCAAGCATTTTATTGCACTGCACAAAAACAGTCACAGTGCCGCCGGCAACGCCAGGATGCGGCTCGATTGGGCGCCGCGAAGCCCCTCTAACGGGCGGATGCCGGGAAATCGATTCCGAACGTTTCGCGCAGCCCGGCGCGGCCCTTGGCTGTGACGCTCACCGCGCGCGTGTCGCGCTGGCGCTGGATCCAGCCGAGCGCGAGGCAGTGTCCGGCGAGGCCGGCGCCGACCGCGCCCGCGATGTGCGGGCGCCGCTCGCTCCAGTCGAGGCACGGGCGGCAGAACGCGCGGCGCGTCTTGCCCGCGAGATCGAGTCCGAAGCGCGCGAAGAACGCGCCGCCCTCCGCCGTCACCACGCCGCCGTCCTCGCCGAATTCCACGTGCCCGCGCGCCACCAGCGCATCGGCCAGCGCCACGCCGAGCCGGCCGGCGAGGTGGTCGTAGCAGAAGCGCGCGCGGCGCAGCGCGTCCTCGGCCGGCGAATGCGGCCGGTGGCGCGGCGGCCCTTCGAGGCTCGCCATCGCATTGATGCTCTCGAGCATGCGGCCCACCAGCGGCGAAGCGAGGCGGAAATAGCGGTGGCGGCCCTGCTGCGCCACCGCAAGCAGGCGCCCATCGACGAGCTTCGCGAGATGTCCGCTCGCGGTCTGCGGCGTGATGCGCGCGAGATAGGCGAGCTCGGTCGCGGTGAGGGCGCGCCCGTCCGAAAGCGCCATCAGCATGTTCGCGCGCGCGGGATCGCCCACGAGCGCCGCCACCTCCGCCAATTGCGCCTGCGAACTCATGCGGCGAGCCTGCGGCGCCGCGCTGCCCGGCGCAAGAGGACACGCTTCGGCCGTGGCCGAAATATTGGGCCACGCGTCGGTTCGCCCAGCGCCGAAGCGATCCTGCACACGCGGCCGCGGCGATCTGCGAGAACACGACACACGGCAACGCAAGCGAGCCCCATCATGTCGGTCATTCCCGCCATCATCGTTCCGCACCGCAACCGGATTACGAGCGCGCCGTTCTCGGCGCTTCGCCGCTTTGCCCGCTGGTGCCTGCTGTGCCATGCACGCGCGGCGCAGCGGCGGCATTTGGCCGAGCTCGATGAGCGCATGCTGAAAGACGTCGGTCTGACGCCGGCCGAGGCCGCGCGGGAATTCGCCAAGCCCTGGTGGCGCGGCTGATGCCGTGCGCCCGCGCATGGCCGCCCGCGCAAGCGGCGGATAGACCGGGCGCCGGAGCGTTCCTATGTTCGGGGAACTTCTTCCCGCAACCATCCGCCGTTTCCCAATGTCGCCGCGCCGCGAAGCGCCGCCGGGCGCCGCCGCTTCTTCCGCTACGCCGTCCGCCGTCCCGCCCCATGCGCATGGCGGCGCGATGTCGGCCTATGAGTGGTCGCTGCTGCTGGGCCTGTCGCTGATCTGGGGCGGCTCGTTCTTCTTCAACAAGATCCTACTCGGCGCGTTCGAGCCGCTCACGATCGTGCTCGGGCGCGCGGGCATCGCCGCGGTGGCGCTCGTGGCCGTCATCCATCTCGCCGGCGGGCGGCTGCCGCGCCAGCTTGCGGCGTGGAAGATCTTCGCCGGCATGAGCCTGCTCAACAATCTCGTGCCGTTCATGCTGATCCTCTGGGGGCAGAAGCACATCGCGAGCGGCCTCGCCGCAATCCTGAACGCCACCACGCCGCTGTTCGCCGCGGTGCTCGCGCACGGGCTCGCGGGCGAGCGGCTGGCCGCGCACCGCCTCGCCGGCGTGCTGATCGGCCTCGCCGGCGTCGCGCTGATGATGGGGCCCGACCTGATCGCCGATGGGCTCGGCGGCGACGTGCTCGCGCAGCTCGCGGTGCTCGGCGCGGCCTTCAGCTACGGGCTTTCCTCGCTCTACGGCCGCCGCCTGCACGCGCTCAGGATCGCGCCGCAAAACGCCGCGGCGGGGCAGCTCACGGTTACCACGCTCGTCGTGCTGCCGTTCGTGCTGCTGATCGATCGCCCCTGGGCTCTGCCGATGCCGGGCTGGGAGGTGTGGGCCGCGCTTTTGGGCCTGTCGCTGCTCAGCACGGCGTTCGCCTACGTGGTCTTCTTCCGGCTGCTGTCGGGCGCGGGCGGCGTCAACGCGTCGCTGGTCACGCTGCTGGTGCCGGTTTCCGCGCTGCTGCTCGGCACGCTCGTGCTCGGCGAAGTGTTCACGTTGCGCCAGGCCGCGGGCATGGCCGTGATCCTGCTCGGGCTTGCGGTCACGGATGGGCGGCCCCTGGCGCTCGTGCTGCGGCGTCTCTCGCGTTAGCGGCGGACAAATATTTCACGCCCCTGCCATGCGTGAATCCGACTCGGGCCGGGCGCGGGGTCACGTTAGAATACGGTAAATCGCGAAGGCTGGGACACGATGCCAGGGGAGCACGGCCCACTGCGCCGCCCGGAAACGGCGTCCGATCCGCGCGCGGCGGCGGAAAGCGCCATCGAGCGCGCGCTGGCGGTGCTCGAGACCGCGCCGGCGCCGAGCGTCGATCAGCTCTCCGACCTCGCCGACGCGATCGATTCCCTCAAAGAGGGTGCGTTTGCCGTCGCGGCCGATCTCGCGGCCGTGGCGCAGAGCAGCCGCACCTTGCCCACGGCCCGCCGCCCGCAAAGCCTCGCGCGCTCGTTGCCCGACCTCAAGGCGGCATTCGGCGCGACGCGCAAATTCCTCCGAGCGTCACCGCAGAAGCCCCCCGCCTAGCGGGCTACGGCCGTGGGCGGAGCGGCCCGAACGCGGCCCGGCGCGCATCGGACCTCTGCACGCGCCGCCTTACCGGGGTTTCCGCGTATGCTATGGTGCGGATACCGCCATCAACCAAACCGGGGCTCAATCATGCTTGGTCTTCGTCTTGCTGCGCTCGTGGGGGCGCTGCTCTTCGCGTCCGTTGCACCGGCCGCGGCGCAATCCTGGGGGGCCCTGGCGTTCAGCGAGAACGGCACCGCCTATTCCTATTCGCGCAACTACGCCACCAAGGAAGAGGCGGAGCGCGGCGCGCTGGCCGAGTGCGCGAAATATGCCAGCGACTGCAAGATCTACGACACGTTCGAGAATCGCTGCACCTCGCTGGCCGGCTCGCCGAACGGCGTCTATGGCTGGGCCTGGGGCGGCGATGTGGCGGCGCGTCAGCAGCGCGCGATCGAGGAATGCACGAAGCAGGGCGGCACCGAATGCCGCATGGTCGTGAATTTCTGCACCGGCTCCGCCAGCGATCCGGGCAGCGATGCGCCGGCGCCAGGCCAGCCGCCGGCGCCGGGCCAGCCGCCGGCGCCCGGTGCGCAGCCGGCGCCGAAAGAGTAACCCGACCGGCGCCGGGGCGCGGCCGTGGCCGCGCCCCGCGCCCAACGCCGCGAGGTCAGCATGAAGCCGAGCATCTCTCTCCTGGCGGCCGGCGCCGCCCTGCTGTTCGCCGCCGCACCCGCACATGCCGAGCGCGAATGGGGCGCGCTGGCGCTCAGCGAGCGCAGCACCGCCTACGGCTACGCGAAAGACTTCGACACGCAGGAAAGCGCCTCGGAGCGCGCGATGGCGGAATGCGCGAAGAACGCGAGCGATTGCCGCCTCCACACCGCGTTCCGCAACACCTGCCTCGTGCTCGCGGGCAGCGTCGATGGTCCGTTCGGCTGGGCGTGGGGCGCGCCCGCGAACACGCGCGAGCAGCGCGCGCTCGAGCAGTGCCGCCAGCGCGGCGCCATCAACTGCAAGGTCGTGGAGACGATCTGCGCCGGCACCGCCGGCGGCCCCACCACGCCGCGCAACCCCGCCGCGCGGACGCCCGCGCGTCCCGCCACGCCCGCGGCCGCGCCGCCGCCGGCCAGTACGCCGCCAGCGGC
>CAYZSG010000268.1:5469-6469 GCA_964481045.1 uncultured Candidatus Odyssella sp. | reverse complement strand
GACGTCGATGACCTCGGCGCGCGCGATCTTGTCCTCGAGCTCGGCGACGCGGCCTTCGATGAACGCCTGGCGCTCTTTCGCCGCGTGATATTCGGCGTTCTCGGAAAGGTCGCCGTGCGCGCGCGCCTCCTCGAGCGCCCGAATCACCGAGGGGCGCTCGACGGATTTCAACGTCTTCAATTCATCCTGCAAGCGGTTCAAACCGCGGGATGTCATCGGCAGCTTGTCCATTGCCTCTGGTCCTAAAACTGCTCTTTTCGGGATGAGGTATCTTACGGACCTCAGGAGGCGGCGCAACCCCTGGGGGCGCGCCGCGGGCCCGTGCCTCAAAACGACGCGGAGAAGTAGGATTGCAGCGGGGCCACTTCAAGGGCGCCCGCCTGCAGCGCCGCGATCGCTTCCACCGCCGCGCGGGCGCCGGCCACCGTGGTGTAATAAGGTATGTCCCCGGCCAGCGCGGTCTGGCGGATGCTGGCGCTGTCGGCGATGGCGAGCGCGCCCTCGGTCGTGTTGAAGACGAGGTGAACGTCGCCGCTCTTCATCGAATCGACGATGTGCGGGCGGCCTTCCAGCACCTTGTTGATGCTCGCCGAAGCGGCGCCGGCGGCGTTGAGCACGTCGGCCGTGCCGCGCGTGGCCACGATCTTGAAGCCCATCGCGACGAGCTTCTTGGCCACCGCCACCATCGGTCCCTTGTCGTGATCGCGCACCGAGATGAAGACGGTGCCCGAAAGCGGCAATTTCACGCCGGCCGCGAGCTGCGACTTCGCGAAAGCGCGGCCGAAATCGTGGTCGATGCCCATCACCTCGCCGGTCGATTTCATCTCCGGGCCGAGCAGCACGTCCACGCCGGGGAAGCGGTTGAACGGGAACACGGCCTCTTTCACCGCGACATGCGCCTTGCGCGGCGGCCGCGCCGGCGGGAAGCTCGCGAGCTTTTCGCCCGCCATCACGCGCGCGGCGATCTTGGCGACCGGCACGCCGGTGGCCTTGGCCACGA
>CAYZSG010000268.1:0-5459 GCA_964481045.1 uncultured Candidatus Odyssella sp. | reverse complement strand
GCGCGAGGCGCGCGGATTCACTTCGAGCACGTAAACCGTGCCGTCCTTCACCGCATACTGCACGTTCATCAGCCCGACGACGTCGAGCGCGCGCGCGAGTATTTCGGTTTGCCGCTCGATCTCGCGCACCACGGCCGGGCCGAGCGAATAGGGCGGCAGGCTGCACGCCGAATCGCCGGAATGGATTCCGGCCTCCTCGATGTGCTCCATGATGCCGGCGACGCGCGCGCCGTCCTTGTCGGCGAGGCAATCGACGTCCACCTCGATCGCGTCCTGGAGATAGGCGTCGACGAGCACCGGATTGGTGCCCGACACCTTCACCGCCTCGCGCACATAGCGCAGCAGGCCGGCTTCGTCGTGGACGATCTCCATCGCGCGCCCGCCCAGCACGTAGGAGGGGCGCAGCAGCACCGGGTAGCCGACTTCGGCGCCGACTTTCACGGCTTCCTCCACCGAGGTGGCGGTGCCGTTCTTGGGCTGGCGCAGGCCGAGCTTGTGCAGGAGTTTCTGGAAGCGCGCACGGTCTTCGGCGAGATCGATCGCGTCGGGCGAGGTGCCGAGGATCGGAATACCGGCATCCTCGAGTGCCTGCGCCAGCTTCAGCGGCGTCTGCCCGCCATACTGCACGATCACGCCCTTCAACGTGCCGTTCTGGCTCTCGCGGCGCACCAGCTCGATCACGTCTTCCGCCGTCAGCGGCTCGAAATAGAGCCGGTCCGACGTGTCGTAATCGGTCGAGACGGTCTCGGGGTTGCAGTTGACCATGATCGTCTCGTACCCGGCTTCGCCGAGCGCGTAGACGGCATGGACGCAGCAATAATCGAACTCGATGCCCTGGCCGATGCGGTTGGGGCCGCCGCCGAGGATCACGACTTTCTGGCGGTCCGAAGGATCGGATTCGCATTCGGGCGGATCGCCGGTCTCGTAGGTGGAATACATGTACGGCGTCTGCGACGCGAACTCGGCGGCGCAGGTGTCGATGCGCTTGTAGACCGGCGTGACGCCGAGCCGGCGGCGGCGCTCCGCCACCTCGCGCTCGCTGGTGTTCGCGAGCTTGGCGAGGCGCGCGTCGGAGAAGCCCATGCCCTTGAGCTTCAGCCAGCCGTCGCGATCGAGCCCCAGGCCGTTCGCGCGGACTTCCGCCTCGGCGCGCACGATGCCGCGGATCTGGCGCAGGAACCAGTGATCCACCTTGCACGCGGCGTGGATCTCGTCGTCGGAAAGCCCGGCGCGCATCGCCTGCGCGATGTGCAGCAGCCGGTCTGGCGTGGGCTTCGCGAGTGCCGCGCGGTGCGCGTCGCGGTCGGCCGCGCCTTCGGCTGCACCCGGCACGGCAATTTCATCGAGGCCGGTCAGGCCCGTCTCCATCGAGCGCAGCGCCTTCTGGAGGCTTTCCTGGAAATTGCGCCCGATCGACATCGCCTCGCCGACCGACTTCATCGCCGTGGTGAGGATCGGATCGGCGCCCTTGAATTTCTCGAACGTGAATCGCGGGATCTTCGTGACGACGTAATCGATCGTCGGCTCGAAGCTGGCGGGGGTGACGCCGGTGATGTCGTTCTGGATCTCGTCGAGCGTGTAGCCGACGGCAAGGCGCGCGGCGACCTTCGCGATCGGGAAGCCGGTCGCCTTGCTGGCCAGCGCCGAGGAGCGCGAGACGCGCGGGTTCATCTCGATGATGACCTGGCGGCCGGACTTGGGATCGACGCCGAACTGCACGTTCGATCCGCCGGTGTCGACGCCGATCTCGCGCAGGCACGCGATCGAGGCGTCGCGCATGATCTGGTATTCCTTGTCGGTCAAGGTCAGCGCGGGCGCAACCGTGATCGAATCGCCGGTGTGGACGCCCATCGGGTCCACGTTTTCGATCGAGCAGACGATGATGCAGTTGTCCTTGCGGTCGCGCACCACCTCCATCTCGAACTCTTTCCAGCCGAGCACCGATTCCTCGACGAGCGTGGTGCCGACCGGCGAGGCGCGCAGCGCGCGCACGACGATCTCGCGGAATTCGTCCTTGTTGTAGGCGATGCCGCCGCCGGTGCCGCCGAGCGTGAACGAGGGGCGGATGATCGCCGGCAGGCCGACGAATTCGAGCGCGTGCTCGGCTTCGGAGGGCGAGCTCACCATGCGGCTGCGCGGGCAATCGAGGCCGATCTTCTGCATCGCCTCGCGGAACTTGAGCCGGTCCTCGGCCTTGTCGATCGCCTCGCGCTTGGCGCCGATGAGCTCCACGCCGAGCGCGTCGAGCGTGCCGCGCGCGGCCAGCGCCATCGCGGTGTTGAGCGCGGTCTGGCCGCCCATCGTCGGCAGCATCACGAGCTTCTCGGAGGGCCGCGCCTTCTTCTCGCGCTCGATGATCTTGGCGACGGTGTCGGGCGTGATCGGCTCGATATAGGTGGCGTCGGCCAGGCCCGGATCGGTCATGATCGTGGCCGGGTTCGAATTGACGAGAACGACGCGATAGCCCTCGTCCTTCAAGGTCTTCACCGCCTGCGTGCCCGAATAGTCGAACTCGCAAGCCTGCCCAATGATGATCGGCCCCGCGCCGATGATCAGAATGCTGTCGATGTCAGTTCGTTTGGGCATACGTTTGAAGGGAAGTTAACAGGAGCCGGGGAGCCGGGGAGAAGGAAGGGTTGCGCTTCGCGCGTCTCGGCGCCGCGCTGGTGCTGGTTTCAAGACAGGCAAGGATGCAGGCGATAGCATTCATGTCCCTCCCAGGCTCCCCGGCTCCTGTTCACTTCCGCTTCTCCATCAACCCGATGAAGCGGTCGAAGAGGTAGTGGGAGTCGCGCGGGCCGGGGCTGGCTTCGGGGTGGTATTGGACGGAGAAGATCGGCTTGCCTTCGACTTTCAAGCCCTCGAGCGTGTTGTCGAACAGCGAGACGTGCGTGGCCTTCACGCCCGCGGGCAGGCTCGCGGGATCGACGATGAAGCCGTGGTTCTGCGAGGTGATCTCGACCTTGCCCGTCTCGAGGTCCTTCACCGGATGGTTGGCGCCGTGGTGGCCGAGATGCATCTTCTTGGTCTTGGCGCCGAGCGCCAGGCCGAGCATCTGGTGGCCGAGGCAGATGCCGAAGATCGGCAACTCGAACTTGATGAGCTGCTGGATCACCGGCACGGCATAGGTGCCGGTGGCGGCGGGGTCGCCGGGGCCGTTCGAGAGGAACACGCCGTCGGGCTTGTGGCGCAGCACGTCTTCGGCCGTGGCCGTGGCCGGCACGACCGTGACGGCGCAGCCGGCGTCGGCGAGGCAGCGCAGAATGTTGCGCTTGGCGCCGTAGTCGATGGCGACGACCTTGTATTTCGGCGCGGTCTGCTTGCCGTAGCCCTCGCCGAACGTCCAGCGCGTCTCGTCCCAGCTATAGGTCTGGCGGCAGGTCACCTGCTTGGCGAGATCCATGCCTTCCAAGCCGGGCCAGGCGCGCGCATTGGCGATGATGTCGCCGAGATCGAAGCGCTTCTCGGGGTCGTAGCGCAGCACCGCGTTGGGCGCGCCGCCGTCGCGGATACGGCGCGTGATGCGGCGCGTATCGACGCCGGTGAGCGCCGGCAGGTCGTGGCGCTTCAGCCACTCGTCGAGATGCTGCGCCGCTCGATAGTTCGAGGGATCGGTGATGTCGGCGCGCAATACGCAGCCGAGCGCCGCCGGCGTCACCGTCTCGATGTCCTCGGCGTTGGTGCCGACATTGCCGATGTGCGGGAACGTGAAGTTGATGATCTGCCCGGCGTAGGAGGGGTCGGTGAGGATCTCCTGGTAGCCGGTCATCGCGGTGTTGAAGACGAGCTCGCCCACCGCGGTGCGCACGGCACCGGCGCCTCGACCCCAGAACACGCTCCCATCCGCGAGGAACAATCCCGCATCGGCCCAAGCCGGGCGCGCGGAAATTGGCGCCGCCGGCTCATGCGAGCCTTGCGGCGCTGATTGGGCGATGGGCGTCGCCATTCGGAGTGCAACCTTCTCGGGCTGAAGCCGCTTGCACCCACCGGCGGTGCGCGGCCGGGCGGAGATTTAGGGAGATTCGGGCGTAGCGTCAACCGCGCGCAGGCGGGCAAATCCGCCGCAGGCTCAACGGGATGGCTGTGGATGGATCGGGTGAATCAGGGCCCGAATGCGGCGCGCAAATAGGCTTCCGCCTCGCGCTGCCCGTTATGCACCGCCCAGCCGAGCGGCGTGCCGTTCCAGAGCGTGTCGCGGATGTCGTTGCGCGCGCCGTGGGAAACCAGGAGCTTCATCATCGCAACGTCGCCGTCGAGCGCGGCCTGGTGCAGCGGCGCGCTGTGCTTGTGCACGGGCATGAACGCGTTGGCGTCGGCGCCCGCTTGAAGGCAAAGCCGCGCCGCATCGACACGGCGGTTGACGACGGCCATCGCCAACGCCGCCTGGCGCTCAATGGGCGCGGCGGCCGCGAGCAGCGCGGGCAGCGCGGCGTCGCGGCCAAGGCCGGCGGCGATCACCGCGGTGAGCGCATGCCCGCGCGTCAACATCGCCTCGACCGGCCTCGTCTCGCGATGGGCGAGCGCCACGACGATCGCATTGTCCGACGGCGTCGCGCCGGCATCGACGAGCAGGGCGAGCAGCGGGATCTGCAAGTCCTGCTCGCGGGCCGCGCTGCCGCTCATCACCAGCTCGAGCGTGTAGTCGAGATCGGCCTGTTCGACCCCACGCCCCAGCATCGCCTCCGCGACGGCCACGATATTGCGCGGCATCGGTTTGACGAGGATCGGATTGTTCGCGACGAACCAGAACAGCTTGGGATCGCGGAAGTAATCGCGCGGATAGCAATCCGGCTCGACCGCGCGCTCGTGGAGCAGCCGCGGGTTCGCGTCGAGCAGGCGATCGAGGGCCGCGACGTCGCCGCGATGGATGGCGCCCACGGCTTCGCGGAACACCGGGTCGCGCATGACCGGCCGGTCGAGCAGCGCGACGATCTCGGCCTTGTCGGGCGCGTCGCCATTGCGGGCATAGGCGAGGGCGTCCTTGCCGTCCGCGTCGGTCTGCCAGGTGAAGGCGCCGCGCCGGATCAGAAGTTCGACGAGCGCGCGCGGACCGCGCGCCGCGGCCGCGTGGAGCGCGGTGCGCTGATGGGCGTTCCCCCGGCGCACATGCGCGCCGGCATCGAGCAGCGCCGTCGCGACGGCGAGGCGGCGATCCGCCGGCGCCTTGGAATTGCAGACATGCCAGAGCGGCGCGTCGGCCTCGCCCACGAGGCCGTCTGGCGCGGCGGCTTCCGCGAGAAGGCGGCGAACCGTCTCGACATCCCCACGCGCAGCGGCGGCGCTGAGCGGAGAGGGCGGATCGTGCAGCGGCATGAAAGGATCGGCCTGATTGGGATCGCGGCGGAGACGGACGGCCGCACGTTCGGCCGCTCGTATTAACCTAAGAACCGGCGCGCCAGGCCTCAAGCCGGCGGTGGCGCCGCGCCGGTTTCGGCCTATGCTAGGCGCCAGGGATCGGC
>CAYZSG010000267.1:0-6485 GCA_964481045.1 uncultured Candidatus Odyssella sp. | reverse complement strand
CAGCTCGACAGCGATATCGCGACGCTCGATGCGCTGCCCGCAATCGTCGAGCGCGTGGGCGCGCGGCTCGACGTGCTGTTCGACAGCGGCATCCGCCGCGGCCAGAGCGTCGTGAAGGCGCTGGCACTCGGCGCGAAGGGCTGTCTCATCGGCCGCGCGTTCCTCTACGGCCTCGCCAGCGCCGGCGAAAAGGGCGTGGCCCAGGCGATCGACATTCTCAAGGCCGAGATCGACACGACGATCGCCCATATCGGCGTCAGCGCCGTGCGCGAGCTGGCGAAGCGGCGCGGGGAATTCCTGCTCGGCGTGTGAAGCGTAGGGGCGCGCTGCGCGCGCCCTGCTTCGCTAATTCAACACTCTCGCCCCGCTGCCGAAACGTGCCGCCAGCGCCAGCACGATCGCGGCGAGCGCGATCTGCAGCATCGCCACCGCGGCGACGGTGGGCTCGATCTCCATCTGGATGTTGTCGAACATCTTCTTGGGCAAGGTCATCGACGTGCCGCCCAGGAACATCGCGATCACGAGCTCATCGAACGACGAGATGAAGGCGAGGAATGCCGAGGAGATCAGCGCCGGGCGCAGCTGCGGCAAGGTGATGCGCAGGATCGCGCCGAGCCGCGAGGCGCCGAGGCCCATCGCCGCCTGCTCCTGCGCCGGATCGACGGTGCGCAGCGCCGCCCCCATGATCAATACGACGAATGGCAGCGCGTGCACCGTGTGCGCGAGCGCAATGCCCTGCCACTCGCCGGTGATCTTGAGCGCCGAGAAGAGGCCATAGACCGCGACCGAATAGACGATCGTCGGCACGGCCAGCGGCGCGGTCGCGATCTGGCTCACCACCGCGCGGCCCGGGTAGCGCCCGCGCACGATCGAGAAGGCGAGCAGCGTGCCCAACAGCGTGGCGAGCACGGTGACGGTGGCTGCGATCGCGAGGCTCCGTAGCGTGGCCGCGAGCCAGATCGGGTCGGCGAAATAGGCCTGATACCAGCGCAGCGAGAAGCCGGGCGGCGGGAAGCTAAGATACTCCGCCGAGGTGAACGAGACCGGCAGGATCACGGCCAGCGGCAGCATCAGAAACGCGAATACCAGGGCGGCCGCGGCAAAAACCGCGCGGCGCTGCGGCGAGGGGCGGCGGGCGCCTAGTGCCATCGCGTCTCTCCGCGCAGCACGCGCTGGAACGTGCCCTGGATCAGGAACGCCGCAGCCAGCAGCAGCGCCGAGAGCGCCGCCGCGAACGGCCAGTCGAGGAACCGCCGCACCTGATCCTCGATGAGAACGCCGATCGTGATCACGCGCCCGCCGCCCAGGATCGCCGGCGTGATGAAGAAGCCGAGCGCGATCACGAACACGAGCACGCTGCCGGCGAACGCGCCCGGCAAAGTGAGCGGGAAGTATATGCGCGTGAACACGCGCCACGGCGAGGCGCCGAGCCCCGAGGCCGCCGCGGCAAGGTCGCGGTCGATGCGTAGCATCACGGCGTAGATCGGGAACACCATGTAGGGCAGCAGCACGTGCACCATGCCGATGACGACGCCGGTCTCGTTGTTGAGCAGCGCCAAAGGTTCGCTCGTGAACCCGAGCTCGAGCAGCAGCCGGTTCACGAGCCCGTTGCGGCCGAGCACGATGGTCCACGCATAGGTGCGCACGAGGATGCTGGTCCAGAACGGCAGCAGCAGGCACGCGAAACCGAGCGCCGCCCAGCCGCGCGAGGCCGTCGCGAGGAAGTAGGCGGCCGGATAGGCGAGCACGAGGCAGATCGCGGCCACGATCACCGAGAGCTTCACCGTCTCGAGCAGCACGCCGACGTAAAGCGCATCGGTGGCGGCGCGCTCGAAAGCGCGAAGGCTGCCATCCTCGACACTCTGCAGCAGCAGCCGCGCAACCGGATAAAGGAAAAGCACGCCGAGGAACGCCAGCGGCAGCGCGCCCGCCGCGAGCGGCGCCCAGCTTTGCCGGCGCGCGCTCATGCCCACACCACCGCGGTCATCTCCGCGGCGCTCCAGCCGAGTTCGAGCCGCGCGCCGGGCGCGAGGCGCTCGCCCTCCGCGGGCCAGCGCAGCACGATCTCGCCGCCGCGCTCCAGCGCGACCCGATAGCGGATCGTTTCGCCGAGATAGGTGGCCTCGGCTACGGTGCCGGAGACGCGGTTGTCCGCCGTGTCGGCCGCGTCGAGGCGGCGCGGGCGCTCGGGCCGCACGATGAGCGCCAAATCGGCGCCGTAATGCACCGAGCGGTCGCCGGGCGGCAGGCTCGCGCGCATCTCGCCGCCGGTTTCGAGCTTCACCTCCACCGTGCGTGCCTGCGCGGACCCGGCGATCACGCCGGCGCGGCCGCGAAACAGGTTGGCCTCGCCCACGAATTCGGCGACGAAGCGGCTCGCCGGGCGGCGGTAGAGGTCTTCGGCCGAGCCGATCTGCGCGATGCGCCCCTCGTTCATCACCGCGATGCGATCAGAGAGGGCGAGGGCCTCTTCCTGATCGTGCGTGACGAACAAGGTCGTGATGCCGAGCCGGCGCTGCAGGCTCTTTACCTCGGCCTGCATCTGCGCGCGCAGCTTGCGATCGAGCGCGCCGAACGGCTCGTCGAGCAAGAGCAGCGTCGGGTCGAACACGATCGCGCGCGCCAGCGCCACGCGCTGCTGCTGGCCGCCCGAAAGCTGGCGCGGCAGCCGCTCGCCGTAGCCGGAGAGGCCGACGAGCGCGAGCGCGGAGGTGACTTTCTCCAGGATGCTCTGCCGCGCGAGGCCGCGCATCGCGAGCGGGAATGCGACGTTCTCCGCCGCGCTCATGTGCGGGAACAGCGCATAGTGCTGGAACACCATGCCGATGTTGCGCTTGGCCGGCGAAAGCGCGGTGATGTCGCGCCCGTCGAGCGTCACGCGGCCCTTGTCGGGCGCTTCGAAACCGGCGACGACCTTCAGCAGCGTCGTCTTGCCCGAGCCCGAGGGGCCGAGCAGCGTGAGGATTTCGCCCGCGCGCAGCGCGAGGTCGACGCCGGCCAGCGCCGCGGCGCCGGGGCCGAAGCGCCGCTCGACGCCGGCCACCGCCAGCAGCGGCGTTTCCGTCGCGCCGGTTTTCGTGCCCGCTTCTATTTCGCGATCACCCACTTCGCCCAGCGCTCTTCCATCGCGGCGCCGTTATCGGCCCACCAGCGTGCATCCTGCCAGAACTGGCGCGGCAGGTTCGCCGGGTGCGTGGGAAGATTGGGCGCGATCTTGGGATCGGTGAATTGGATCGAGTCGAGGTTGAGGCCGGGATAGGTCGCGAAGTTCGCGTAGATGGCCTGCAGCTTCGCCTCGGTCATCACCGCGAACAGCCTTTGGCCCCAATAGGCGTCCTTGGCGCCCTTCGGGATCACGAAAGCGCTCTCCTTGAGGCTGCCCTGGTTCCACTCGACGTGGATCGGCGCGCCCTTCGAGATCGCGGCGAAATAGCGCCCGTTCCAGGCGGTGCCGAGCACGACCTCCTTGTCGATCAGAAGCTGCGCCGATTGCGCGCCGGTTTTCCACCACACGGCGACGTGCTTCTTGATCTTGTCGAGGCTCCGGTAGGCGCGATCGACGTCGATCGGATAGAGTTTGTCGGGCGCCACGCCGTCGGCGAGCAGCGCGAATTCGAGATTGTCGACCGGGCGGTTCTGCATCGCGCGCGGTCCGGGAAATTTCGCCGAGTCCCAGAAATCCTTCCAATCCTTGGGGCCCTGTCCGGCCGGCCAGGCATCGGTGCGATAGCCCATCACCGTGGAATAGACCGCGCGCGAGAAGATGTATTTCCGCGTCTTCGCCTCTCCGGGAAAGCGCGCGCGGTCGACGGTCTTCTCGTCGATAGGCTCGAGCAGGCCCATCTGCTCGGCGCGGATCGCCTCCTCGATGTCGAGCTCGGTAATCGTCCACTCGATGTTGCCGGCCTTCACCATCGCGGCGAGCTTCGCGAAGTTGGGCGGGCTGGTCGCGACCACCTTGATGCCGGTGCGCTTCTCGAATTCCTCGTAGAACGCCTTCTTCGAGCCCGCCTCCTGCGCGCCGCCCGAGCCGTTGACCACGATCTGGGCCGGCTTCGGCGGCTCCGTTTGAGCGCGAGCGGGCGACGCCGCCAGCGCAAGCGCGAACAGGACCGGCCACCGCATCGCGTTCCTCCGCAGAATACCCCGCGGGCAAGCTAGGCCGGAACGGGGCCGCGCTCAACACGGACGAACACGGACGCACATAGACCAGCCCTGCCGCCCGTCCGTGTTTGTCCGTGTCCGCTCGTGCTGCTAGAACCCGGCGCCATGGCCGATGCCGCCTCACGCCCGCCCGAGGACCACGCCGAGATCCGCGAGGGCGTCCGCGCGCTCTGCGCGCGCTATCCCGGCGAATATTGGCGCAAGCTCGATCGCGAGCGCGCCTATCCGACCGAATTCGTGCGCGCGCTCACTGAGGCAGGCTATCTCGGCTGCCTCATTCCGGAGGCGTTCGGCGGCAGCGGGCTCGGTATCGGCGCGGCGGCGGCGATCCTCGAGGAAGTGCATGCCAGCGGCGGCAACGGCGCCGCCTGCCACGCGCAGATGTACACGATGGGCACGATCCTGCGGCACGGCAGCCCGGCGCAGAAGCAGCGCTTCCTGCCCGAGATCGCGGCCGGGCGCCTGCGCCTCCAGGCCTTCGGCGTCACCGAGCCCACCGCCGGCACCGACACCACCGCAATCCGCACCGCGGCGGTCAAGAAGGGCGATCGCTACGTCGTCAACGGCCAGAAGGTGTGGACGAGCCGCGCCGAGCACTCCGATCTCATGCTGCTGCTGGCGCGCACCGCGCCGCGCGACGAGGCGAAGCGGAAGACCGAGGGGCTCTCGGTGTTCCTCGTCGACATGCGCGCGGCGAAGGACAAGGGCCTCACGATCCGCCCGATCCGCACGATGATCAATCACGCCACGACGGAAGTGTTCTTCGACAATCTCGAAGTGCCGGCGGATTGCCTGATTGGCGAGGAGGGCGCGGGCTTCCGCTACATCCTCGACGGCATGAACGCGGAGCGCATCCTGATCGCGGCCGAATGCATCGGCGATGCGCGCTGGTTCATCGCCAGGGCGCGCGACTACGCGAAGGAGCGCGTCGTGTTCGGCCGGCCGATCGGCCAGAACCAGGGCATCCAGTTTCCGATCGCGCGCGCCTATGCGCAGAGCGAGGCGGCGGCGCTGATGGTGAAGCGCGCGGCCGCGCTCTACGAAGCCGGCACACCGTGCGGGGCGGAAGCGAACATGGCGAAGATGCTCGCTTCGGAAGCCTCGTGGTTCGCGGCCGACACCTGCCTGCAAACCCATGGCGGCTTCGGTTTCGCCGAGGACTACGACGTGGAGCGCAAGTTCCGAGAGACGCGGCTCTATCAGGTGGCGCCGATCTCGACGAACCTGATCCTCGCCTACATCGCCGAGCACGTGCTCGGCCTGCCGCGGTCTTATTAGGCGGGGTTAGCCTTTTCCCACGCGACTGCGCGGTCGAACGCCTCCATCAGCCGCGCGTGCCGCTTCTCCACCCATGCGCGCGTCGCGGGATGCGTGAAGATGAAGAACTCACCGGCGCGGATCGCGTCGAGCACCCGCGCGCCGATGCGGTCGGGATGCCAGCCGGCGGCGAGAAGGTCTTTGAGAAACAATTCGTTCTGCCGCTCGCTGGCGCCGCCGAATCGCTCGGGCCGGTTGCGGGCCGAGCGATAGATCAGCGTATCGACGCCGGCCGGGGCGAGCACCGAGACGCCGACCTTCGTGCCCTTCAGCTCGTTGTCGAGACCCTCGGACAGCGCCACGACACCGTATTTCGTCATCGCGTAGCCGGCGCTGTGCATGTCCGGGTTCACCTGGAAACCGGCGATCGAAGCGGTGTTGACGAGATGCGCGTCTTCGCCGTGCTTCAGCAGCAGCGGGAGGAACGCCTGGATGCCGTGGATGACCCCGAGCAGATTCACGCCGATCAGCCAGTTCCAGTCGGCCGGCGAGATCTCGGCGAGCGCCTGATTGTGCATCGAAACGCCGGCGTTGCTGACGGCGACGTGCAGCTCGCCGAACGCGCGCTCGGCCGCGGCCGCGGCGGCCATCACCGAAGCGCGGTCGGAAACGTCCGTCCTGACCGCAATGGCCTCGGCACCGAGCGCTTCGATTTCGGCCCGTGCCCGCGCGAGCGGCGCATCTTCGATATCGGCCAGGACGACGTTCATTCCCGCGCGCGCCAAGGTGCGCGCGATGCCGAGCCCGATGCCCGAAGCGGCGCCGGTGACGATGGCGGTCTTGCCTTGGAGGTCTTTCATGGTTGAGTCCTCGACAGCTTCGTACAGCGCCGACGGCGTAGGGGCGCGCTGCGCACGCCCTGCCTCAACACGGCGGGCATACGCACCCCCATGCACCGCGTGCGTTGATTTTGTGCGGAAAGGGCGCGCGCAGCGCGCCCCTACGCGTCAGACAGCTCGCCTAAACCGTCAAATACCGCCGGACTTTGGCTTCGTCCATGTCCT
>CAYZSG010000266.1:0-6499 GCA_964481045.1 uncultured Candidatus Odyssella sp. | reverse complement strand
TCCTCTCGGAGACGCCGGAGATCTACGGCGCCGAACACCTGCTGACACGGCGCGCGGTGTCGCGCGAGGTCGGCGAGAAGCTGATCGCGCGCATCAGGTGGTGGGAGGACTACACCGCGCGCAACCGGGGAGAGATGAACAACAATCCCTCGCCCGGCAACAAGGCCGGCGGCCTCACGACGATCCTCGAGAAATCGCTCGGCGCCGTCGCCAAGGGCGGCACGACGAATCTCGTCGATGTCTACGAATATGCGGAAAAGGTCGCGGCCAAGGGCTTCGTCTACATGGACACGCCGGGCTACGATCCGGTCTCGGCGACGGGGCAGGTGGCCGGCGGCGCCAATCTCATCTGCTTCACCACCGGCCGCGGCTCGGTGTATGGCTGCAAGCCGTCGCCCTCGATCAAGCTCGCGACGAACGCGCGCATCTATCACCACATGGTCGACGACATGGACGTGAACTGCGGAACGATCGTCGAAGGCGGCGCCACGGTCGCCGAGAAGGGCAAGGAGATTTTCGACCTGATGCTGCGCATCGCCTCGGGCGAGAAGAGCAAATCGGAGGCGCAGGGCTTCGGCGCCGACGAGTTCGTGCCGTGGCAGATCGGCGCGGTGATGTAAGGCCGCGCCGCACCCCATGGCCGAGGAATTGACCGCCGAAGACCGCGCGCTGGTCGATGTCGCCCGCGCTCTCATCCGCGAGCGCTACGCCGAGAACCGCCATCACATCGCGGCGGCGCTGCGCACGCGCTCGGGCAGGATCCACACCGGCCTGCACCTCGACACCTATGTGGGGCGCGCCTCGGTGTGCGCCGAGGCGGTTGCGGTCGGCACGGCGATGGCCCTCGGCGACCGCGACATCGCGGCCATCGTCTCGGTGCGCCATCCGCGGCCGCGCGATGCGAACCAGGCGATCCAGGTGGTGAGCCCTTGCGGCATCTGCCGCGAGATGCTGACGGATTTCGCGCCCGATTGCCGCGTCATCGTTCCGCGCGACGGCGGCTTGGTCGCCGTGGCGCCGCGCGAACTTCTGCCGAACAAGTACGTTCGGATGTGATCGCGCCGCTACGCGCGTTGGCGCACCGCCGCCTGCGCCCAGACCTTTCCCTGATACCGCGCGATACCAAGCTCCAGGCTGCTGGGCCGCGGCGCCGCGGCGCGTTGCACCGTTCCGGCGCCGTACGGGGATCCGCCGTGCACTTCGGAGGTGTCGCGTATCCCGGGCGCGCCATAGCCGATCGGCACCAGAATCATGCCGAGATGCGCGAGCGTGATCCACGTCGAGACGATCGTCGTCTCGCGGCCGCCGCCGGTTCCCGTGGAGCAGAATACGGTCGCCACCTTGCCGATGAGCTTTCCCTCCGCCCAGAGCCGGCCGGTTTGGTCGAGGAAGTTGCGCATCGTCGAGCTCATGTTGCCGAAACGTGTGCCGGTCCCGAACGCGATGCCGTCGTAGGAGGTGAGCTCGTCGATCGTCGCCACGGGAACGTGGGCGAAGCCCTCTTTGGCCTTCGCCGCGCCCGAGGCCTGCAACGCCTCCGCAGCGATGTGCTCGGGAACCTGCTTCAGCGTGACATCCGCCGTCGCCTCGCGCGCCCCTTCGGCGACCGCCTCCGCGAGGCGATAGGTGTGTCCATAGAAGCTGTGGAACAGTACGAGCAGTTTCGCCACGAGATCTCCCCCTTCATTCTTTCCGACTTGACGATGTGATCCGCGCTTTGCGGGGCGCGGCTAGGCCCGGCGGCCTCGATGGGACGCGATGCTCGCGCTGCGCCCTTCGGCGCCGAGCAATTCCACCGCGGCGCGGACGGCGGCCGGATCGCGATCCGCCGCCAGCAGGGCGCAAAGCTGACGCGCCGTGCGCGCGAGGTGGCCGGCGATCAGGTTGACCGCGGCCGGCGCGTCGCCGCGCCGGCAGCAATCGAGAATCTCGGCGTGCTCCGCCTCGCCGCGCCGCCACCAGGCCGGGCGCAGTTGCCGCAACAGCATGTAGAGATACCGCTCGCTGCGCTCGGCGAGGCGCCGCAGCGTCTGCTTCAGCTCGTCGCCGCCGTGCCCGACGAGCCGGCGATGAAAATCGCGATGGCTCGTCTGCCACGCTTCGAAGTCGTCCTTGGCCGCGGCCCTCGACATTTTCTGGCACATGGACTCGAGCGACCGGATGTCGGCCGGTCGGAAGCGCTGGACCGAGAGGCGAACGGCCAGGGCTTCCGCGAGAATGCGCTGGGCATAGAGGACGTCGAGCTCGCCGACGTCGAGCGGCCTCACGCGCGCCCGGTGATTGATTTCGGAGGCGACGAGGCCCTCTTCCTCGAGCTTGCGCAGCGCCTCGCGCACCGGGGTGCGGCTCACCCCGAGCCGCTGCGCAACCGCAACTTGCGACAGGACGGCGCTCGGCCCGAGATGGCCGTCGAGGATCAGGCGGCGCAGATAGCCGTGGATCGCGCGCCCGGCGATGCGATGACCCGGCGCGGGGAAACTCGGAAACACGAGGGCTTGGGCCAGTTCGGAAACTCGCAACGAAGACATACCGGATTTCGATCAGTGTTCGAAGGTGTATACACTGGCGTTCGACGGCTTGCCAACGCCTGCCTCGCCCGCGCCGTCCGGGATCGACGAGGGCGCGCGACCACAACCACGAATAGGGAAGAGACGATCCATGTTCATCGAGCACCGCACCTACTCGGTCAAGCCCGGCCGCCTCCAGGAATACCTCGAAACCTACGGCGCCGACGGCTTCGCGCTGCACCAAACCCACGCGCCGTGCGTCGGCTACTACACCACCGAAGCTGGAAAACTGTTCCAGATCATCAGCATGTGGCGGCACAACAGCTTCGAGGAGCGGCTGGCGCGGCGCGCCGAACTCAACCAGCACCCGGTTTGGAAAGAGAAGATGTCCAAGATGACGACGCTGGTGGACAAGATCGAAAGCCGCTTGCTGGTGCCGGCGCCGTTCTATTCGTCCGAGCGCTGAGCGCAGAACGTCTGGGAGCGGCCGCCGAGTCCGGCGCGGACGCCCGCCGCGTTGACTTGCCCCAATCAAGTGGATACACTTTTTTCAACGCGAAGGCGCATTGAATGCCGCCATGCGTGGGGAGGAAGCCGTGTTTAAGCAAGCTCTTGCCGTCCGCGTGGCGGTCGCCGTCGCGTGCCTCGTGCCTGCCGTGGTCCAGGCGCAAGAAATAAAGTTGCGGGCGGTTTCCTCGTTCCCGACCACGTTCCCGCAGACGCAGAGCTTCCAGGCCTACATCAAGCGGCTGAACGACGCGCTCCGCGGGCGCGTCGCGATCGACTTCGTGGGCGGGCCGGAAGCCGTGCCGATCGCGCAGCAGGGCAACGCCATCAAGAGCGGCGTGGTCGATCTGCTCTATAGCGCGCCGACCTACGCCTCGGGCATCTTCCCCGAGGCGCCGGCCTTCGCGGGTTCGCACCTGACGCCGATGGAGCGCCGCCAGAACGGCGGCATCGCGCTGATCGACGCGGCGGTCGCCAAGCGGCTCAACGCGAAGTTCCTGATGAACGTCGACGGCGGCGAGCCGCTGCACATCTTCCTCGCCAAGGATCCGCCGCGCACGCCGTCGGGCGGCGTCGATCTCAAGGGCATGAAGCTGCGCAGCTCCGAGCAATACGTGCCGTTCTACAACGCGCTGGGCGCGATTCCCGTCGTGCTGCCGACCGGCGAGATCTACACGGCGCTCGAGCGCGGCACCGTCGATGGAATCGGGTTCTCGGTCGCCGGCGTCCGCGCGGCGGGGTGGCACAAGCTGCTCAAATCTTGGATCGAGCCGCCGATGTATTGGACGAGCACCTACGTGATCATGAATCTCCCGAAGTGGAATTCCCTGCCGGCGACGGCGCAAAGCGCGCTGATGACGATCACGGTCGCCTACGAGAAGGAATCGTTCGATTCGTTCAAGGCGGCGGCCGACAAGGAGAAGGAAGAGTTCGTCAAGGCCGGCATGAAGCCGATCAAGCTCGAGGGCGCGGCGGCCAAGGCGTATGTCGATGCCGCGCACGATTCGATGTGGGCGCGGATCGATGCGACGAAGGGCCTCGAGCTCGATCGCGCCGCGGTGCTGAAGCTCTACTACGGGCGCTAGAGCGCAAGGGGCGGCGCCCGTCGTGTCGGCGATCGTGCGTCTCTACGACGGAATCGTCATCGGCCTGGCGGTCATCACGGGTGTGATGATCGCCGCGATGCCTCTTCTCATCGCCTATGACGTGATCACCCGGAATCTGGGCCTCCGTCCGCCCATCTGGGCCGTTCCGGTGAACGAGTACGTGCTCCTTTATGCAACGGTCCTCGTCGCTCCCTGGCTCGTGCGGCGCAAGGGCCATGTGTTCGTCGAGGCGCTCATCTCGTCGCTCCGCGGGCGCGCGCGGCGGATCCTGGCCGTGGCGGTCTACTGTGTCTGCAGCGGCCTGAGTTTGGTCATCGCATATTATGCGTTTCGCATGACGGAGAACGCCGCAATCAGCGGCGAAACCGACGTCCGTTCGTTCCCGATGCCGGTTTGGCTGCTCTACGGCCCGATGAGCCTGGCCTTTCTGCTCACGGCCACCGAGTTCCTGCGCTTCGTGGCGCGCGGCGAATCCTATTACGACACGAAGGCCGCGGAACGGACTTCGGCGTAGCCGATGGCGTGGTATGGCAGCTTCGGCCTGATGGTCGGCGGCATCGTCGTCCTGATGCTGCTCGGCATTCCGGTCGCGTTCTCGTTCCTACTCGTGAACCTCGTCGCCGCCGTGCTCGTCTTCGGCGGCGAGGCGGGCATCGTCCAGCTGATCGGGAACGCCGTCACCTCGGTCACGGTCTACGCGCTCGCGCCGGTCCCGCTGTTCCTGATCATGGGCGAGGTGCTGTTCCACAGCGGCATGGCCGTCCGCGTCTTCGACGCGCTCGACAAGCTGATGGGCCGCGTGCCGGGGCGCCTCTGCTACCTCACGATCGGCGGCGGCACGATCTTCGCGGCGCTGTCCGGCTCCAGCATGGCGAACACGGCGATGCTGGGCTCGCTGATGGTCCCGGAAATGCTGCGCCGCGGCTATCACCCCAGCATGGCGATGGGCCCGATCATGGGAACCGGCGCGCTGGCCATGATCATCCCGCCGTCCGGCCTCGCCGTGCTACTGGGCAGCCTCGCCCGTATCGACATCGGCGGCCTCTTGATCGCCGGCATACTGCCCGGCCTGATCCTCGCGTGCATGTACGTCATCGTCGTCGCGGTTCGGGTGAAGATCGACCCGAGCTGCGCGCCGGGCTACGACGTCGCTCCGTCCTCGGCCCGGGAGAAGCTGCGGAGCCTCGCCGTCGACGTTTCGCCGATGGGGCTCATCGTGTTCTGCGTGGTCGGGCTGATGATCCTCGGCTGGGCCACACCGACCGAATCAGCCGCGTTCGGCGCGCTTTCCGTCGTCGCCCTGGCCGGCCTCTACCGCGCCCTGACCTGGCAGGTGATCGTCAAGTCGCTGCGCGGCACGATCGCCGTGACGGGAATGCTGCTGCTCATCATCTTCGCGTCGTCGACGTTCAGCCAGTTGCTGGCCTTCTCGGGCGCCAGCAGCGGCCTGATCGCCTGGGCGACCGGCTTCAAGATTCCGCCGCTCGCCATGCTGGCCGTGATGTTCACGATCATGCTCGTGCTCGGCTGCTTCATGGATCAGGTCTCGATGATGATGCTGAGCCTCCCGATCTTCATGCCGATCGCGGCGCAGTATGGGTTCGATCCTATCTGGTTCGGCATCATCCTGCTGCTGTCGCTCGAGATCGGGTTGCTCACGCCGCCGTTCGGGCTGATCCTGTTCGTCATGCTCGGCGTCGCCCCACCGGGAACCACGATCCGGCAAGTGGTGAGCGCCGCCTTGCCGTTCATCGCCTGCCCGATCCTGCTCGTGCTCCTGATCGTGCTCATCCCCGACATCGCGACATTTCTGCCCTCCGTCATGAAATAACAGCGAAGCCCATGAAACGCGCACCCAAGGTACGTTCTCCCTCCCGCCACGCGCTCGCGGACGACCTCGACGCGTTCGGCCGGACCTATGCGGAGCTGTTCGGCGTGGTTCCTCCGCTGCCCGCGGCGCGAATGGAACTGAGCGGCACCGTCGCGCCGGAATTCTCCCTGCTCGCGGAGAAGATCCGCGCGCATGCCCTGGCGCCCCAGGGCATGTTCGACGTCAGGACGATCCAGCTGTTCTGCTTCGGCATGCTTCTGGTCGAGGGGCACGATGCCGCCTATTGGCACGCGCGCGCCGCGCGACGAAATGGCGCGAGCTGGCAGGATCTGCACAAGGTGATCGAGATGGCGACCGCGGTCACCAGCGGCTTCGGCGCGCTCAACCGCGGTGGCGCCCTTCTCGCGAAGCTTCGCAAGGAAGAGGAGGCGGAGCCGGGCGCGGGAAAGCGTTCTTGAGCATCGCGACGGGCGGCCCGAGACGCATCGCCGCTCCCTTCCTTGACACCCCGCCGCGCCGCACCCTACATATCGCGTCCCCGCCCGACG